>JBARIF010000076.1:0-1814 GCA_049799615.1 Terriglobales bacterium
GTTGCGGGCGAATGTTCCTGGGTGGGCATTCTTACGGTGGACGGCAGGCGACGATGCTGTGCGCGGCGGAGCCTGACCTGGTGGAGGGACTTCTGCTGCTGTCTTATCCCTTGCATCCGCCCCGGAAGCCGGCGCAGCTGCGGGTGCAGCATTTGCCAGGGTTGCGGGTTCCGGCCCTGTTCGTGCACGGGACACGCGATCCCTTTGGGTCGGTCGAGGAAATGGAGGCGGCCGTAAAGATGATTCCGGCTAGGACAAGATTATTGACAGTGAATGGGGCGGGGCACGATTTGGGATTTAAGGGGAAGGCGGTGCGGGCCGAAGTAGTGGCGGAAGTGGTCGCGGCGTTTTCTGATTTTTTCGGGAAGATGAGCCCTTAATTTACCCAGCCGGACTTCGAGCCGCCGTTTTTCTTCTCTTCCTCGGGCGGGATGTAATTACCTTGTTCGTCGAACTCCACGGTGCGATTGTGCTTGCGCATGTAAACCTCAAACTTCCGGGCGGCGCGGCGCCGTTTCCAGCGGTAGTACTGGTTGCGCAAACCGAAATAGCGTTCTGATATCCCCATACTGGGGGCGCGTCCGCGGGGCACAAACTTGACGTAGATGTATCCGAAGAACAATCCGCCCAGGTGGGCGACGTAGGCCACGTTGCCGCCACCCTGGATGGCGAAGGCCAGGGTCACGACGATCAGGATCGCGACGAAATACTTGGCCTTGAGCGAGAAGGGGAACGGGATCAGCAGGATTTCGTTCTCGCCGAAGACCATCCCGAACGCGATCAGGATCGCGAACACTCCGCCGGATGCACCCACGGTCGGGATTGTGGGATTTCCCAGCACGTGGCTATAGGAGAGCGCAGTGGTGGTCAGGGCCGCGCCTATGACGCCGAAGGAATAGAGCTCCACGAAGCGGCGCGTGCCCCAGGCTCCCTCGAAGGCCGAGCCAAACATCCAGATGCCCAGCATGTTGCCGAACCAGTGCCAGAATTCAAAATGCAGAAAGCTGTAGGTCACCAACTGCCAGATGGCGCCGTGGACAACCGCCTGAGGCTCGAGCGCCAGGTAGTCACGCACCCAGCGGGCAACGTCGATCAGGGTCATGCCGAAGAGTTCGAGCAGCAGGAAGACCGCTGTATTGATCGCGAGCAGCCAGGTGACCGCCCGGGTGAAGGGCGGCAGGCTCAACGTCATTTCTCGGCTTCGCGCCACAATTGGCTCCAGTCGCTCTCGGTTAAGTCGTTCTCTGACAACCAGTGGGTACAGCTAGTACTGTCTCATCTTTCGGGCTGGGGCACCACCGGCAGACTACGGTGTCCTTTACCATCGACGGCGCAAACAGCGAAAATCACATTATCCTTCGACAGCGACATGGTGGTATGGGTCGCATTTCCCACCAACTGGGCGTGTTCCCATTCTGGGCTGGCGGTATCGCGCCACAGGACTTCGTAGGCAACGCTTCCCGGCGAAGCCTCCCAGGTCAGGGTCGAGTCGTTTTCCAGGTCCCTGGTTTGCAGGCGCACCCGGGCAGGCGGAGCGGGCGCCGACGCCAGCGATGCCAGGGTCGCCGCATTTACCCGCGCCACATTCGCGACATAATCAAAGTTGACGAACTTGGGCAGGTCGCCGTATTCGATGCCTTTTTCCGTGCGCACGTTCTGGTGCTGGTGGTTGTAATCTTCGCGGTACTCGGTGAAGCGGACGGCCGCGTAGCCCTGCTGGTTGAAGGAATAGTGGTCTCCGCCGCGCAAATAGCGGTCGAGGCGGAACACCAGCAAGGGCTTTACCGCGCTCGGGTAGGCGCGAGCGACTTCGG
>JBARIF010000077.1:0-13690 GCA_049799615.1 Terriglobales bacterium
GTCTTGCGCGTCCTCGCCATCGCGGACCTGTTCTACATGGCGGAGGTTCTCAGCAAGCAGCCGCGTCCCAAGGGGCCGCGGCTTACCATTCTCACCAATGCCGGCGGGCCCGCCGTCCTGGCCACGGACGCGCTGATCGCAAATGGCGGACAACTGACTGTTCCCTCGGAAAATACCCTGCAGGCGCTGGACGCATTCTTGCCGCGCCACTGGAGCCACAACAATCCCATCGACATTCTGGGTGATGCCGACTCGGAGCGCTATGCCAAGGCCATCGAAATCGCCTCCAAAGATCCAAACAGCGACGGCCTCCTGGTCATTCTCGCGCCCCAGGGCATGACCGATCCCGCGGCCATTGCCGAGCGTTTGAAGCCGTACGCCAAATCTTCCGGGAAACCCGTCCTGACCAGTTGGATGGGAGGCGCGAGTATTGCCCCCGGCGAGGCGCTCCTTAATGCTGCCGGCATCCCCACATTCCCTTATCCCGACACCGCAGCCCGCGCCTTCACCTACATGTGGCGATACAGTTACAACCTGCGCGGCCTCTACGAGACTCCGACGCTGGCCGAGGGCGGCGAACTCGACCCGCATTCCCGCAGTCAGGCGGAAACCATCATTGCGGCCGCCCGCAGCCAGGGCCGGGTATTGCTGAACGAGTTTGAATCGAAACAAATTCTTTCGCACTACGGCATCCCCACAGTTGAAACCCGGATCGCTCGCAGTGAAGACGAAGCGGTGTCCTGCGCCCATGCTCTCGGATATCCCGTGGTGTTGAAGATTTTCTCCGACACCATCACCCATAAAACCGATGTGGGCGGCGTGAAGCTGAACCTGCAAGATGAGGCATCCGTCCGCTCCGCGTTTCAGGCGATCAAAACCTCGGTGGAGAAGATCGCCGGGCCTGATCACTTCTCGGGCGTCACGGTGCAGCCCATGGTCCGCCTGGAAGGCTACGAGTTGATTCTCGGCAGCAGCATTGACCCCCAGTTTGGCCCGGTAATCCTGTTCGGTTCCGGCGGCCCGCTGGTCGAGGTCTATCGCGACCGTGCCCTGGCGCTGCCGCCGCTGAACACCACCCTCGCCGAGAGATTGATGGAGCAAACTCGCATTTTCACGGCGCTCAAGGGCGTCCGTGGACGCAAACCCATTGACATGCCCGCCCTGGAGAGTCTGCTGGTCCGCTTCAGTCAACTGGTGATCGAGCAGCCCTGGATCTCGGAAATCGACATCAACCCGCTGCTGGCCTCACCCGAGCGCTTGCTTGCCCTGGACGCCCGCGTGATATTGCACCCGCCGGGGACCGATCCTGACCATCTTCCGAGACCAGCAGTCCGGCCCTATCCTTTGCAGTATGTTTCTTCCTGGGTGATGAAGAACGGCACCAAGATCACCCTGCGGCCGATTCGTCCCGAAGATGAACCGCTGATGGTGAAATTCCACGAATCGCTCTCTGACCGCAGCGTGTACTTGCGCTATTTTTACTCGCTTAGCCTGAGTTCACGGGTGGCGCACGATCGTCTGGTGCGTATTTGCTTTGTGGATTACGACCGGGAGATGGCCATCGTCGCGGATTGTCGCGATGCCAGCGGGCAGCATCGCATCCTCGGAGTAGGCAGGCTGATCAAGTCCCACGCCAGGAACGACGGGGAAGTTGCTGTCCTAGTATCGGACGAGTGCCAGAATCAGGGTTTGGGCACCGAACTGTTCCGGCGTATCATCGGGGTCGCGCGCGACGAGAAACTGGCCCAGGTGGATGCCGAGATTCTGCCCGACAACTTGCCGATGAAGAAAATCGCCAAACGCCTGGGTTTCCGGACGCGGACGCCAGAGGACCCAACATCAATCCGGGCAGTCCTCGAGCTCTGAAACGGTCTCAGTCTCAGAGGCGATTTTCGATCAAATCCTCAAGTGACCGCCATCTTAGGCTTTCCTCACAGCGGTGATTATCCCCGCAACACGGGCTGAGGTAAGACTTCCCTGCCGGCCAGTGGCGTTGTCATCTCCGTCGCGTCGGCGGTAGAAATCGCTCGCAACGCAGCGCTTGCTCCAGGAACCATCAGGATTGGACAGGTCGCGTTCACCAGCACCTCATGGGCAATTGTCCAATCGTCGTGGGTCGCGATGCCCGGATGATCGCAGCCGCGAACCCCGAGCACGATCAAATCCGCGTTGCAGGACCTGGCCGTATCGATGATGCCTTTGGCAGGTTCGCCGTGTTTGATTACCAGTTCCGGACGGCTTGACAACTTCGCGTCCCGCGGCAACGTCTGGCTCAAGTGGTAGATGGCTTCCGCTGCGGTGAGTTCTTCCCATAGATCATCCGCCTTGGCCTGCTGGATAACGTGCAGGAGAACAAGATGGGAGCGGTATTCTCGCGCCATCGCTACTGCATAGGGTAGACCGGCCAGTGACTGCGAGGTGAAATCAGTTACGAAGAGCACACAATTGAGACGTTCGCCGTTGCGGGTGCGGCTCACCGACGGTCCGATCGTGAGCACGGGCACGCTCGCACGTCTCCAGATCTCTTCCGCCACCGAGCCCAGGAAGAATTTTTGCAGGCCCCTGCGGCCGTGCGTACCCACCACCACCAGGTCGATGTCGTTTTTCT
Organism: Terriglobales bacterium; assembly: GCA_049799615.1. Lineage (GTDB taxonomy): Bacteria > Acidobacteriota > Terriglobia > Terriglobales > Acidobacteriaceae > JAIQFF01. The sequence continues at coordinate 2,609 of JBARIF010000077.1, forward strand.
GAACTACCTGCTGCGCGGTCGACCAAACACTGGTTCCCCACTCGATGATGGACTGGTGCGGCAGGCCATTCAGCCGGGATTCGATCTGCTGCATCTTTGTCTTTGCTGCCTGCTCCAATCCTGCGGTCACGATAGTGCCGAACTCGGGCGCCAGATAGGTGTACATATCAGGGCGCAGAACATGGACGGCATAGACGCTGGAGCCGTATTCGCGGGCGAGTGCCGTGGCAAACGGAAGCGCTGCGTCTGCTGGTTCCGAGAAATCGGTCAGGTAGAGGATATTGTCCAGTTTGATTTCACTGGAGGTCTCTGTGCATCGCATGACCCACCTCGCGACTAACAGCATGAATCCGTGGCTCCTCGAACCGCAGTGATCAGAATCACGAATACCCATGATCTCCCTCACGTCCGGGTCTGTCGTGGGTCGAGAGTTACACGATTAACACGCAAAAATCCAAATGCTTGCCAAGAAAGACCGGCGGCCCGTCTGAGACCGGCCAATGACCGGACGGTCGGGGACGCCCGCCCTCCATTGTGATCCTGATCACAGGAACAGGTGATCCCTGCTATAGCGGTTCCACCATTAAGCCTGCGAACCTGATCTTACGAGGTGATCTATGACACAGGATGAGCGGGATCTGGTGGAACTCCTCAGGTTCGAGCTCAAATTCCTTGAGGATGGAGGCTACGGCCGCTCCCCACGTACTCCCTGGCTTCGCCCATCCGTCTTCGAGGATTCGCCCACCTGCCCCAACTTCCGCGATCCGGAACGCCTGCATGCCTGCAGCGAGTGTCTGCTGATGAGTTTCGTTCCTGCCGAGTTAAGAAACCAGGCATCACCTTGCCGGTTGATTCCGCTCAATTCGAAGGGTGAAACCATCGACTATCTCTATCGTTGCGGAACACAAATGGAGCTGGAAGAAGCGCTGACGGGCTGGTTGCGAGATCAGATCAGACAGATTGAAGAACATCGCGAGCCGGCTGCAAAAACGGAGAATGCACGATCCGGGCAGAACCGGTCCGATGGCATGAGCCGGAAACGGTGGCTGGCGTTTACGGGGAATCTCTATACACTCGCCAACCGCTATCGCCGGGACCACGATTACAAGGTGGCACATGCCCTGTACGCTCGTGCTCTTGAGGCAGCCGAGAAGGTCGTGACGGGCGAGAACGACACGCTCTCCCTTTCCGCCCGAATCCTCCACGATCAACTGGAGGTCTTCGCGATGCTGCCCCGCGGGCGAGGTAACTGTTCGAAAGCTGAACCGGAGGAGCTTCACACGGCGCGCCGATAGGTTGTCGGTCCATTGCGAAGCCGAATGTGGCGCCCGCAGGTAAGGCAGCACTCTAGACGAAGCTCGCACCATTCACGCTTTCAGCCTTGATGATGCGGGAGGTGCGCAAGATGCACAGCATCGATACCCAGTTCGCCCCTATCAATCCCGTCAAACGACTGGCCTACACTTTCGTCGGCCTTCTGGCGGGGGATGTAATGCTGCTTTTCCTGCTCCTGAAACACGCACTACACGCCACGCTGTTCTTTGGAGAACCTGCGCAGCTGATTGGAGACACGTTTCAGTTGTTCTCTCTTTACGCAGCGTTCTCAATTCTAGGCTGGGTCCTGGTGGGCGTGCCGACGGCATTGATTTTTCCCGCGCGCTTTTTCACTCGTCTGTCGTGGCCCTTCGCACTGTTAGTGGGGGCTGGCCTGGGCCCTCCCGCCCTGCTCGTAATCTTTGCCCTGTTCAGTCGCGGTCACGTTTACTTCAGCAACTTCTCCGAAACCGGCACGTTGTACGGTTACTCAATGCTGGTCTCGACCATTGCTTTCATGGTGTACCTGGCCCTGCTTCGAAAAGACATTAAGGACAAGCCAGTTCGGTCACATCAGCTGTCCCATCAGGCCTAGCCCGGACCCAGGCGCTCCCTCGCAGGGGCTCTTCAGCGTAGTGCCGCAATGGAAGCGGCCGAAGCGATGGCCATCAGGGCCAGCCAGGCCGGCATGAGTATTCGGAATCTTCCCTTTCCAAGCGCGACTCCCAGCAGAAGTTTCATGATGGTGTTTGACAGTATTCCGATGGCAATGGCCTGGGCTGCGACCGGAATTGCGATTTGCCCTTCGGCACTCTTGGCCATGGAGATGGTAAGCACGTCCACGTCGGTCAGTCCGAGAACAGCGCCCGAAAACAATACCCCGGTTTCTCCCCAGTGCACGCGCACCGCGTACACCGCAAACAGGACAACCTGAAACAAAACTGCCATCTGCAGCGCGGACATCACTTGCAGAGGGTTGGTGGGAGATTGCACCGAAGTCTTCTCTTCGCGCCGCCTGAATCCGATCAAGACGATGATCGCGCCTACAAGAAAAGGAGCCGCCAGATAGGGGACCAGTGCCAGAGCCAGCGCGGGTCTGAGGACCGCCGTGGCAACCAATACCCTCAAATTCATGACGCTGCAGGCTGCGACAACTCCCAGGGAGAGCGGAAACGAGAACTCCCGGGCCTGCCGGCTTAAGCGCGCAAAGGTGAAGGCCACGGCCGTGGAAGAAACGAATCCACCCAGCATGCCGGCGACTAGGTAGCCACGCTCGCTGTCAATGACGCGGCGGCCCACGTAGCCGACGAAACTCAATCCGGAAAACAACAGCACGAAAAGCCACAACTGGCGGGGCCGGATTCCTCCAAGAGGACCGTAGGGACCCTCCGGCAACAGGGGAAGGATGACGACTGCCATCACCGCAAATCGGACGCCCGCTCGCAAACCCGCGTCATCGATGCGGGCGATCATGGCGTGCAATCGTGACTTTTCCACGAGAAGGAGCGTAGTGATGGCAGTAATCGCACTGGCTAGGACGAGGTATCCAGTGCCTGCCAGAACGCCGGCTGACAGCACCACCAGGGCAGCCACCTCGGTAGTGCCGTCGATCACCCGCCGACTGGCAGCGACGTACGCAGCCACCACTAGCGCCGTAGCGCCGGCGAGCAGCACAATCGCCACAGGTTGGAAACCGAGGGACCAGAGCCACCCGGCTACACCCGCCAATCCCCCCAGTAGGGTAAAGGTACGAATCCCGGCAAAGTGCGCCTCGGGTCCGCCCGCGTGGCCTGACCACTCGCGTTCCAGGCCTACCGCAGCGCCCCCTAATGCGGCGATAGCAATACCAACCACGCTCTGGTGTTGAAGAATCATGACGACAGGCCTGCTGAGGCGGGCGCGCCCTCATCCTACACGTTGGCGCATCAGAGGGCCGGAAAAACAACGGGGCGGGCCGGGAAACCGTTAACTACAAAGGGCTTGAAGGTACAAGAAGGGAGCCCTTGAAACCAGGGCCTTCGAGATACTTCGTGCCGTGGGGCTTATCCGCTTTACGAGGTCGAACAAATCCCTTGACCCCACCCCTTTTACCCGCTAAATTACAAGGTTCCACGGACATAGGGGACGGTTTTAGGGGCGTTGCCAGTACCTCCGCTGATAAGTGGACCTGATCCGAATCGAAGAAACTTTCGGGCCCGGCGGAGCATCTATACCAGTAGCCAGAGCATTCCCGTACAACCCATAAGAACTGAAGGACTTACGAAACTGGCCGGGACTTGTCCTGTCGTAAAAAGTGAGAATTTCGCCATTTTGTTGGGGTCAGGAGAAAGAATAATGAAGCGCTCTGATCGTGTTTTTGATGCTTTACATACTTTGCGGAACCGTTATATGCTCTGTCAGCTTGCATCGAAGGCTACCCGTAAGTTTCACAAGCCCAATACCAGAATCCAGGAGACCATGAACGAGGTCCTGGATCGGATTGCAAGTTCGGAGCGGCAGTCGGTTCTGGCCGAACCGGAACATTTTGCCGAGGCACAACGGCGGGCTGCATAAGTTAGCCCGCCTCCTGCCCCGCTGGATGGATCCTTCTCTTTCGCGTACCCCCCTTTGAAAAATCTCCTCGCAGGTGACTGATGACCATTGCTGAACTCAAAGAAAAAAATATTACCGAGCTAACCAAGATCGCCCGATCTTTGGACTTGCCCGGAGCCAGTGGATTGCGCAAGCAAGACCTGATCTTCAAGATTCTCCAGGCCCAGAGTGAAAAAGAGGGCCACATTTTTGCCGAGGGCGTACTCGAAATCCTGCCCGACGGCTACGGCTTCCTGCGCTCGCCGGATTACAACTATCTTCCCGGCCCCGACGACATTTACGTTTCTCCGTCGCAGATTCGCAAGTTTGACCTCAAGACCGGCGACACCATCAGCGGCCAGGTGCGCCCACCGCACGAGGGCGAAATGTACTTTGCCCTGGTCAAGATTGAGGCAGTCAACTTCGAATCGCCGGAAGAAGCGCGCAACAAGATCCTGTTCGACAACCTGACGCCGCTGTATCCGCAGGAGCGGCTCAAGCTTGAGACCGTTCGCGAGAACGTGAGCGCCCGGGTCATGGACCTGCTCACCCCGCTCGGCAAAGGCCAGCGCGGCCTGATCGTTTCGCCGCCCCGCGCCGGCAAGACCATGCTGCTGCAGAACGTGGCCAATTCGATTACCACCAACCATCCCGAAGTTGTGCTGATGGTCCTGCTCATCGATGAGCGTCCGGAAGAAGTCACCGACATGCAGCGTTCGGTCAAGGGCGAGGTCATTTCTTCCACCTTCGACGAGCCCGCAGCACGGCACGTGCAAGTCGCCGAAATGGTGATCGAAAAGGCCAAGCGCCTAGTGGAACACAAACGCGACGTGGTCATTCTGCTCGATTCGATTACCCGTCTGGCGCGGGCCTATAACACCATCGTTCCGCCCAGCGGCAAAGTGCTGTCAGGCGGCGTGGACTCGAACGCGTTGCAGCGTCCCAAGCGCTTCTTTGGTTCGGCCCGGAACATCGAAGAAGGCGGGTCGCTGACCATCATTGCCACCGCGCTGATCGATACCGGATCGCGCATGGATGATGTGATCTTTGAAGAATTCAAAGGTACCGGCAACTCGGAAATCATCCTCGACCGCAAGCTCGTGGACAAACGAACCTTCCCGGCCATCGATATTCAGCGCTCAGGTACCCGTAAGGAAGAGCTGCTGATCCCGAAAGAAGACCTCACCCGCATCTGGGTATTGCGCAAGGTATTGAATCCGCTTTCCCCCGTGGAAGCGATGGAACTGCTGATCGACAAGCTGAGCAAGACCAAGTCGAATGGCGAGTTCCTGGCGAACATGAGCTCGCTCTAAGAAATGTGGGTGCGAGCGTCCCGCTCGTGCTTAGTGTTACCGTTGGCATGATGCAATCGCCGGATGACAACGTCGGCCTTGCGGACGGGCTCCTTTCCCTCTCCCAGTAGTTAGGCATCGCTGGCGAGATTTCGCTCGCCCACCGAACACGGGTCCTCGACTCCATCGAGTTCTCAGGTTATTTCAGCGACATGACCTGCCGTACAAACTGTGATTGCAGCTCGGGTCCGCCTTGCGCGGCAGCGTAGAGGAAAAATTGGATGTAATCGTCGAATGTCGCCCTCGGCGTCGTTGCCACGGTCCGGCCGGGAGTGTACCCCAGTTCCTCAAGAGTTGATTGGAAGGACTGGAGATTGGGGAAGAACACCGGCTTGGCATCGGGGGGCTCTCCCCAGTCGGGATACCGCTCGGTCTGGAGAATTTCGGAACAACTTTCTTTCGAGTCATACTCTGAAACGAGCAGGTCAGAAGAGTTGATGGAGGGAAGATAGTCGCAGAAGCCGAAACGGGTATAGAACCCGACGTGAAGCATGCAAGCCGAACGGAGGGAGAAAGTCTTCCCGTCAGGAAATTGGTAGGTCGCGACGGGCGAAATCTTGTTGCAGAACACTTCGTCGGATTCGTCAGTGGCGAGCATGTTGAACAGATACTCCGGTCCGGTCGCGGGCCGGGGTTGAGAACGCCAGTCGAGCTTACTGGGAATACTGCGCAGGGCCTTGACGAAGTCCACATCCTGTCTGACCTGTTCGTACATATTCAGGAGGAAAGCTTTGTCCTGATACCGGCGGCGGCGGAATTCCAAAGCCTGTTTCTCAAATCCCGCTGCTTCCATCAGTTGTACGAAAACCTCACGCCGGAGATAGGCCGTTGTCTGATTCGCCGGATCGGGCACCCTGCTTTTGCATTCCGCGGGCGAGTAGCGGCTACCATCCATGCCCTCGGAGGCCAGGGGCCTGACTTGATCGCAGAGCTTGGGATCATTCACCATCTGAGCCAGATCGTAATAGCAGCGCGAGCGCAAGTAGGCGATCTGGTAGCCGGGTTCCCTGGAGACCGGGCTGGAGGCGTAACGCCCGATCTTGTTGCAGGATTCAGGAGCTTTGAAGTGAGTGGACACGCTGTAGAAGAAATGATCGCGCTCTGTAGTCGGGTCTAGCCTGGGAGTAACAACCCAATGATATCCGCACCAACCGAGAACCAATCCCGCGAAAATGCTGCCGTATCTGGCAAAGTCGAAATCCTCGTGTACGGCAGCCTCCGAAACAATCAGCAGAAGCAGGCCGACGATCCAAACGATGTGGCCCACGAGAGCCTCCATCTTAAGATCGAGCAGGCAGAGCCAGGTGAAAGGGATGCAGAGAAAGATGGCACTGGTGAGATAGCCGCGCAGTTTGCTGGCCTTGCTGCTCAGCCTCAGGACGGCATAGAGTATGGCGAGTGGATTGATCAACCCGCCGAACACTACCAGCACCGAAGAGTCTTTCGGATTAGTCCAAAGCCACAAAGACACCCACGCACAGCCCCATCCAATCATAGGCTGCCCGTTCAAGGAGACCGCAGGAAGAGCGAAGCTTGCAACGTAGAGACCGAGACCTATGTAGAACGCCTGTGAGGCCAGGAATGCTCGAAGCTGTCCGAGTTGCCGAGTACTGGACTTGCCGAAGGACATCGGCACAAGAGTAGCACCGCAAGCAGCGTCCTCCGCGGTTACCAGAGTCATAGTTCCGGCGGCGGCGGTCAAGGTTCGGTTGGATGATTGCAAGTCCAGGATTACATCGAGCCGGTGGCCCGGCCTCTGGCGGGACCGACCGTATAATAACTTTACAATCTGGTCCTTCGAGGTGACCTTTGCGATTCCAGAGCCTGTCACGACTCTTGCTCGCGTTCGCACTCGCGGCCGCACTGCCGTCGGTGCCCCAGAACCCTCCCCTGCGTCTGCCAGACGCACCGCGCCCTGGTCCTGAGGACCTGCCGCGCATCAGGATGGAAAGAGAGATGGCCAAGAAGGCCAACCTGGAACGCCAGGCCGATCTCAAGCGCGATACCGATAAGCTGCTCAAGTTGGCAAACGAACTGAAGGAGTATGTGGACAAGACGAACGAAGGCACGTTGTCTGTCGATGTGGTCAAGAAGGCGGAGGAGATTGAAAAGCTGGCGCACAGCGTGAAAGACAAGATGAAAGGATCCTACTGACGGCAGGCTTCGTACGCTGGCTAAGGGGGGCCGTCCACTGACGCTCACTTCGATCGGGATGACAAAATTTCCCGCGACCACAAAGCTTCTCAATCAGGTGTAGCCGACCACGGTGCGATGCCTGTCTACCCACCAACCCCAGGGAGCCGTCAACCACATTGCCAAGCCGCCCCAGGCGAGAGAAGTTGTATTCGGCGGGGCCCCAGTGAACAAAGTGCTTACCCATCCAAGGAAAAGAAATGCAATGAGCGCCCAGAATCCGTAGCGCCCGGCGTTATCGCGTGCACGAGTGCAGCCGAGGTATAACCATAACCCGACGCCAAAGCAGAGAACCTCCGCGGCGATGGTTGCCACCCACGAATTCCACAAGCCCAATCCGACGCGTACTGAGCCGCCCGGATACAACTGGAGATCGGGACGATGCACGATGAAATCCAGCACCCAGTGACTGACCACCGCAGCGCCCACCACCAGAGCACTCCCCTTGCTGCGTCGTAGCGCGTAATAGGTCCCACTGAAGGCGACCGCCCACACGATCGCCATCAGCAAACTGTGCGAGATGGGATAGTCGTTGAAATCAAGCGGAGATACCCGGGTGATGCCGGGAGCAATTCTCACGTGCTCAATGCCGAGAACTAATGAAGAGGGGCCAGAGGAAGTCCAGGAACTGGGCGGCAAGAATCAGCGTGCCCAGCGAAGTCTTGGGCACGATTTTCTTGGCCGCTAAGGCGACCCCGAAATGACCGATGAACATGGCGATTTGCTAGTTCAGCAGACAGATGGCCTCGAGTCGATTTCGCTCGGGATGGCGTTGGACGGCCGGGACGCCCGTCCTCCATTCTCTACACTGCCTCCGCCGATCTTTCTTTGACGATACGCATGCCGTAGAACGATCGGTACACGAAGGTGAATGACACGAGAAAGAATCCCAGAGCCAGCACATGCTGAAGGCTGCTACCGGCTTCCGCGGTCAACTTCACCGCCAACTCCACCGCCAGCAGGCCGAACAGCGTGGTGAATTTGATCACCGGGTTCAGCGCCACTGACGAGGTGTCCTTGAAGGGATCACCGACGGTGTCACCTATGACCGTGGCATCGTGCAGGGGCGTGCCCTTCTGCTTCAATTCGACTTCAACAATTTTCTTGGCATTATCCCAGGCAGCTCCGGCGTTGGCCATGAAGATCGCCTGGTAGAGCCCAAAGACAGCGATCGAGATCAGGTATCCGATGAAAAAGAAGGGATCCACGAAAGCAAATGCCAGCGTTGCAAAAAATACTGCCAGAAAAATATTGAACATTCCCTTTTGCGCGTATCTGGTGCAGATCTCAACCACTTTCTTGCTATCGGAGACCGAAGCCTTCGCCGCACCCTCCAGCTTGATGTTGGCTTTGATGAATTCGACTGCCCGATAAGCCCCCGTGGTCACAGCCTGAGTAGAGGCACCCGTGAACCAGTAGATCATGGCTCCGCCCGTGATCAGGCCGAGCATGAATGGTGCGTGCAGAAGGGAGAGATTGTTCACATTCTCGGTAAGCCCATTGGTGAGCGCCATGATGATGGAAAAAATCATGGTGGTGGCGCCAACCACAGCGGTCCCGATCAGCACCGGTTTGGCCGTGGCCTTGAAGGTGTTGCCCGCGCCGTCGTTTTCTTCCAACAGGTCTTTGGCGCGTTCGAAGTTCACGTCCAGGTTGAAATCTTTTTTTAGGTCTTGCTTGATGTTGGGGACCTGCTCGATCAACGACAGTTCATAGACGGATTGCGCGTTGTCGGTCACCGGGCCGTAGGAGTCCACCGCGATGGTCACCGGGCCCATGCCCAGGAAACCAAAGGCCACCAATCCAAAGGCGAAAACCGGGGCCGCCACCATCAGGGCTTCCAATCCCATGGTGCTGAAGTAGTATCCGATGGACATCAGAGTCACCATCGAGAGCCCGAGGTAGTAGCCAGAAAAGTTTCCCGCCACGAAGCCGGACAATATCCCCAGCGAGGCGCCGCCCTCCTGGGCCGAGGTCACAACTTCCCTGACATGCCGTGACTCAGTCGAAGTAAACACTTTCACCAGTTCGGGAATGATGGCGCCGGCCAGAGTGCCGCAGGAAATGATGCTGGCCAGCTTCCACCACTGGGTCGTGTCCCCACCGAGGTTAGGGACGATGACGGCGGAAATGACAAACGTGACCGCGACAGAAATTAATGAAGTAAGCCAGACCAGCCAGGTCAGAGGCGTCTCGAAGTTCATTTTGTCAGCGCTACCAAATCGAGCCTTGGCGATGGCGCCGTTGATGAAGTAGGCGGCGGCGCTCGACACCAGCATGGCGATGCGCATGACGAAAATCCATACCAGCAGTTGGACCTGCACCGTCGGTTCCTTCACCCCCAGCAGGATGAAGGTAATGAGGGCGACGCCGGTGACGCCATAGGTTTCGAATCCATCGGCGGAAGGGCCGACCGAATCGCCGGCGTTGTCGCCGGTGCAGTCGGCGATCACGCCAGGATTGCGGGCATCATCTTCCTTGATCTTGAAGACGATTTTCATCAGGTCGGAGCCGATGTCAGCGATCTTGGTGAAGATGCCGCCGGCAATCCGCAGCGCAGCCGCTCCCAGCGATTCTCCGATCGCGAATCCTATGAAGCAGGGCCCGGCGTAGTCCGCAGGAATGAAGAGCAGGATGACGAGCATGAGCAGCAACTCGACGCTGATCAGCATCATGCCGATGCTCATGCCGGCCTGCAGCGGAATGTTGTAGATCGGGTAGGGCCTGCCGGCCAGGCCGGCAAAGGCGGTGCGCGAATTGGCGAAGGTGTTGACCCGAATGCCGAACCAGGCGACCCCGTAGCTTCCGGCGATTCCCACCAGGCTGAACAGAAGAATGATAGGCAGGGTGACCGCAATCGGCTTGTCCGGTACAGGAGACAGCACGCCGAAATAGAGCACAATAATTACCGCGATGAAGAGCCAGAGGATCAGAAGGAATTTGCCCTGGGTAATCAGGTAGGTCTTGCAGGTCTCGTAAATCAGCTCGGAAATCTCGAGCATGGAACGATGCACCGGCATCTTCCGCAGGCGGGTATAGATGGTCAGCCCGAAACCCAGACCGAAGATGCAGAACAGAATGCCGATCATCAGCAATCGATGGCCGTCAATGCCGAGGAACAATACCTGCGAAAGGTCGGGAAGCTTCAGGCTGGCTTCGCCGCCCACCTCCTGGGCGGGCTGAGCCAGGGCGGAAATCGAAGCGAAACTGAGGACGGCGATGGTGGCGGCCACCGTCCGGATGCAGGAATGGGCGAATTGGCGTCCTTCGGACACAGCTCTCGCCAGCCAGGTGCGCATAGGAGTTCCTCCGGTATGAAAGCTATTTCAGGACCATCACGTGTTTAGGCGCTGCCACCCGGCGAACAGCGCCAACCGGACGCTCTGATTGAGAGCGCCGGGGAGCGCATTGCCGGAGTTCCGAACACGCTTCCACTACACGGCATTGAACAGGAGTGTTGAGCTTGGCCGCGTCGGATGTTTCGTACCGCAGAGGCCGCCGGTTGGACGCTGATCTTGCTGCCGGAGGCCCGATACAAAACCAGCTTTTATAGCATGTTAGGGAGGGTTGGTCAAACCCGGAAGGATGCTCGGGATCGTGTGGCGCGGGCGCCCCCGCCCGCGGCTTTTGACCTTGATTGCCAGCACCACGC
>JBARIF010000078.1:0-8940 GCA_049799615.1 Terriglobales bacterium
GGCCGAGGCCCAACTGCAACAGGCGCAGGCCGATGCCGCCCGCGCCGCCGCCATCGCCGAACAGCAGAAAGCCGAAGCGGAAGCCGAGAGACAGCGCCAGGCCGCGGCCGAGGCCATCCGTCAGAAAGAAGAGCAACGCCAGCGCCTGCTCAACCAGCTCAACCAGGTGCTGGAGACCAAGGACACCGATCGCGGCCTGGTGGTCAGCATGCCCGACGTCCTGTTTGATTCGGGCAGTTACACCTTGAAGCCCGCCGCCCGGGAGCGGCTGGCGCGGATCTCAGGCATCGTCCTCGCCTATCCCGACCTGCGTCTGGAAATTGAGGGCCACACCGATAGCGTGGGCAGCGATGCCTACAACCAGGCATTGTCGGAGAAGCGTGCGGCCTCAGTGCGCGACTATCTGGTCGATAACAGTGTGTCGATCAACAACGTGATTGCACGTGGCTTCGGCAAAACCCGTCCGGTGGCGGACAACAGCACGGCTGCGGGACGCAAGCTGAATCGCCGGGTAGAGATGATCGTTTCGGGCGACGTGATTGGAACCCAGGTCACGCCAGGGGCAACGACTGCGCCGGCGCCCCCGCCGCAGTAGTGTCAAATAGACATGGAGGAAGGGCACGATTGGCGCGCTGCATCAAGGATGATGCTACTTGGCATTCACTGCCTTAGCGCCGTAAGTGTAGGTCTCCAGGACCCCCAGCAACATCGGCAGGGCGTCGACCAATCCCTTTTCGGTCTTCGAGCTCAGGACCACAAGGGCAATGATCTTGTCTTCGTCGATGTAGGCAACAGCCTCTGAAGAGCCCTGGTTGACGCCATGGAAGTAGCGCACCTTGGCAGTTCGATCCTTGAAGGGCATGTCTCCATCGACATAGTGCATTCCAGGATTGTCCTTGCGAAATTTTGCCAGGTCCGCTTCCATCAGTTCCCGAAGCGTAGACCGCCCGGGTCCCTTGGTCACAATGTTGGGATACAGGAAGGTTTCCGCAGTGTCCCACGATCCCTTTGGGTAGTAGACGCAGCACACACCAAGCTGACGTCCGACCTTGTGATCAGCAATCCAGTTTTTGGGTCCCTCGATTGCGAAAGAGCCCCCTTCCGACTCAAGAATCACGGTGTGGTTTTTGCCGCTCGTCGTCGGCTTCGGCCCGGTTTGCTGCGAAACAGCAGGCAAGGCGAGAGCAGCCGCGAGCGTGAACAGGGCCAGGCACTTCATAGAGAGCCAACGCGGCAAGCATAGCTGAGACGGGGCCCACGTCTGTACTGGTCGCCGCGGGGAGTTGTTAACTGTATTGATTCTCGCCTTGGCGCGTTAGTGCCTCAAACTCTCTCTGTTTCTCTTATGGCAACTGCGGGTGCCCCGTCCTCGTCTCTCCGTTTTTTGGAGCGACAGGGCGGGAAAGCGATACCCCCGTTTCACCACACGCGGCAGGCATTCACTGGCATCATGGGCTGACCGGTCTTGCAGCCGAAGGCCTTGCCGAACTCCGGCATGTTCTGCACCACGCCATCCACGCGGAACTGCCGCGGCGAGTGCGGATCGGTCTGCACCTGTAGCCGGAGTTGCTCGGGACGGGTGTTGCCGCACCAGCTCTGTCCGTGCCCCAGAAAGAATTGCTGGATCGGCGTATAGCCGTCTTCTTTCTTGTTCAGGTTGATGTTCTTCCGTTTCGCATCGGCTAGGAGCGCGATGTAGGCCAGGCGCAAGCCACCGTTATCCGCGGTGTTCTCGCCCAGGGTCAGCTTGCCATTTACCTTGGCGTCATCGACCGCGACAAAATTGCCGTACTCCTTCACTTCGCACTCCGCCTTCTCGTCGAAGTGTTTGCCATCTTCAGGAGTCCACCAATCCTCGAGGTTTCCGTTGGCGTCGAACTGGCGGCCCTCATCGTCGAAGCCGTGGGTCAGTTCGTGTCCTACGATGCCGCCCACGTGCCCATAATTGGTCGCATCCGAGGCGTGGCTGTCGTACAGCGGAGGCTGCAGGATGGCGGCCGTGAAGTTAATGTCGTTCATGCTGGGGTTGTAATAGGCATCGACCGTGGCCGGGGTGATGAACCACTCCCCGCGATCGACCGGCTTGCCGATCTTCGCCAGTTGACGGCGGGCCTCAAATTCTGTGGCGCGCTGCGCATTCCCGAAAGCATCGTCGCGCGCGATGGTCAGAGTGGAATAATCCCGCCAGTGCTCGGGATACCCGATTTTGTCGGCGACCGAACGCAGCTTTTCCTTGGCCCGGACTTTGGTGGCCGAACTCATCCAGTCCAGGGTGTCGATATCCTGGTCCATCGCGGCCTCGATGTCCTTCACCATTTGCACCGTGGCCTGCTTGTTGGCGGGAGGAAATTCCTGCGCCACATAGACCTGGCCCAGAGCTTCCCCCAGGGCCCCGTCGGTGGCCTGCACGCAGCGCTTGTAGCGTGCCCTCTGTTCCGGCTGCCCGCGCAATTTGCGGCCGTAGAAGTCGAAGCGTTCATCATCGAGTGCCTTGGGCAACACGTAGCCGGGAGTGGACAGAATGAGCTGCCAGCGTAAATAAGTTTTGATCGTATCCAGATCGGTGGACTCGAGCAGGGCATTCATTCCCTTGAAGAAGTCGGGACTGGTGACGTTCACTTCGGTGATCGGGGGCGCCCCGGAGGCGGCCAGAAAGCGCTCCCACGCCAGGCCCGGAGCCAAAGTCGCGAACTCGGAAACCGGCATGAGGTGGTAAATCTTGTTGGGGTCTCGGCGCGAAGTGATGTCCATGGAGACCTTGGCCAGCGCAGTTTCCAGTTGCATGATGGCCTTGGAGTCGCTGGCAGCCTTATCTTCCGGTTCGCCCGCCAGCTTCAGCATGTTGGCGATGTGCTGCACGTATTGGGTTCGGGTCTTCTCGGCGGCGTCTCCGCTGCGGAAATAGTAATCGCGTTCGGGCAGGCCCAGGCCGCCCTGGTCGGCCACTGCAATCTGCTTGCGGGCATCCTTGAAATCCTGTTGTTCGCCAAAGCTCATGAAGGCGTTGGCGCCGATCAACTGAAAGCGGGCGAGGAGCTCGGGCAACTCATCTTTACTCTTGAGCGCGGCAATGCGATCGAATTCCGGCTGCAGCGGCTTCAGTCCCTTCTGGTTGATCGCATCCACATCCATGCAGGCGGCGTAGGAGTCGCCGATTTTCTGCTCATTGGGAGTACGGCCGGCGCCGCCCGCGGCGGCCTTTTCCAGCATGGTGTGCAGGATGTATTCCGTGTAGTCGGCGATCATGGCGCCAGTGCCGTAGGCGGAACGATCGTTGGGAATTGGGTACAGCTTGGAAAAATTGCCGCAGGCGTATTTGAAGAAATCGGTACAGGGATCGGCGGTGGTGTCGATCAGCCGCTTGTCCAGTCCGGGTAAACGCACCGGAGCGGTTCCGGCCTCAGCCTTTCCGTTGGCAGGCATTTGCGCCACGGAAGCGGCGCACAGAGCTGTCGCGATAACGAGCGAGGCTATCCATTGCTTTGTCATTGGTTTTTCCTTTGAGATTCCGCGAGCACGCAGACAAGCCGACCCTTGCATTCGACGGGCACAGGCGGAATTTGTGAGCAGGTCAATTCAGAATATCGGCTTGGGGCGGAACCAACGGCAACCTCTTTAACCGCAAAGCGCGCAAAGACAGCGCAAAGGTCGCAGAGTTTGGCGCCGGAAAATGGTCTGAGCTGTGCGTCTTACTTCCCGCCCATCACCAGCTTAGCGATAGTGGCCAACTGCATGTTGGATGTGCCTTCGTAAATCTTGCCGATCTTGGAATCGCGCCAGTATTTCTCCACCGGATAGTCTTTGGTGAAACCGTACCCGCCATAGATTTCGATGGCCAGGGAGGTGACCCGTTCCGCCACTTGCGAGCAAAAAAGCTTGGTCATGGCTGCTTCCTTGACGAAGTTCAAGCCGGCATCTTTCATGCGCGCCGCGTTATACACCATCAGGCGGGCCGCTTCAATTTCGGTGGCCATCTGTGCAATCTGGAACTGAATGCCCTGGTAGTCGCTGATCGGTTTCCCGAACTGTTTGCGTTCCTGCGCATACTTGGCCGCATACTCCCACGCGCCGCGGGCCACTCCCGCCATCTGCGCTCCGATTCCGATGCGGCCCTCGTTCAGGGTCTCAATCGCGATCTTGTAGCCTTTGCCCACTTCGCCCAGCACGTTGGATTTCGGGACCTGGCAATCTTCGAGAATCAGCTCGCAGGTGGATGATGCACGAATCCCCAGCTTGTCTTCTTTCTTGCCCACGGTGAAGCCGGGGAAACTCTTCTCGACAAGAAAAGCAGTGATTCCCTTGTACCCGGCCGCGGGATCCACGGTGGCAAAGAGGACAAAGAGTCCAGCTTCCTTGCCATTGGTGATCCACAGTTTGCGTCCGTTAAGAACATAGTCGCTGCCTTTGAGCGTGGCCCGGGTCTGCAGCGCGAAGGCGTCCGATCCCGAACTCGCCTCGCTGAGGGCGTAGGCGCCGCAGGTATCGGCAGCCATGCGGGGCAGGAAGCGCTTTTTCTGCTCCTCACTCCCCCAGCGCAGCAGAGCGTTGTTGACCAGCGTGTTCTGTACGTCCACTACGACCCCGGCGGAAGCATCCACCCGCGACATTTCCTCAACCGCGAGAATCGCCTCGAAGAACTTGCCGCCACCGCCGCCGTATTGCTCGGGAATCTCGATGCCCATCAGCCCGAGCTGGAAGAATTGGCGAATCAGATCCTGATCGAAGACGCCCTTTTCGTCCATTTCCTTGACCAGCGGTCGGACCTTCTCGTCCGCAAACTGGCGGATGTTGTCGCGAAACATGATTTCGTCTTCGGTGAACGAGGTCAGGGGAGACGGAGAAGGAATCTGCAGCGTGGCATCAGGCATGAACACACCCTTAAGACAAATTGGTGGACCGAGGAGAAGTTTAACATTTGTAGCGCCCGCGTCTCGCCGGCTGTCTGGCGGGCGTCCCGCCCGTCCCTCGGGCCGCCTGGGACGGCGGCGCTACGCTGAGGTCATTCCTGCTTCCCGCCTTGTATGAGCTTGAGTCCGTCGGCTTGCAGGATGCGCTGGATCTGGTTGCGGGCGTGTACCGCCCAGGGACCGACCGTGTCCAGCTTCACATAGGCGCGCCAGTGTTTGAGGGCCTTGCGCGGCTCTTTGATCTTTTCGTAGGCCAGCGCCAGATTGTAGTGGGCGTCGGCGTACGTGGGCGCGAGCCGGAGCGCGGTGCTGTAGGTTTGGATGGCTTCCTCTACCCGGCCGGTTTCGTCCAGCACGTTGCCCAGATCAAAGTAAGCCAAGGCGTAGCGCGCATCGACCTCGATGGCACGGCGGTAGTGCTTTTCCGCCAGCGCGTATTCCTGACGGTTGTAATGCAACGTACCCAGGTTGATGTGCGCGGCGGCGTGGTCGGGGTCGATTTCCAGCACCTGCTGGTACATCTCGATGGCCTGCGCCTGATGGTTGGGGTCTTCCTCGAGTGCAATGCCACGCGCGAAAAGCTCCGCCGCGTCGGTGGGCGCCGCCTCGGTGTAGCTGGAGATCGGGGTGCTGGTCACGACCCGCTGTTCAGGAGAAAAATCAAACATGAACTGACCGGCGATGGGCTCCACCACTTTGCCCTGGTGACGGAAGGCGATGCGGTGTCCGGTGGAAAAGGCGCCAGCCTCAAGCAGAGGATTTTCCATCCCCGCAACCTGCTTCAGCATGGCCTCAAGCGACTGCCGGATTACCGCGGGACGCACCTTGCGGGCGCACAGGTCACGCACTTTCTTGACTTGCAGGAGTTCAAAGAAAGAATAGCTCTCGGCAGCGGCCACCAGTCCGGCCTTCTCCCAGCCTGTCAATTGGCGCGCCGTGATCCGCAGAATGCGAAGCAGATCCGCTTGAGTGTATCGATACACGATGGTTATTGAACTCTGGCCCCTATTATCGGAAAGGTTACTGCCGATTGGCAAGTGTAAAGTCGCCCGAAAGGGAATCTCAGCCGACAACTTGCCCAATTAGGAGTGCAAGATACGCGGAATACTTCGCGCCAGGAAGGGACTGGAGCCAACGAGTGGACTTGAACCGTTGACCTGCCGATCGCGAATTGTTTACTTCGGGCGTGTCCATGTAGCCACAGCCGTGACGAATCCCCTGCGCACTTGGGCAAGGTCAAATTTGTTAGCGCCTGCCCATTTTTCCCTGCGCCTCACAACTATTCTCTCTCGCCGGGGTTTAAATGTTGCATGACTGGCTTGGAACCCCGAGACCTTCCAGTCTCTCAACTTTGAATGGCGGATGCGGGGATTTCCCCAGGAAAACTGAGCTAACTAGTGAGCCCGTCGAGCCCCCTGCAGCCACCATCTCCAGGGATCGTCATCCGGCCAGCCGCTCAACTCTGGCATGGGTGACGAGATTTGGTGACAACGAGCATCTGTGTAGAATCAAGCAGTCATCGTCAGGAAGGGGCAGTTTCGTCTGAAGCATTTTTCCATCCCGATGCCCTGATCGGGGCATTCATGTTTTGTTCATCCATGGAGTAGTTCGTCTATGAAGTACGGTAGCGTCTCCCTCCACCTTAATATTTCCCTTTTGACCGGACTACTTTGCGCTCTTGTCGCCTGCGGCGGTTCAGCGGAGAACTCAGCGCCGTCCCCGCCCGGCGGTTCCGTTCCGGCAGCCACGACCACGCTGCAGGCGGAGACCGGTAACAACACGAGTGCGGCCGATTCGTTCCTGGCACAGACAAACGGAAATGCCAGTGCCGGCAATGTCAGCAAGCTGCCGCTTCGATCGCTGCTGTACAGCGGGTCCGACACTCGAATCTATGCGACCTGGCTGGGCTGGTTCGGCAAGAAGGACCACATGAGCGTGGGCTACAATTCGGCCGATGCCGGACAAGTGCATCGCCAGGTGGTGGACATGATCAGCCGCGGCATACAAGGTGCGATTGCGGCCTGGTATGGCCCGGCTAACACCACTATCGACGCGGCCACGATGTTGCTCAAAAGCGAGGCTGAGGCCCACGCTAGTCAATTCCAATTCGCGATCATGGAAGATGTAGGAGCGCTGGGCTCGGCGGCGGTCAACAATGGATGCGACGTGACCGATCAACTGATATCCGACTTGACCTACGTCGCGACCCAATATGAATCATCGCCGGCGTACATGCAGATGAATGGCCGGCCCGTCATTTTCTTTTTCGGCGTAGATGCTTACTACATTGACTGGAAGCGCGTAATCTCCTCGATCCCGGGTGATCCATTGTTGATTTTTCAAGGGGCGAAAGGGTTAAGCCATACTTCCTCTGACGGTGGATTTTCCTGGGTCAACGTCGACGCGGGCAACCCTTTCGACCTGAATTTAGCGGCCCAGGACGCCTTTTACGAAGCGGCCCGGCAGAAGACGGGAAGCGTCGCAGTCGGTTCCGTTTATAAAGGCTTCAATGACTCGCTGGCAGCATGGGGCACGAACCGCATCACCAGTCAGCAGTGCGGCCAGGCCTGGCAACAGACGTTCAGCGAAGCAGGCAAGTTCTATTCCAGTGGCGATCAATTGCCCGCGATACAGATTGCGACCTGGAACGACTACGAGGAGGGAACGGCGATCGAGCCAGGCATCGACAACTGCATTTATCTGGCGCCTTCGCAGTCGGGCACGACGATCAATTGGAGCGTCAACGGTGGAGACGAGAAGACGATCGATCACTACACCGTATTCATCAGCACGGATGGCACGAACCTGGCTAAGCTGGGCGATGTGCCCGCAGGCACGCACTCGTTCGATCTGGGCCCGCTGAAGCTTCCCGGCGGCACTTACTTCGTGTATGTCAAAGCCACCGGTGCCCCCAGTTTCCAAAATAAGATGTCACCGGCGATTGCTTATCATCCCGGTGACCAACCGCCCGAGGTTGCGCTTGATATCTTGCAAACCGGGCCGCTGGCATACACGGCAACGGCCGCAGCGACCTCTGGCACCATCGTCCGCTCGGTCATCGACTTTGGCGACGGCACGGTCGTTACGGGGCTGTCCGCAGCGCACACCTATGAAACAGTGGGCACATACCTCATTACCGCCTCGGAGTACGACGCGGCCGGTGCCTCGGCCGTCGTGGTGCATCAGATCTCGGCGAAACCGTCGGCAGGTGGCATCACCGTCTTCGCTCCTGGCGCCGGTTCGACGGTGAATTGGCCAACCATGCTGGTGGCCTCCGCCAATCCAGGAACCGCGGTTTCCGTAATGCGGGTGCTGATTGATGGTCAGCAGGCGTATGCGACCAGTGGCGACACGCTCAATACGGCCATCAAGATCTTTACCGGAAGCCATCAGATTTCCGTGCAATCGTTCGACCAGGCGGGAAACAAGACCGCCAGCACCTCGTTCAACGTGCTGGCGGAGCCCGACGACCTCGCCCCGGTAGCCAGAATCGCAGTGCAGCCCATGCCCAACATATCGCGGACGACCGTGCTGGGATGCACCGCCACGTCTTCGGATCCGGACGGCTTCCTGATCAGCCGACAGATGCAGTATTCGGACGGGAGCAAGTTCTCCACTCCCGCGGCGCTGGAGACTCTTCCCGCCAGCGGTAGTTACACAGCGACAGCGACCGTGATGGATCAGTTTGGCGCAACCAACAGCACATCCACAACCTTCAGCGTGGACGCGAACGGCAAGACAGCAGTGGTGCGATCTGTGCCCCTGCCGCAACCCGTGCACCCGGACCAGCAACGGCCACTGCAGCCAATCGACCAGCCGTAACGATCACATGCGTCTACGGTGACGCGCGGAGATGCGAAGTTCTAAGGCCTGACACCGCGGTCACCTCAGAACCGGTAGCCCGTCGGCGACGGTCCTGCCAGCATCGACAGACTGATTGAAGGATTGAAGTTAAGCTGGAGCCGACGAGCGGACTTGAACCGCTGACCTGCCGATTACGAATCGGCTGCTCTACCAACTGAGCTACGTCGGC
>JBARIF010000079.1:0-1743 GCA_049799615.1 Terriglobales bacterium
ACATGCACTACACCCTGTCCCTCGGGAGAAGCTCCCTGTGGCACATCATGCTGTGCTTCCGGAGAGACCTGCCAAGGCGGCCAATGTGTCTCAGGGTGTCCAACAGGATCCATTACCTGCGACTCACTCGGACAATTCTGCTGTGCACCGGGTTTGGAGTGTTGCCCCGCCGTAGCAATAGGAGAGGTTTGGTACTGTTGTCCAAGCGGCTCCGTTTGTTGCTCAGGGGGAACAATTGACATGCAATTCAATGCCCTTTGCTGTCCGAGCGGCTCGAGTTGTTGCGGTGGCGGCAAGTTCACGCTACCATTTTGCGGACCCACGCCTTGCTCGTAGGCCGCGACGCTGGCCATTTTCGGTGGCTGACGGATTGGCATCTGGAACTAAGCATGTACTTCTGTTTAATACCTGAGAAGCGTTTACGTCAGCCCTTCTGTTTTGCTCTAAACTTCGCCCAACGCCATCGCTGCGCAGCCGCTATCTTGGCTCTACTCTTTGCTGACATCTTCCGCCGTTTACGGCTTGGCTTCCCTCCGCTGTAGACATTCGCAAACGCCGCAAGCGCCGCATCGAGACCGCCGCCACCGGTCTTACGGTAAGCTCGACAAGGAGGAGCATTCACATGATGATCAGTGGCTACCTGCTGGATATCCAACCCAAACAACCTCGTCCCACATTGGCACTTTACTTTGATGCGAAGCACCGGTTGGCGCTCCCACGCGGCGATCGTCAGGCGATTGTGCTCGATCTCGACGGAGTCCACTGGCACGCGACGATGAACTCGACGAACAGCAACAACCCGCCCTACGTGCACAATTCGCTCACGCGAGATCATGGAACGAGATGCGCTTGCACCGAAGTGTTCCTAAGACTAGGGCTAGCAGAGAAGGCCCAACTCGAGTTCGAACTGACGGACAGTAACAATTTTCGTCTCGTACGTATCGCTGACAAGGGCGAGTGGAGGTCGGGAAACGCGCCACACGAGAGGACTGCCAGCCCGGGAACATTGAAGCATCGATCCTTATCCCCAGTGGGAGCTGGACAACGGGCTCCTTCCGGCACTCGTACCACCTCTTTCCCGTTTGATGACCGCAATAAGATTCTGGGGCTTGCTGGCCGCTATTGGGAGCTCATCACCTCGACGGAAGAGGCTGAAGAGCGCGCCTTTGAACAGGAGTTGCCGAGCGCAAGAAAGCAAGGCTTCCTCACCAAGTCCCTGTTTGTGCGCTTGGCTCGTTGGAAATCAGTGCGGCAGACGCCGAATTACGAATCCAACGATGAGGCAGCGGTCCGGGCTGCAACAGCGCGAGCCTTCAAGGCGACAGATGATGCCCGGACTGCACTGTCGGCTCTTATGCAACTCCGGGGCGTCGCATTGCGCACCGCTTCAGCCATCTTGCATTGGATGCACCCCGACCTCCATCCCATACTCGATTTCCGCGTTGTTGGTGCGCTCGGCAAGCCGGAACCGACCACGTATGAGGACGTAGATTTCTACCTAACAATTGCGCAAGAAGTTAAAGCGCTCGCGCAACGCCATGCTCTTGATTTGAGGACGATAGACCGTGCCCTGTGGGCGTGGCAGAAATCGCAATCGCGATAAGGTCGCGTGGGGGAGCTTGATAATGTGTCTGGGAAAGACTGAGAAATGTCGCGTCGCACCAGACAGCTGGGTGATCGCAGGCTGAAATGAACTTGGACGATTTTCGTCAATCGCTCAGCGCAGCCAAACCGCCTGCGGAA
>JBARIF010000080.1:0-1555 GCA_049799615.1 Terriglobales bacterium
TTCGAGAATACGCCAAGAACCATCCTTATGGCGTATCCGGTATTCGAGTCTTTCACCACGGCCTGTGCGACGCGCTTTCTCAGCAGCTTCCAACAACCGTTGACGGTCACCGGTATGAACCTGCTCGATCGACGACGTAGACTTCAATTCCTCTTGCGAGTAGCCAAGGATTTTTTCGTAGGCGGGACTGTTGTAAAGCCGATTCCCGTCGACGTCCACAACCGCAATCATGTCGGCCGCGTTTTCGCTGATGAGTTGGAACAGTTCATTGCGCTCGGCTAACTGCCGCCGGATACGCTGCAATTGGAGTTGCTGGTAGATTGTGTAAGTGTCGAAGAGGAGAACGAGTCCAGCCAACCCGCGGACCCATTCCCGGAGGTCGGTCCACGAGAAGTTGTCTTCAGGCGTGTGGAAGGCGGGAAAGGTCAGTGCAACGATCCCAAAGGTCAGGACGAGGGTTACGGTTACTGCAAATCCCCAAAGCCACCATTCACGACCGTCGACTCGCGCATCTTCCACGGGGGCGATCCCGGCGGTGCGGAGGCTCTCTTCTGTCTTGTTCATACGACGTCCGTGTTCAGATACTCAGATTCTAGACCATGAGCATTACGAGGAAAGTTACCAAAGGTCGCTGCTTGGCTCGTGTGAGTGAGGCCGCCCCGGACAATTTCAACATCTGGACAATCCATCCCATATTCCGCCACCTGCAGCGAATAATTTCAGGTTCCACCATCTTGATTCTGGACTGAAGAATTGTGCATCGACGATGAAGCGCACCTACTGCCGCTACTGCGGGCGGGCAGACGGCCGCCGGTCCTCGTTGAGCTTCGTCGCCGCCGATGCCTTCCAAATATCGGCCTCCACAGTTTCCGATCTCTTCGCAGCCATTCGGGCTACGTCGAGGCACGAAGGTCAGTGCATCAGAGCTGGCGGTGAATGTGAAGAAACAGTGGCTGGCCGCCAGGGGTTTATGAACAAGAACGTTACGGCGAGGGCGCGGACATGCCCGCGCGCTTCATCTCCCGCCAGCGTAGGTCGCCGCGCAGATATTGCCAGATGCCTTGTAGGCGCCAGATCATGGTGAGCTGGCGGTAGGGGAAGTGTTCAAACAAGCAGTAGAGCAGCAGGCGTGAGACATCGCGCGCCCGGTTGTAGCGACGGTAGGTCATCTCCTCGAGAAGCACTGAGCCAATGGAAATCAGCGTGGCGAATGCATATCCGAAGAGCAGAAACAAGAAGAAGAACTGGCGGTCCAGCATGCCCTGGACGATTGCCAGAACAATTGTGGAGTATCCGGTCAATTCGACCACGGGCGCCAGCAATTCAAAGAACCACATATAGGGCAGGATCAAGGAGCCCACAAGCCCATAGCGCCTGCGGAAGAGCATATCCCGATTGGGCCAGAGTGTGTCCAGCAGACCCTTCTGCCACCGCGCACGTTGACGAGCAAGGGAGCGCAGGTCCGAAGGCACTTCTGTCCAGCAGGTGGGATCGGGAATGAAGCTGATGAGATAGTCCTTGTCCTGTTTCTGCAAATAGCGGTGCAGGCGTACCA
>JBARIF010000081.1:0-10258 GCA_049799615.1 Terriglobales bacterium
GTGATAGAGCGTCTGGCCATGGCAGCCGATGAGTTCTACCTTCATGCGGAAGCGGTGTTGCGTGGCAAGTACGGCCTCGGCGTAGAGTTCGGCGAGCAGAAAGTTCAGGCGGGCGAGGTCGGCGACGCTGGCTTGCTGGGCATTCATGGCTTGCAGGACGGCATGGCGGACTGCCTTCGGGTAGAGGTACTCGGCTTGGGCGACGAACTTGAAAGTTAGTTTGGATGGGTCAAAAACTCGCGGGCGGGGGCGCCCGCGCCACACCAGCTGGACCAGGGCCACGTTGATGCCATCGGCCGAAGTGCCGCTCATGACGCCGGCGACGATCATGCGGTCGCCGCCCCCAGTTTAGCCAGGCGGACCTGCTCGCTCAGTTCCCATACCTGGCGGGACAATCGTTCGAGTTTCGCCTGAGTGGGCGCCGGCGGCCTGCGCTTTAGCTCGGGGAATTTCTTCTTGAAAGCCAGCACGCGTGCGGCGGACTCCGCTACCCGTTGCGCAAACTTGCGGTTGTTCTCCGCTTCCTTAATGAGGGCCTCGTAGGAGCGGGTGACGTATTCCTCGATGTGACAGATCAGGCACAGGTCGCCACCGGCGCGGACATGCTCTACGGCGGCTTGCTCGATGGGCGCAGCCTTTAGCACGCCTCCCATTTCCAGATCGTCGGAAACGACCAGGCCGCGATAGCCGATCCTTTTTCGGAGGACATCGGTGATCCATTTCCTGGAAAGCGATGCGGGACTGCGGTCGTGCGTGATTACCGGATAGTTGGCGTGTCCGATCAGGACCATGGGGAGTTCACGACGCAAGGCCCGGTAGGGATACAGGTCTTCGGCCCAGAGCTTCTTCCACGGCTTGTTGATCGAGGGGAGTTCCTGGTGAGTGTCGAGGTTGGCTTCGCCGAGGCCGGGAAAGTGCTTGGCCGAACCTATCACTCGCGCTGCCCGCAATCCCTGGAGAAATTCCCGGGCATAAAGGACCGTCTGTTTTGGGTCTGCGGAAACAGCGCGGGAACTCATGACAGTTTTTGAAGGCGCGAAGGCCAGGTCCACCACCGGCGCGAAGTCGGTGTTGAATCCCAGTGTCCGGCAGGATTCGCCGATGACTCTACCGTGTTTGCGAAAGAGCTTGCGGTCGCCGGTGGCGAAAACGTCGGCGGCGGAAGGGCTGGAGCCGTTGATGTTGCGGAAACGATCGACCCGGCCTCCTTCCATGTCTACGGCAGTGAACAGGGGTGTGGATACGCAGGTCTGGCAGTCTTTCAGGAGGTTGTAGGTTTGCTCTCCGCCGGTAATGTTGCGGGCGAACAGGATCACGCCGGCGGGTTGAATTCGGGTCAGCAGATCAGCCAGGCCGGACGACACTTCGGTGCCGTCGAAACCGATGATCAGCAGTTGTCCGACGCTTCGGCGAAGGTCGGAGGGATGGTTGTGTCTGCGCATTATCAGCAATTATTCAAGCAACACTTTACCTGGATTTCTTCGCGTCCTTTGCGCTTCTTTTTGCGTCCTTTGCGGTAAGAAGGCTCTTGACCGCGAAGTTCGCAAAGAAGTCCGCAAAGATCGCGAAGAAATTCACCACGAAATCGGATAAACCTTCATTCCACTTGCTTTTTCAGCTGTGCCAGCAGGTTCAGCGCCTCCAGCGGAGTCAGAGAATTCAAATCGACTTCGCGCAGCTTGTCCAGCACAGGTTGTGAAAGGGGAGTAAAGATGGTCAACTGCGCCGCTGGTGGAGTTGAACCGGGCGAGAGATGTCCCATCAGTTGACGTTCCGCGCTCTCATGTTCAGCCAGCACCTCGCGTGCGCGCACGATCACTTCGTGGGGAAGGCCCGCCAGCTTCGCCACTTCGATTCCGTAGCTGCGGTCGGCGGCGCCCGGAGCGACTTTGCGGAGAAACACGATTCCGCCGCCGGTTTCTTTTACGGTGACGTGATAGTTCTTCACGCCGGACAGCTGATCAGCCAGTTCGGTCAATTCGAAGTAGTGAGTGGCGAAGAGGGTCTTGGCGCGGGTGCGGGCGTGAATGTATTCGACCGCTGCCCAGGCGATGGCCAGGCCGTCGTAGGTGGCGGTTCCGCGGCCGACTTCGTCGAGAAGAATTAGAGACCGCGGAGTTGCGGTATGCAGGATGGCAGCGGTTTCCGTCATCTCGATCATGAAAGTGGAACGGCCGCGGGCCAGGTTATCGCTGGCGCCGATGCGGGTAAACACGCGGTCCACGAGTCCCAGCCGGGCGGAACGCGCCGGCACAAATGATCCCGCCTGCGCCATGATCACGGTGAGGGCGGCTTGTCTGAGATAGGTGGATTTGCCGCCCATGTTGGGGCCGGTCAGCACCATGATGGCGTTGGTGGTCGAGTTCAGAAAAAGATCGTTGGGCACGAAACGGTCTCCGCTGCCCAACTCGAGTTGTTCGATGACGGGGTGGCGTCCGGCAACGATCTCGAGGTCGGCGGAGTCGTCAAACTTCGGGCGGCAATAATTTCGCAGGGCGGCGATTTGGCCCAGGGCCGACAGCACATCCACCTCGGCCAGCGCCAGCGCGGTCTGGCGGATACGGCGGGCCTCTCCGGCGATGGCCGAACGCAACTCGGCGAAGAGGCGGCGCTCGATGTCCACGATCTTTTCCTGGGCATCGAGGATCTTCGATTCGTATTCCTTCAACTCCGGCGTGGTGAAGCGCTCGGCATTGACCAGGGTCTGCTTGCGTTCGTAATCGGGCGGAGCCAGGTGAGAGTTCGCCTTCGAGATTTCGAGATAGTAGCCAAAGATCGAGTTGAACTTTACTTTCAGACTGGCGATGCCGGTGCGCTGGCGTTCGCGCTGTTCGATTTGCGCCAGAAACTGCTTGCTGTTGCGGCTGAGATCGCGGAGCTGATCGAGTTCTGGATCGACACCCGGTTGAATGACGCCGCCATCGGAGAGAGAAATTGGGGGCTCCGGGACGATGGTGCTCTCAATGCGCTGGCGAAGGTCGGCGAGTTCGTCAACCGCGGAGTGAAGTGCGGCTAGTCGCTCGCTGTGAGGGGATAGCGTGGCGCGAGCGGCCGGGTCGGTCGCGGCCACATTTGCGCCGGCTACACGTTCCAGAGCTTTGCGGACTGCGGGCAGCTTCGCCAAAGAAGCGGCCAGAGCGAGGACGTCGCGCGGGTTGGCGGTTTCGAGCGTGACCCGGCTCAACAGGCGCTCCAGATCAAGGATGCCATCGAGCGCGCGGCGAAGTTCTTCGCGGGCAATGGTGTCCTTGACCTGGGCCTCGACGGCATCCAGACGGGCATTGATTTCCGCGATGTCGATGGAAGGACGCAGGAGCCAGGAGCGCAGCAGGCGCTTGCCCATGGGTGTGACTGTGGCGTCGATCGAGCGGAACAGCGTGATGCCGGCATCGGCGCCGGCGAAGAGCGGTTCGATCAGTTCCAGGTTGCGCACGGTGACCGCGTCCAGCACCAGGCAAGTTTGCCGCTCGTAGAATCCGATGCGGTCCACGTGGCTCAAAGTTCCGCGCTGGGTGGAGCGGACGTAGTACAGGATGGCGCCGGCGGCAGCCGCAGCCGCTGGTTTGCCGGACAGGCCAAAACCTTCGAGCGAGAGCACTCCAAAATGATTTTCCAGCAGCGGGATGGAGTGGTCGGGAGCGAAGATCCAGTCGTCGAGCGGAGTTTTGGCATAGCCCGAGGTCATTGATACCTTCGCGGGCGAGGGCGCCCGCGCCACACCAGGGTCCTCAAATAAGGGCGCGGACGATGCGTACAGCACTTCTTTGGGGCGCAATTGCTGGATTTCTTCCTGAATTCTCCTGCCGGCGTCTTCCCCCCGGAATTCGGTGGCGCGAAATTCGCCGGTAGAGAGGTCGAGGGCGGCGAAGCCTGCGCGCTCACCGTTCTGTGCGATGGCGGCCAGGAAATTGTTTTCTTCGGAGCTTAAGGAAGAGTCCGCCGCGGTGCCGGGCGTGACTACTCTTGTAACTTCGCGCCGCACCAGTTTCTTGGCCAGGCGCGGGTCCTCCACCTGCACGCAGATCGCAACCTTGAACCCTTTGCGAATCAGCTTCGAGATGTAACCCTCGGCAGCGTGGTGTGGCACGCCACACATGGGAATGGCGACGCCCTTTTCTTTGTTGCGGGAGGTCAGCGTAATCTGCAGTTCTTTGGCGGCCAGGACCGCGTCGTCGAAGAAAAGTTCGTAGAAATCTCCCAGGCGGAAGAACAGCAGGGCGCTGGGGTGCTCCTTCTTGATGGCGGCATACTGCCGCATCAACGGGGTGGACGGCTCGGTCATTTCAAGGGGCTTCGTGCGCGGATTATAACAAAGGCAGGGTTGCTGTTCTGTGCTGACAATCACAACCCGGAGTCAGCCTCTTTTGCGTCCTTTGCGGCATTTCTTTGCGAGCTTGGTGGTTTAAGAATTTCTTTGATTTGCGTACAGATCAAACCTTTGACCGCAAAGGACGCAAAGGGCGGCGCAAAGGTCGCAAAGAAAAGCAAGAGATAAGAGTCAGGTTCACAGTTGACGCGCCATCTGCGCCGATGTTTTCCTTACAGCCATGGAATTGCGCAAGGATCCTATTACCCGCTCCTGGGTGATCACCGGCGATGATGTCCCGGAAAACGCTCCCCGACCCGAGGCCTTCTGCCGCTTTTGTCCGGACTCGCCAGTGGCGGCGCAACTGGTTTCGAACATGCCGGGAGTGGGGGGCGGGCCCTGGTCGGCGCGCGCCGTGGTCCATCCCGCGCCCCTGTACCGGATTGAAGGCGAGCCGACGCGCCGCGGTGATGGCATTTACGACCGCATGTCCTCAGTCGGTGCCCACGAAGTGCTGGTGGAGAATCTGCATCACGACCGGCAACTGTGGAACGCGAGTGATGCCGAGATCGAGCAGTTTCTGCTGCTGGCGGCAAACCGCATGCAGGACCTGAAGCGCGATGCGCGCTTCAAGTATGTCAGCATCTTCAAGAACCACGGAGCCAATGCCGGCCAGGAATTTGAGCATCCCACTTCACAGCTTACCGCTACCACGTTCGTTCCCCGCCGGGTGCTTTATGAATTGCGCGCCGGCCGGGATTACTTCAAGGCCAAGGAACGCTGTGTATTCTGCGACATCATTTCCCAGGAACTGCAGCAGAACCAGCGAGTGGTCGAAGTGCGAGGCGACTTTATCGCGTTTTGTCCTTATGCCCCTCGCGTGCCCTATGAGACCTGGATTATTCCGCGAACCCACGACGCCGCCTTCGGCCGCTTCGGACTTGCCCGGCCTACTCACCTGATCGATCTGGCGGCCCTGTTGCGCCGTACTCTGCAAAGGATTCGCACCGTGACGCGTGAATTTCACCTGGTGCTGCACACTTCGCCCAATACAGCGTTTCGATCGAAGAGTCTGGATTACTGGAGGACCATCGACGACGACTACCACTGGCACATTGAAATCCTGCCGGTGATTGGAGGTCGGGCGCGATCTTATACTTTCAAGGAAGTTTATTATTCGCCCGTGACTTCAGAGACCGCGGTCAAGCGGCTGCGGGAAGCGATGATCGAAGGATGAAGGCGGACGTCGGGCGTCAGACATCGGACCTTCGGCTCGCTATAATGACTCGATTCCCGGAGGGCGATGGGTTGATGCGCTTCATTTGCTGCCTCTTGTTGCTGGGCTCAACATACGGTCAGGGCGTTTCCAACGCTCCCCCCAACTTGGCCACCGCCAAGCAGGAAGTTCTCTGGCAGAAACTCGAAGCGAATATTAACGAAGTGGATCGCGGCCTCGATGGCGTGCTGGGCGTTGCCATTCTCGACCTGGGCAGCGGAAAGAAGTTCGTTCTGCGTGGCGACGATGTTTTTCCTCAAGCCAGTTCCATCAAGGTGGCGGTACTGGCGGAGCTTTACCGTCAGGCGCAAGTCGGCAAGCTGAAACTCACCGATTTGTACACCGTGCAGGCAGCCGACCTGGTCCCGGACAGCACCATCATGGGCGGACTCACGCCTGGCGTGACCCGGGTTACCCTGCGTGATCTCGCCACCATGATGGTCGCAGTCAGTGACAACAGCGCGACCAATGTTCTGATTGATCGGGTCGGCATGGAGAATGTGAATGCCCTGATGGATTCGCTCGGCCTCGCGCATACTCGGCTGCACCGCAAAATGATGGACCTGAAAGCGGCCAGCGAGGGCAGGGAAAACATCTCGACTCCGGCGGAAATGATGACCCTGCTCGAAAATCTCTACCGTGGCAAAGTCCTGAATAAAGAAATGAAGGCCGACTTCTTCGTCATGCTCAGCACTCCGAAGAGCAGCTTCATCCCGCGAGACTTGCCCGAGGGCCTGAAGATCGCCAACAAGCCGGGCGAGCTGGAAGGGGTGCGAAACGACTCGGGCGTGGTCTTGGTCGAGAATCGCCCCTACGTCATCTGCGTGATGACGACGTACCTGCATCGAGAGCGGGACGGCGAAGAGGCAATTGCGAAAATCTCGGCTGCAGCCTATCGCATGTTCGACCGGCTGGCCCGGGCGAGCGAATATGGGCGCGTAGTCTCGCCGGGAAATGGCAAGTGAGATTGGTCGTCGATCATCAGTCATCGGTCATCAGTCGTTGGCCAAAACCGAGGTGACTGACGACCGTACGACTGATGACCGACGACTGTCCTATGACTCTGCGTCGCATGAAGACGTACACCGGTGGTCAGGGGTACGTTTATCAGTACTATTTCGTGGGGAAGCGCGTGGCTTTGGCGGACGCTCCCGAAGCTCCGGCCAGCGAATATATTTTCGACGTCACTTCGGACCGCAAAACCACCTTTGCGGTGAGCGTCTTCCTGCCGGACGAATCTCTGCAAACCTGGGCAACGGCGCACGGACGTGAACTGACTGACGCCGAGCAATACGGCGCGGTCAAGCTCAGGCTGTTTCAGGCCTTCGATGAAATCGAGGACATGCTGGCTGACGGGCGCCGCCTGGTTGCAACTTTCGATGATCTTGCAAAGGCCCTGGAAGTGTTGGGTGTGCAGTAACGGGTTACCGTAGCGCCGGCGTCTCGCCGGCCCTACGGGCGGGCAGAGCCAGCCTTTGTCTTGCGGCTTGGGTTGCGCCTACCAGTGGAGGGCGAGACGCCTTCCCGACAGCCCGCGAGACGCCGGCGCTACCAGGTGCCCTTCCTGCTCTTCTGCCCTGGCTGCGGTGCAGACTATAATCACTCCAGCGGACTGGCACCATTGCCGGTTCGACCCTGTCACTAATTTATGCCAATACTGTGGCTCCGAGTGGCGCTGGGCTGCTACGCGGTGGGATTGCTTTATGCCCTCCTGGCCCTGACTCGCACCAGTTCGTTGTTGAACCGGGTTGCGCTTCCCGCTATGAGCCTGGGCATGGTATTTCAATTCGTGTCGCTGACCGAGGCGGTGCTGGCCTCAGGGCAGCTGACGCTGACCTCGGTGCACAATTCGGAGTCGCTGCTGGCCCTGGTGGTCATGGCGGCGTTTATGATTGTGTATCTGGTGTATCGAACCACCTCGCCTGGCATCGTGGTGTTTCCACTGGTTTTTGTTTTGACCTTTGTCGCGGCGACTACGCAACAGCCATTTCTGGAAGTTTCGCCAGGCATGCGCCGGGGATGGCTCTTCGCCCACATTGCCATGATTTTCATTGGCTATGCGGCGCTGTTCCTGAGCTTCGCCGCCAGCCTGCTGTACCTTCTGCAGGAACGCAGTCTGAAATCGAAAAAGCCGGCTGGAATTCTGCTGCGCCTGCCTGCTCTCGAAGTGATTGACCAGATCGGCTATCGTTCCCTGCTGCTTGGCTTTCCCTTCATGACGCTAGGATTGATCGCGGGCAGCATCGTGGCCCAGGCTACCTACGGGCATTTGGACCTTCTCGATCCCAAGATTTTTCTTTCACTGCTGATGTGGGCGGTTTACATGGTGATGGTGTTTACCCGGTGGAATGCGGGATGGCGGGGGCGGCGGGCCGCGTATCTCGCGACCGGGGCTGTGATCGCGGCGGTCATCGCCTGGTCGGCAAATTACTTCAGTGCCATTCACAGGTTCGTCCAGTCATGAAGTTTCAACTCATCGGGGTGAACCACAAGACGGCGCCGGTCGACGTGCGGGAGCGACTGGCCATCTCCGAGTCGCGGCTGCCCGAGGCACTGAGGCGCCTGGCCGGGCATCCGGGCGTGGATGAAGGGATTATCCTGTCTACCTGTAACCGGGTGGAGGTGCTGGCGCAAACCAAAAATGGTGTGGTGGATCTGCGCGCCTTTCTCCGCGACTACTTTCAGCTGGATCCATCGGACTACGAGCCTCACCTTTATGAATACAGCGAAAGCGATGCAGTCCGGCACCTGTTTCGCGTGACCTCGAGTCTGGACTCGATGGTTGTGGGTGAACCGCAGATTCTGGGACAGGTGAAAGAAGCCTACGCCTCAGCCCGCGCCGTGGGCGCCGTGCACTCGCACCTTGATCTGCTTCTGACCCGTGCTTTCGCAGTGGCCAAACGGGTGCGGACGGAGACCGCGGTGGGTTCGTCGGCGGTCTCGGTGGCCTCGGTGGCGGTTGAGTTGGCGAAAAAGATTTTCGGATCGCTGCAGGGCAAGCACGTGTACCTCGTCGGCGCGGGCAAGATGAGCGAATTGGCGGCGCGCCACCTGATGGCGCATGGCGCCGAATCAATTTTTGTGGCCAATCGCACTTACGATCGCGCCCAGCAACTGGCCGCGCGCTTTGAGGGGCAGGCCATCCTCTTCGACCAGCTCTACGAGACCTGCGACCGAGCCGATATCGTCATCACCTCGACGGGCGCGCCCCACGCCATCTTCCGGCGCGAGCATGGAGAGTTGTTTCTGGCGCGGCGCAAGAATCGCCCCATGTTCTTTATCGATATTGCGGTGCCTCGCGATGTCGATCCTGAAATGAACCGGCTGGACGGCATTTTCGTTTACGACATTGATGACTTGCAGCAGGCGGTGACCTCGCACGTCGCGGACCGCAGGAAAGAAGCGGAGCGCGCGGAGGCCATCATCACCGGCGAGGTGGAGCGCTTTCAGGTCCGCCTACGGACGTTGGATGTGGTTCCTACCATCGTCTCGTTGCAGGATCATCTGGAAACCATTCGTCAGGCGGAGATTGACCGGGTGCGCGGCCGCTTGGGGCCGCTCTCGCCGGAGCAGGAACTGGCGGTCGAAGCGCTCACCCGCGGCATCATCAACAAGATCATGCACACGCCGATCTCTACTTTGAAGACTGCGGTGCGGGAGGCGGAAGCCACCACCGTGGTCGATGTGGTGCGGCGGCTGTTCGATCTGCGTGACAAAAGTCCGCAAGAAAAGGACCTGCAAGGCAGGAGGAAAGACGACAGGAAAGCGGCGAAGTCCGGCGGCGGAGAATCCGGAGCGGAAAGGTAGTGGCCCGGCTGCGCATTGGTTCCCGCGGATCGCAACTTGCCCTGTGGCAGGCCAATCACATCAAAGCCCTGCTCGAACAACGCGGGCATAACGTCGAAATTGAAATCATCAAGACCACCGGCGACAGGATTACCGATGTCGCTCTTGCTCAAGTCGGTACCAAGGGCATGTTCACCAAGGAAATCGAGGAAGCGCTGGCGGAGAAGCGGGTCGATCTGGCGGTGCACAGCCTGAAGGACCTGCCCACGGAAATCCCGGCGGGGTTTGAGATCGTCGCCATCACCCCGCGCGAGGATGCACGCGATGTTTTCTGCTCGCATCAATACAACAGTATTAAAGAACTGCCCAACCGGGCCAAAGTCGGCACCAGTAGCCTGCGGCGGCAGGCGCAGCTGAAGGCAATGCGGCCCGATCTCGATATTCATCCCTTGCGCGGAAATGTGGACACGCGCCTGCGGAAGCTCGAGGCCGGCGACTACGCTGCTGTGATCCTGGCCGCCGCCGGGCTGAATCGCCTGGGCAAACGCGAATCCATACGGCAGGTGTTGCCGGCAAAGCTGATGTGTCCGGCTGCAGGCCAGGGCGCACTGGCCGTCGAGATTCGCAAGGACGACCCGGCCGTGCGGCGCCACCTGGTTTTTCTGGACGACGACGCAGCGCGCATTACCACCACGTGCGAACGTGCTTTGCTGAACAAAATGGGGGGAGGCTGCCAGGTGCCGATCGGGGCGCTGGCGGAAATCGTCAATGGCCGGTTGTATCTCGACGCCGTGGTCGCACGCCCGGACGGAACTAAAGTGCTGCGCGAATTCGGCGAGGGAGACGATCCCGTGCAGGTGGGTGAGGCCGTGGGCGAGGCGCTGCTGCGT
>JBARIF010000082.1:0-2461 GCA_049799615.1 Terriglobales bacterium
GGTAATGATCATCCAGAATGAAAAGGGGATGCAAAAGCTGCTCTCGAGTAATTTCCAACTTGGAGCGGATGCTTCCGCAGCAGCGGGTCCAGTTGGACGGCATGCCTCGGCCGGTACGGATTGGAAGTTGGATACGGAGATCCTGACCTACTCCCGTGCCAAGGGTGCGTTCGCCGGGCTTACGTTGGAAGGTGCATCGATCCGCCAAGACAATGATTCCCGGAAGGCGATCTACGGAGCCAAGGTCACAACTCGGGCATTGCTGTTGGGCAAAGTGCCAGCTCCATCCGTAGCAAAGTCGTTCCTTGCGGAAATTCGCGGAGCAAAAGCTCAAGCGGTAGCCGAAGAGAAAGCTGAAGCCAAAGAGAAAGACAAGAACTAGGCGATGGATGCTCCGAAAGGGAACCCGAACCGGTACGGGTGGGAGTACGTTGATGACTGTGTCTCTGCACTCCGCACACACTCTCGGCTAGCGGCCACAGCACTGATCCGCAAGACGATCAATTCTGACCAGTTTTCCGAAGTTTAAAGTTTGATACTCGCAATACACAAGGTTCTGAGGGCCGAGGGAACTTCGTAAACGACTTTTGGTTTTGTGGACATTCTTAATGTAGGGAGGTTCCGATGAATCTAAATCTGATGGATCCGAAACTGATGGTGCTTGTCGCGGCGGTGATTCTGATCATCGCAGTGCTTGCTTGGCTGTACATGCGAAAACGCAGGAGTACGACTGCAGACCTGCGGCAGAAATTTGGGCCAGAGTACGAGCGGGCAGTGTTGAAGCATGGGTCAGAACGAAAAGCAGAAGCGAAATTAGCGGATCGCGAGAAGCGGGTTGAAAAGCTCACCATTCGCGATCTTGACCCGATAGAACATGAACGTTTTTCGCAACGGTGGGAGGCCGTACAGTCCCGTTTTGTCGATTCCCCAAAGGGGGCAGTCGCAGAAGCCGACGACCTGGTGTCCTCTTTAATGAAAACTCGTGGCTATCCCATATCCGATTTCGATCAGCGTGCCGCCGACATTTCTGTCGACCATCCCCGAGTAGTGGAGAACTACCGGTCTGCTCACGAGATTGCGCTGCGGGTTGGGAAAGACGCAGCAACTACGGAAGATCTGAGAACGGCGATGATTCACTACCGCTCTCTGTTTGAGGAACTGGTCCAGGTACCAATGGCTGTTGAAAGGAAAGAGGTGGCGTGATGGCTGAACCGAGGAGAATAGAGGAGGGACTTCCGACGGCCGAGTTGGCTAGCGAGGGCATTCGGCCAAAGCAGCCCGATGGACCCAAGCTGGTAAAAGACCAAGAGCCGGAAACTCTGGATAGAGCCGCTGCAGTCTCGGAGCCCATGCCCTTGTTTTCTGAATCAGAGATGGGAGATTTCCGATCGCAGTGGAGCAAGCTACAGACTGGTTTCGTGGACGAGCCGCGCCGGACGGTCGAAGGCGCCGACAAGCTGGTCGCTGCGGTGTTGCAGCGACTCACGGAGGGTTTCGCCAACGAACGATCGGGCTTGGAAAAGCAGTGGGACCGCGGCGACAACGTGTCCACTGAGGATCTGCGAGTTGCCCTACAGCGCTATCGTTCCTTTTTTGACAGGTTGTTGAAACTGTAAGGACGAATACGCTTTCGGAGGCCCCTGGGAGAACTTCAAAATGAGTCTAGAAACGATTTTGATTATCGTGCTGATTGTGTTCTTGCTTGGTGGAGGCGGTTGGTACTGGCGCGGGCGCGGTTAACGCGACCTGTTCTTGAACGGAAATAGCCATTCTGGAGCGGGACTGGCATGTAAATAGGAGCTCGCTCAGTCAACGACTGGCTCGAAATCGGTCCGATTCTTGTTCAGAGGATGGCAATTCTGTCCGGGCGGGTGACGGAAGTCTCGTTCCTTAATTAGGCAAAATTCAACGATAAGGAGAAAACATATGAACCCGAGTACGAAGGATGAGATTAAAGGCAGTTTTCATGAAGTGAAAGGCAAAATCAAAGAGAAGGCAGGCCAAGTCACGAACAGTCCTGACTTAGAGGCTGAAGGCAAAGCCGAACACAACGTCGGCAAAGTTGAAAAAAAGGTCGGACAGATCGAAAAAGTGCTCGAGAAGTAAGTTAGGCGGGCGCAGTCCGGAGTCATGTTCCTGCGTTCGGGACAAGCGATGCACCGCCGTTCCCACGCTCAGCACTGCAGCAATCGGCGGACGTTAGCTTGGTCCTCGGAGTTCTGTATTGAAGGGCCGTACATATCAGCCCCACGACCCAACACTTCGTCGCACGTACCCGGGAGGCTGTCCCCGTTAAACGCCTAAAATCAGGGTGAACACGATTGCAACAACTTACCAACAACAGAAAGACCAGCAAAGGAGTAATAAAATGTCAGATCAAGAAAATCGTAACCCACAATACAGCGATCCGCAGAAGCCGGAGCAGAAACCTGGAAGCCAACCGAACCAGCCAGCGCAACTG
>JBARIF010000083.1:0-1648 GCA_049799615.1 Terriglobales bacterium
GTGATAGACCGATGAGCCCGAGTCCGTATGCGCCGTGTCGTGTGAGCATGAACAAATCTTTCTCGATTGAGTCTATTTGGCGAGGCCCAGCATTGTCTCATTGCGGTGCCTGCGGCGAGAATCCCCACTGAAAAGCGAGGCGCAGCTTGCGCCGAAGCTGTCTCGACCGTCGAGCGTGGCGACGAACGCTCGCAGATCGGCTCTAACTTGCCGGGTTCGTGGTTGACAGGACCGGACACAGTACTACTGGGCGTTT
The DNA here is from genome assembly GCA_049799615.1 of Terriglobales bacterium. GTDB lineage: Bacteria > Acidobacteriota > Terriglobia > Terriglobales > Acidobacteriaceae > JAIQFF01. Next base: position 257 of record JBARIF010000083.1, read on the forward strand.
ATTATTGCGGCCATTGTTGCCGATGATCGCAATAGCCGTCTGGGGCCTGGTGATTCGGAGGATCGAGCCGCTCCGCTGGGAGGTTGCGGACGCGACCCGCTAAACTATGCCTCAGAACACCCTTTGCTTCGGTTGCACCAAGCGTTCGTAAGGGGTCGCCCGGGGCAGGTCTAGCTGCGGCACACCCGACTATGTGAACCTAGGTGGGACCAGGCTGCGCGCCACGAGCACGGACAGACGTAACCACCAGTAAGCATCCACACTGATTGAATCTCTCCACGACCCCTGGTGCTCGAATTCCTGCAGAAAAACGCCAGCTTTTCCAGAAAGACGGAAAGTACGTGGTTAAGGAATTGGCCTGTCCCATCGCCTCCGCGGAGCAAGACAGTGAACGTGTTTACGGGTCAGCTGCGTGAGCTGAGTACTCCCCTGGCGGAGGTACGATGAACGCGCAACCGTTCAAAGCAAAGGCATACCTCAAGGAAGGCTGCCCTTTCTCGTTCAAGTATTTGCTCTTCATGGTCGAAGCCGGTCTCAGCGATCAGATCGAGGTGATCCGTTGTGACCCGAGCGACTCGGAGTTCGATGCCGTGAAGGCCAAGCTGACCGCGGGTCTGCGGAAGCCCGCTAGCTTCCCGACGGTCGAGATCGAACCCGGCCGCTATGAATCGGATTCAGACGCGCTGATTAGGCACTACGCAACGAAGAATGGTGTCAGGGAGAGCAGTCTCCCGGCGCTGGCGTTCTACACGGAAACGATTTTTCCGCAGATACTGGGCTTGCATGAGCAGAAGAGCGGTGCAGAGACGCGGCAAAATCGCTGATGCGGAGTATTGCGTGCTCAGCAGAAACGGCATGTTCCTAGCCCTTACCGTATCAGATGACAAATGCGCGTTGGGCATGATCCCCGTGAGCGGGCACCGATGCCCGTTGGTAACCGATTGAGTCGCGCATGTATGGAGCAGATCAGCAAATCCCGAAAGCGGCCAGAACCAACGGTTCTTGGGTCCTAATGTTGCGGGACTCTTGCGGGAGTCGGACATGCCTTTCGATGCTCGGTCGTGACAACTGCAACGGGCGTCACGCGGCAAGGATTATTGGAGAATCAATACAATCAGTCAGTTGCGATGATGGCCCTCTGCTGCCGATCTAACACAATCTACGCTGCCTTAAACTTGTAAACCGTTGGTCGGGACTTCAGATCTCTCAGCCGGCACCAACATTCACAAAGAAACAAGATCAACATCTTACTCATCGCTGGCTCAGCCGATCCGGTCCTCGAACGCGACGCCCGCCGCCCGCAGGCGTCGGCCGAAGGTGTGCTTCGCGGTATCGACGCGGCGGCGAGTCTCTGGTGGGACGGCCCGGCGACCCGACTGATGAGAGAAGGGC
>JBARIF010000084.1:0-9598 GCA_049799615.1 Terriglobales bacterium
GCTGCTGCCGGTTCTTGGTCGAAGTGGGGGCGTGCAGAATAGTCGCGTCCACAATGGTGCCGGTGGTGATCCGCACCCCCTGGGCTTGCAGGTGCAGGTTCACCGTTCCCAGAATCTGTTCCCCCAGCTGCTGTTCTTCCAGCAAGTGCCGGAACTTGCACACCGTGGTCTCATCGGGCACCGGCTCACAGCCCAAATCAACCCCCACGAACTGCCGCAGCGCCGCCGAGTCATACAGCCCCTCTTCCACCGCCGGGTCCGACAGGTTGAACCACTGCTGCAAAAAGTAAATCCGCAGCATGCGCTCTACTCCCACCGGTGGCCGCCCGTTCCCCGGCTTGGGATAGTGCGGTTCCACCAGCGCGCACAACTCGCGCCACGGCACCACCTGCTCCATCTCCTCCAGAAATATCGCTCGCCGCGTCTTCTTGGTGTACTGCTCAAAGCCCGTTATCATCGCTAGAGTCCTCTGTTTCCTCATGCCAGCACTCTAACTTGACCGACTGTGTAAAGCGGAGAACTTAATCAGAGTCTCCCTAGGTTCTGGCGGAACGCTTCCGGGCCTCAGAGCTGCGCCGCAATTTCTGAAGGACAGCGAGCCTTACGGAGGTGTGACTCTGGAGCTGATCTATGATCTGCGGTAGTCTCTGTCCATGGGTAAAGGTTGCGGGATGGCCATGAAGCGTGCGGTTAGGAATTCTCTGGGGGCTGGCACATTCGCAGTTCTGATCGCAACCCTCCGTTGTGGGTGCCTTGAGCGAGGCCGGCGATCTACACCTTTCCGGGATGCTTTTCGTATGCAGGTTGCATCGAACGTGGGACTGTTTTCACAGGTCAGTGTGGCGGAAAAATTGCCAGTTGGTCCAACGGTCCCAATTTCACCTCAGTTGCAGCACCAGCGGTAGCGGCGTAAACTATTGTTCTTCATGGACTAACCAACAGTCGGGGCGTGGCTCAGCCTGGTAGAGCACCTGGTTCGGGACCAGGGGGTCGGAGGTTCAAATCCTCTCGCCCCGACCAATCTTTTCCATAGCTTAACTTGTGGTCACTTTCTCCCGCAGACTGCCTTGTGTCGTAGTTTGTGTCGTAACTTGTCGTTTTGCCCTCGGCATTGCCCCTGCGACTGGGAAGGCCGTCCAATGCTTTCCGTTTTAGGTCGAGCGAACATGGGAGTAGTGCTCCAGCATCTGCCGTGAGACTTAACCCGCGATTGCCATAATGGTCGTGTCGCTGGACTGAGACTCAGCCGACTCGGTGATTGCGTGATGCCGCAGGTGGTGAAAGCGTAGCGCGGAGACCCCTGCGGCCTTCCGCAAACTCCTCCATGCCGAACGCCAGATCTTCTGTGGAGTCGTAGGATCGAAGGATCGAAGCACTCATTCTCACAGGCGGGGGAAATGTAATGGTCTTGGTGGGTGCCCCGTACTGCCGAAGCCCGACAGCATAGCTCCCGCATCGCGCCTAAGGCGTCTTCATTGAGTGGAATTATGCGCTGCCCAGCTTGAGTCGGGGGAGGGGAACAGGGGATTACATGCTGAATCGGGGCGTTCGGCTCGTCAAGAGGAAATGAACTCCGGGCTCAACGGCTACACCGGACGGCCTGCACCGCCCAATTTCACTTTGGCACGACGAGAGGGCCGTTCGTGATGAGTTTCGAATCCACTATGCCGATCTCGACCCGGCGGTTGGCAGCACGCGCCTGTTCGCTGTCGCCCGGAACGCGCGGGTCGGATTTGCCAAAACCCTTGGTGCTCATGATGGTCGGGGAAATTCCGGTCTGCATCAAGAAGTCGCGGACAGCCTCGGCGCGACGCTGTGAGAGTTGCAAGTTGTAGGTCTGGGTGCCGATGTCGTCCGTATATCCGTAGACAGCAATCGTATATCCCTTAAGCGCCATCAGGATCCCGGCGATGCGATTGAGGATGTCGCGATATTCCGGCTTAATGTTTGCCTTATCAAAGTCAAAGCGAATCGACTTGCTGTCCAGCGTCATCACCAGGCCCATGGCGGTGCGACGCGTTTCGGCGATTTGCCCCAGAGCCTCTTGCAGCTGTGCAAGTTGCGCCTCTCGCTCTCGCCGATATTCTTCAGCCTGCTGTATGGCTTGATCTGCCTTTTGCTGCGCAGCGGCGGCTTGCTGCCGCGCAAGTTGCGCCTGCGCCTCCGAGTTCGACTGATCCTGCTTCGCCAAGTCGCGCTGTTGGGCGGCTGCCTGCGCGTTCGCAGCCGCCTGCGAAGCCTGCTGAGCCAACGTCTGCGATTGCTCCTGTGCGCTCACGGCCAGTCGGCTGAAACCTTCCATTTGCTTGCTGAGCCGTGCCACCTCGCGCTCCAGGCGACGGACCGAGGTTAGATAAACAAACCCAAGAACCAGGCTGAGCGCGATTGCGATCACTCCCAGAGCCAGCGCTAACTTCCCTTGAGCCTTGGCAGGTGCATCCCCAAGTCCACGCTCGTCCGGCTTCAGCGCCTCGCTGGAAGAGTCCATCATCTGGCAATCTTAGCGTGGAATTCTAGATTGAGGCAAAAGGAGGTTGTAAACAACCGCTGGCTCATCGTCAGCGTGAGCCTCAGCTTAGGTCACGGAAGAAAGCGGCCAGGTCCCCGGCTACTGCTGCGGGCTCCTCAGCCGGTGCGAAGTGCCCGCCACGCGGAAAAACTGTCCATCGCTGGATGTTGTAGACCCGCTCTATATACGAGCGAGGTGGCTCACCCTCGGGAACGGTTTGGTGCGCGAAGACACCAAATGCCGTGGGCGTTCCGACGTAAGCTCGATCTACCGGGTACCAGCGATTGTCCCAATAGTCACGCATCGACGATGTGATGGTTTGCGTGACCCAGTACAGAGTAAGTGTGGCGCAGAGGAAGTCGTCGGGCGGCGTGACGTCGCTCCACGAGTGCCATTTCTCGCCAACATATGCAGCCAGTCCCAAAGGAGAGTCGTTCAGTCCGTAGCCGATGGTTTGTGGCTTGGTCGACTGTATTGCGCTGTAGCCACGCTCGGTAACGTCCCAGTTTCGGTTCACAGCAAGGTATGACCGCTCGACATAGGACAACTCCAAGTCATCCACCACGGGTGTAAGGTCAGACTCCAGCGTGGTGAGATGAATCCCGACCACCGATTCGGGATGGTCTAGCCCGAGGATCGTCGTCACTCCGGCCCCAAAGTCATAACCACCCGCACCATAGCGGGAATATCCCAGCTCGGACATGAGCCGATGCCAGCGCTCCGAAACGTATCGGTAGTTGATACCGACCTGGTCTGGGCGCGCCGAAAATCCATAGCCGGGCAGGGAGGGTATGACTACGTCGAAATCCTTCAGCATGGGCAGCATGTCTATGTAATCGAGGAAACTGCCGGGCCAGCCGTGCGTAAGGATAAGCGGCACGCACCGGTCCGATGCCGCTCGCTTGTGCACGAAGTGAATGCCCTCCCATTTGAAGTGATCGAGTGTGTTAAGCCTTTGCTCCCAGGCGCGCCAGTCGAAATCATGGGTCCAGTAGGATATGAGGTGCTGCAACCAGTCCAGCTCGGTGCCCTGTTTCCAACCTATGCCGGGCACCTGATCTGGCCATCTCGCATGGCGTAGCCGCGCCTGCAAATTGTCGAGCACTTCATCTGCGACATGAATCCGAAACGGTTCCACCAAAACTCCTTCTTAAACAGTGTTAGGCGAACCCGTTAATTCCATCACAGTTGGCGCACATGGGCAAAGAAGGTACCACCGCTGTCGATGTGCAGTTCCCGTCCCCAGGGGCTGCCGGAAATACCCAAAAAAATATGTAGCGAGGAACCCCGGTATGCCCCCCGCCATCGCCGGGGGCCCAGGGCGGACAACTCGGAGCCAAGGGGATCGACCCACGAGGTCACGATGCCCAGGAAGTGCCGAGGAGACTGTGCCCAGTTTTGTGCCCACAACCAAACCCTGCCAGCGTAACTTCATTGTCACTTGCTTTCACTGGCGGGTGGACCAAAGCCGCAGCGTCCACGCATGCCTTGCCGGAATTTTTCCCGCTCCTCCGGGGTCATGCGCTCCCAGCGCTCGGCCCAGCGGCGGCGGAAGTTGGAGCGCTGGAAACCGTGGCGTCCAAATCCCCCGAAGAGGATGCGGCACAGCGCCAGAATTCCAAGCGCTTGCCAGAAGGTAAGCTGGCGCCAGCCGAAGAGCGTCGGTAGCAGCCAGTTCCACAGCTGCAGCACGATCTCGCCGCCGATGGTGATGAACAGCAGCATCCCCAGAATGGCCAGCGGAGCGATTAAAATTATTCTCTTCCATCTTTTACTCATGTTCAGTCCCTCATGCTTTCGTAAGTTGGTCGTAAAGGCTCTGCAATCGCTCGCGCAAATGCAGCACCGCATAGCGTTTGCGAGAGAGCAGGGTATTCACGCTTACGCCGCTCTCGGCCGCCATCTGTTTGAAGCTGTGTCCTTCCAGTTCGTGCGCAACGAACACCTCGCGCTGCTCCTGCGGTAGCTCGTCGATGGCCGACTCGAGTTCCTCGAGAAGCAGGTTGCGGGCGTACAGCGCTTCCGGACCGGCATCGGGCGAAGGCAGCAGGTCTTCCCACTGCATTAGTTCGTCGTCATCCTCGCCCGCGACGGAGGTGTCACCGAAGCTCTCCGGCTTCTTCTTGCGGAAGAGATCAGTGATGCGGTTGCGTGCCACGCGAAACAGCCAGCCGGTAACGTGTTCGATCGGCATCAGCAGACGATTCGCTTCCACCAGTTCGTAGAAGACGTCCTGCAGAATGTCCTCGGCGTCGCGTGGATCGGGCACACGTCGGCGAATGAAGTTGCGCAGCCGGGACTGCTCCCGCTTCACCACTTCGGTGATTCGCTGGTCCTGTTCGAATGCCATCTCCACCAACTGGCCGCATCCTTCCTCTACCGTTGTAGACGAATGATGGGGTGCGGATATTGTAGGAGGGCGGCTGTTCCCACGTTTTTTTGGTAAGCTCTGTTCGCGCTCTCGCTTAAGTTGATACTATCGACACGAAAAAGCGGACTGGAGAACTATGTTGAATCGCCGCAGCTTCATCATCGCAAGTGGGCTTACCGCGCTCGCCTCAACTCGAGTGCTGGGTGCAAACGACACCGTGCGCATCGGAGTGATCGGGGCCGGCGGCCGCATGCGGAACCTGTTGGACGCGGCTGACAAGCTCGGCCCTTACCAGATCGTGGCCGTGAGCGATGTCTATGGGCCGCACCGCGATGCCGTCAGGGAACGGTCCAACGGGGTCGCGACTACTCATCTGGATTATCGTGAAGTGCTGGCGCAGGAGATCGATGCCGTGTTCATCGCGTCCCCCGACCACTGGCACGTTCGCATGGCCGTCGATGCCCTCGCCGCCGGCAAAGACGTCTATCTGGAAAAGCCCGTCACCCACACTATTGAGGAAGGCGCCACGCTTACGCGGGCCGTGCGTTCCAGCAAACAGATTCTGCAGTGCGGCATGCAGCAGCGCAGTTGGACCCACTTTCGCGACGCCGTGGACCTGATTCAGGCAGGCAGCCTGGGGCGGGTCCCGCAGGTGCGAACCTATTGGTGGCAGAACTATCACCGGGACTGGGCACCCAAGCCCATCGATACCCAGGCGCTCGATTGGAAACTTTGGCTCGGGTCTGCTCCCGATCAGCCCTTCAGCGAGGAAAAATACAATCACTGGCGCTGGTTCTGGAATTTCGGCGGCGGCGCCATGACCGATTTGTTCAGCCACTGGATCGACGTGGTGCATTGGGCCATGAAAGCGGACCAACCGCGCGAGGCCCACATGCTGGCCGACAAGTATGTTTTTGAGCAGTGGGATTGTCCCGACACCATCCAGGCCGCTTTCCGCTATCCCGGATTCGACGTGGGGTACGACGGCATGATGAATTCTTCCATCGATGATGGCGGCCTTGAGTTCCGCGGGACGGAAGCAACCCTGAAGATCAATCGCAGCGGATTCACGGTTTATCGCGAGGGGGTGCAGGACGGACAAAATCCGGTCCTCACAGAACGCAGTTTCCGCGATGGCACTATTTCACACGTGGAGAATTTCCTGGCCTGCATCAAGAGCCGCAAGGAGCCCAATGCGCCGGTAGAAACCGGAGTCGCCGCTGCCCGCGCTGGACATATTGGCAATCTGGCCTACCACCGCGGCGGCCAAATGAGTTGGCCGCCGAAGACCAAGGATTAAGCGACGCTGTTATGTCTCACCAGAGGGTGCCCCGTCCAAGCTCTGCTTGGCCGGGGTTTTGGATGTTTATCCCTCATCGCCAACTCCGACAGGTGGAAAAAATCTTTCTCCAGTGCCTGGGTCGCAGAACCATGACAACAGAACCTAAAGAGGAGTATTTTCCGTCGGCGAGGGCGCGCGCTGAAGAAAACCCCGCCCAAGCCGAGCTTGGACGGGGCACCCTCTGGTGCTGTAACGGACAAGAAGAACGTTCTACTGGTCTTCATCCAGCGTGCGAATCCAGATATTCCTGAAGCGCACGGGATTGCCGTGGTCCTGCAGGGCCAGGGGGAGTTTCTCCGGCGTCGCCTTGTAAGGAGGCCGCACGTGGTGGCCGGTGGGTCCCGATAGCTCCACGTTGTCCTGTACCAGCACTCCATTGTGCAGGGCGGTGACCCGCGCCGGGCGCAGCAGCTTGCCATCCTGGTCAAAACGCGGAGCGTGAAAAATAATGTCATAGGTCTGCCACTGTCCCGGCGGCCTGGAGGCATTCACCTGCGGGGGGAATTGCGCGTACACCGCCGAGGCCTGGCCGTCGGCGTAGGTCTTGCTCTGATACGAATCCAGCACCTGGATTTCGTAAAGTCCCATCAGGAACACGCCGCTGTTGCCGCGCTCCTGGCCCTCGCCCACTGCAGGCGTGGGCTCGGCGAACTCGACGTGCAACTGGCAATCGCCGAACCCCTGGCGCGTCTGGATGATTCCACTGTGCGGCACCACTTCCATGTAGCCATCCGCCACTTTCCACTTAGCCGGCTGGCCATCGGCACCTGTCCACTGGGAAAGATCCTTGCCGTTGAACAGCACCACGGCGTCCGATGGCGGATGCCCGGGCGCATCCTGCGTGCTCGCCGTTCCCGGCTCGATCACCGGGGGCACGGGACGATCCGGGTCGTTTGGCTTCCAGCGCTGGTCCACCTGCGCCATGGAAAGATTGGCCATGCAAAGGGTCAGCGCCAGCAGGGAGAAAAGTGATCTCATCAGCAGAACCTCGTTGCTCAGGATTTTCACCAGAAAGGTGCGCAAGAAAGATACACGAGATGGCAAGAGCGCAACCCGTCCTCCTGCAACCCTCACTGATTCCTGATGAATTGTCGAGCTGTCGGGCGGCCAGGAAGAATCCGACAAAATCCGCAGCAGACCACCGATGATTAGGCCCACTCGGTCTGCACCGCCGGCGGTCGCAGCAGGGTTTGCATAACCACGCAATATTGCTCAGTCTTAGCCCGCAGCCGGCTCAATTGCTCGGCTGTCGCTTCCGGCGCGCGAATCTCAAAGCGGATCCGGATGTGTTCAAACCCGACCATCGCCTCCTTGGACACGCCCAGGGTTCCGGAAAGATCCAGGTCCCCTTCTACGGTAACCTCGATGTGCTGGGTGGGAATCCCCATGGCCGCCGCGACCATCTGGCAGGTGATCTGGGCGCAGGCCGCCAGCGCGCCGAGCAGAAGGTCGCCGGAGCAGGCGGCAGTGCCGGTGCCTCCGACTCCGGCGTGGGCTTCGGCCTGATAGAGAGCGCGTCCCAGGTCCACCGAGCATGCCATCGGGGTGGCGGTTTCGCTGCCTTTCGCCTTGAGCGTAATGCGGGAACTACTGGGCTCGCGGCGGTATTGCTCCTTCAGCGGTTGTTGAACCGACTTAAGATCCATTAGGTTCTCTCGATTTTGTTATTCTCTTAGTAATGATGCCGCTGCCTTGAGCGGCTTATCGGCTGCCCTCTAAACCTCCTAGTATAGTAAGGCACCGAAGGGGATGTATGCTCCGGGGTGAAAGCACAAAGACGAAAGAAGGCGAGGCCGCGCCAGCGCGCAGGGAGCCGGCTACGCTCTCGTCGGGCTCGCGATTTGGCGCCTACGAGATTTTGTCCCCGCTCGGAGCCGGGGGCATGGGAGAAGTCTATCGCGCACGCGATACCCGCCTGGGCCGCGAGGTCGCCATCAAGATCCTGCCGGGCAACCTATGTCCCGACCGGCGCCGCATCGAGCGCTTCGAGCAGGAGGCGCGGTCGGCCTCGGCCCTCAACCATCCTAATATCGTGACCATTTACGAACTCGGTCAGGTGGATGGAATCTGCTACATCGCCATGGAGTTGGTGGAGGGAGAAGCGGTGCGCGATCTGCTGGCTTCCGGCTCCATTCCGTTACCCCAGGTGATTCAGATCGCCGCCCAGATTGCGGACGGATTGGCGAAGGCGCATTCAGCCGGCATCGTGCACCGCGATCTGAAACCGGAAAACGTGATGGTTTCTCGCGACGGGTTGGTCAAGATTCTCGACTTCGGCGTGGCCAAGCTGGCTCCCGGGTCGGGTGCGGAGACAATCGATACCCGCCCTCTCCAGACTCTTCCGGGCACGGTCATGGGCACCCTGGAATACATGTCTCCGGAACAGGCGAGCGGGCTGGAAGTGGATTTCCGCTCGGACCAGTTTTCCTTCGGATCTGTTCTCTACGAGATGCTGACGGGTAAACCCGCCTTTCAACGGGACAGTATGGCTGAGACCATGGCCGCCATCCTGCGGGACCGACTGGAACCGATCAGTTCGTTGAATCCGGAAACACCCGCTCCGCTGGTCTGGGTGGTGGAGCGCTGCCTGGACAAGAAACCCGAGCAGCGTTACTCCTCGACCCGGGACCTGGTGCGCGACCTCGTCGCCACGCGGGACCGGCTGTCGGAAGTTCAGATGGAGGGCCCGCAGAGTCGTCCGAGCAATCTTCCAACATCGCGTACAGCGTTCATCGGACGCGATCGCGAAGTCGAAGCGGTAAAGGAACTGCTGCTTCGACCCGACGTCCATCTGGTCACCCTCACCGGCCCCGGAGGCATTGGCAAAACGCGGCTGGGCCTGCAGGTAGGGGAAGCGCTCGCGGACCATTTCGCCGGCGGCGCATATTACGTCCCCCTGGCGCCGGTGAGCGATCCCAGGTTGATTGCGCCGGCGATCGCGCAGACTCTGGGCCTGCGCGAAACCGGAGGCCAATCGCCGCTTGAAGCCTTGAAAGCCCATCTGCAACATTCGTTGCGCCTGCCGACAATTCTGTTGCTCGACAACTTCGAGCACCTGGTGGCCGAGGCCCCGTTGGTGGCGGAGTTGCTTGCAAGCAGCGCGCAGCTCCGGCTGCTCGTCACCAGTCGCGCTCCGCTCCATGTTTATGGCGAACATGAATATCCCGTGCCGCCGCTCGAAATGCCGGATCCGAAATCCGTGCCGGCGGTCGAAGAACTGACGCGGTATCCAGCCGTGGCCTTGTTCATCCAGCGCGCCCGGGCGGTCAAGCCTGACTTTGAGGTTAACCAGGAAAATGCGGCGGCGGTAGCGACCATTTGCGCCCGTCTGGACGGCCTGCCTCTCGCCATCGAACTGGCCGCGGCCCGCATCAAG
>JBARIF010000085.1:0-4120 GCA_049799615.1 Terriglobales bacterium
CGTTTCTTATGCAGACGGCTGAAAATGGTCTCGCGTGGCTTATTCTTGTCGTTATCCATGTTGAGTTCACCTCGGGGTGCGATTTTGTTGTTGCCTTTCGCCTTTAGAGATATATCTCTAAAGAAAACGTAGTATGGCATCAGTTTTTGAAGAGGGCGGTAGTCGCGAAAGACGCTGAATTCGAATGCGTGGCAGATCAGGAGATGGTCGGAATGACCCACGGCAGAACAACAGAACGGACTAAGAATCCACGAACGAAAAATCTAAATATCCCCTTGACAGGGTTCTCGAAAGAATCGAACGAGGCTCTTGATTCGCTCGTTGCCAGCCTGGAGGCGAGGGTGGCGGATCTAGAAGAGAGGGTTGACCGACTGGATGGCATAGCACCCCCGTACTACTACGGAATCGCCGATGACACGAAGAAGAAGCCTGGCCCCGGCAAGAAGATCAGTGACGCTGAGCTGTTGCACAACCGCGATGCCCTAGTGAATTGGTTGGAGGCGAACTGGCCGATGATTGCCGGTTCACTTCGCACGGTGAAAAATGCATCCGACTTGGCGGTGGTTTTCGAGCGGGTAGCGGAAACCGAACAGCTACAACCTCCCTGGCAAAGCCAGTTCCTATTACATCCCGCGGAACTGCTGGACTTCCTTCGGAGCACGAAATTCAAATTCAAGCCCCCGACAAAGACTGCCCTCGCTGCCCTGAATCGCCCCTACGTTGACGAAAGAAGGAAGCGCGCCGCGAACCGTCTGCCATCCCGTCAGATTGCCAACGCCATGGCGGGAGTGCCGAAACTGAGGTGGCCGACCTCCCTGGACCGGTGTCGGAAGAAACCGTCCGACTTGATGATTGCGGGGAACGCTGACCGACACTACCGAAGGATCTACGACATTCCCGCAGCCGATCCCAAGAAGCCGAAGCGCCAGAAAGCGCCTGCCCCTGTGCCGAAATCCCTCTGACCACTTTTGGCAGGGGTTGGCGATCCTGTTGGCGAAGGGGACCGATTCACGCACCCGAGTTCCGGCAAAAGTATTCGAGCCGGGCTCGTCCTCTATCCGTTAGTCGATAGGCTAAGTGGCCCCGCCGAGAATTCGGGTGCCGGACCAGCAGGCCTTGCCTTTTCAGCCGTCCCAGATAGCTGTATAGCGAGCGGCGGTCGGGAACCGGCTGAAGCCGACTGAGAACGGCATCGGGCTTAAGAAACCCGCCTTGTCGCGCAAAAATCACTAAAACCTCTAACTTGGTCACCTTTGAGTATCCCGGCAAGTATTCGTATTTCGGGTAAATCTGGGGGAAGATGACTTGCGTAGGGGTATTCCCGACATCACATACGCTAGTGTATGATAACGCGCCTCACCTTAATTAAATAGTACTTATTTTAGATTTGTCTTGTTTTCTATTCAGTATTTACGGAAAAAACCGAGAGTATTTTAAGGGGACGCTGGTTAAGACATGCTGTGGGTAATGTTCTAGCAATGTCGGTTTTTTGGCAAAGCCGCCTTAGGTAAGGTATGTCTGTAGTGGTTTTGTGATGCCCTGCAGCGCTGTGGAATTGTGCTCCGTCTTCGCCGTGCCGGAAGGAAATGGTTTCGACCCAGTTTCCGGTTAGCCGACCACTCGGGAGTTGGCTGCTCACTCCATGACGCCCTGCTCGCCAAGCTGGCTCTTTGCTAGCTCGATCGGCGGACACCCTCTTCCCAATACACTGGCGGAGCGGCGTCTCGTGTTTTTCCCAACCACCTACGGCCGCCAAAAACGTCTTTTCCCGATGCTGCTGGTGGCGATGATGCCCTGGTTCCCGCCCGCACTGACGACGACAGCGTCGATCTCGGACCCACTCTCCACGACCACGAAGTTGACGCTCACCGGCGGCCGTCCGTCAGTGAAGTCGAGGTTGAAAGTCCCGGTGCAATCGGGGTTCACGGTATAAGTGCCCGTGGCTGGTGCGTGAGTGAAGTCGGCGACGACAATTCCGCTGATGGTTACCGTGTCGATTTGCGTGAGGTTGCCATGGCCGTCAAATTGAGTCATAGCCACGCCCACCTGTGGGCCGACGGGGCCAGGCCCGCCCAACTTTGTGCCCTCGAGGGTGAATCCATAGACGCCTTTGATGAGCCGGTCGGTGCAGGCCTGGGAGTTGCCCTCTGCGTACACCAACCCTGAATTTCCCAACGTTAGTAGGGCCAATGCGACTGCGCTTGCGAATAGCTTTTTCATCGGTTCTCCTTAGAGATTTCGATTGATTTTGATCCTGCTTTTTTCCTCGGCCATGTCTGCTCCTGCTGCCGACGCGACTGCCGAGGTTGTGGCTTTCTTATCGTGCCACTTCGCGACCGGTCAATCGACTGGCCCTAACCCTTTCATGACTTGCTAAGCGACAGTTAGCAAAGGACTTATCGGGCGTCCTGAACCCGATTCTAGGAGTACAATCCGTTGCAGGTTTATGGACGCGCCCACCAGCTCAGTCCACGGTGTCCGCACCGGGCTCTTCGAAATCGACCTCCGCTCCGGCGAAGTGCATAAGACCGGCCGCCGAGTACCGTTGCAGGAGCAACCCTTTCGCGTCCTGGCGATGCTCCTCGAGCGTCCCGGAGAAGTAGTCACGCGTGAGGAACTGCAGTCTCGCCTCTGGCCTGCCCACACCTACGTCGGCTTCGACGAAGGCCTCAATACCGCCATCCGCAAACTCCGCGTTGCCTTCGACGACTCCGCTGACAACCCTCGATTTATCGAAACGCTTCCGCGGCGCGGATACCGTTTCGTCGCACCCGTCCACGATGCGGTCGCGCCTTCTTCGTCCCTCTCTCCGAGTGTTGCCGCCACGGACGTCGCTACACCGCGCCCCCGGCCCGGTCGCCGCAAGTTGCGGGTGGCGGCGGTGACGATGACTCTGCTCCTGCTTGCGGCCAGCGTCGCATATCTCAGGCGCTCTCAGTCCTCAACTGCAACCACCCCCAGGCGAGTAATGCTGGCCGTCCTGCCTTTCCAGAACATGAGCAATGACCCGCAGCAGGAGTACTTCAGCGACGGACTGACCGAGGAAACAATCACCGACCTCGGCCAGCTCAGCCCCGAACATCTGGGCGTGATCGCTCGCACCTCCGCCATGGCCTATAAGCACACCAACAAGACTATTAGCCAGATCGGGCGTGAACTGGGGGTTGACTACATTCTGGAAGGAAGTATTCGCCGCGAAGGCGGAGAAGCTCGTGTCAGCGCGCAGCTGATCCGCGTTAGCGATCAGACCCATCTTTGGGCACAGAGCTATCAGCGTCGGCTGCATGATCTGCTGCAGATCGAGAACGAGCTGGGAACGGCCATCGCGCGACAGGTGCAGGGCAATCTGACGAAGCAGCCGTTGGTTGATCTGTCCAAAATTCGCACCGCGGACCCCGAGGCCTATGATCTGTACTTGAAAGGCCGCTTCTACTGGAACGAGAGAAATCCCCGTGCTATTAGAGAGAGCATCCAATATTTTCAGCAGGCGATTGCGAAGGACCCAAATTTCGCTCTGGCTTACGTCGGCCTTGCCGATTCCTACAATATAGGCAACATCATGGGCGCCTATTCGCCCGAGGCAAGCCTTCCTAAAGCCAGGGAGGCAGCCACCAAGGCCTTGACGCTGGATCCTTCACTGGCGGAAGCGCATGCGGCCCTGGGCATGGAGAAGTCGCACTATGAGTTTGACTTTCCGGGGGCACAAGCAGAATTTCTGAAAGCCATCGAACTGAACCCGAACTCTGCCTATGCCCACTTCTTTTATTCGAATTGCTACCTCGCTCCCATGGGCCTTATGCAGGAGGCCATCGCGGAAAACAAAAAAGCATTGGAACTGGATCCCTTATCGCTACCAATAAACAACTTTATGGGCATGACTTTCATGTTTGCTGGAGATTACGAGAAGTCCTATCAACAATTCCAGCACACCATTGCGATGGATCCCACTTTCCCACTTGCACACGAATACTTTTCCTTCTTGCTGAAGATGATGGGTAGATACGAGGCAGGAATAGGGGAGTACGAGAAGAGTGAAGTGTTGGGTGGGTCAAGCCCGGAGGATGCAGCCGCAGAGGCGACCATGATGCGGCAAGCCTTCAAAAAAGGAGGCGAGAAGGGA
>JBARIF010000086.1:0-6487 GCA_049799615.1 Terriglobales bacterium
GGCCGCTGCCGCCGCGGCTCCGGCCCCGGCCATGAAAGCCCCGGCACCGGCTCCGAGTCCCACTGCAGCCCCGGCTCCGACTTTCACCTATGAGCCGACCAAGAAGCGGACGCTCGCTCCCGAGGTCGCGGCGGCAACGCCGCAAGCAGCTTCCGCCAGTGTGGATTTGGCAGACATGTTCGGGGAGCTGAAGCACGAACTTGAAGATGACTCCGCCAGCGCCCAGGAAGATCCCGAGACTCATTACAACCTCGGCGTCGCCTTCCGCGAAATGGGATTGCTGGATGAAGCTATCGGGGAGCTGCAGAAAGTGTGCCAGGCGGTGGATCGCGGTCACAGCTTCCCGCAACTGATGCAGACTTATACCTGGCTGGCCCAGTGCTTCCTCGACAAGGGTGTGGCCGAGGCGGCGATCCGCTGGTACGAAAAGGCCCTCAAGCTGCCCCACATTGACGAAGAGACCCGCACGGCCCTGAATTATGAATTGGCCTCCTCCTACGAAGCTGCCGGCAATAAGACCGCAGCCCTGAACTATTTCACGGAGGTTTACGGCACCAATATCGACTATCGCGACGTAGGCGAGCGCATCAAAGCTCTGAAGTCGTAGAATGACGGAATGGGTTTCTTTCTATGCTTGGGGGCGGACGCGGGAGAGCACCGGCCGGTCGCATTCACGATCCGGAGGAGCGCGACGTGACCGCAAGTCCGGATTCTTCCATCAACAAAGTTCCCTCCGAGTCCCTGCCCGGGAAGTTGCCCGCTGAGGCAATTCGAGGAGCCGGCATGGAAGGCCCGCCCGGCGATGACGCCGGCCTTCGTCGGACCGGCTTTCAGCTCTGGCTACACCGGCTTCTGGTGCTGCTGTTCGTTTTCTTTTGTGCCACCGTGGGGGTGCTGTTGGTCATCCTGCCCTGGAGGCCGGAGTGGACAGACAACTACTTCCTGCTGGCTTCTCCCGGCCTGCGGACGTTCGTTTCCAACGGCTTTGTTCGCGGCCTGTGCAGCGGGCTGGGACTGCTCGACATCTGGATCGGATTTTGGGAGGCAGTTCACTTCCACGACGAAACCCGGCCCTGACAGAAAGACAAAGTCAACATGAGTGACGGCAAGCTCAAGTCCGCGCCCCTGGCATATGAAAACGAAGCCTTCGTCAACAGCCCGGACGGGCGCATCCTGCGTGTCCTCGCCGAGTATATGGAGCCGCTCTCACGCTTTCGGCGGGAGCAGATTCAGGACACGGTTGTGTTCTTCGGCTCCGCCCGCTTTCACAGCCGCCTGGACGCCGAACGAAAGCTCACCGAGCTCGAAAAGGAACTTGGAGTGGAGCCAACCGCCGAACGGAACAGGGCTCTGGCGGCGGTAGATATGGCGCGCTACTACGAGGACGCGCGCCGGCTTGCTTTCCTGCTGACGCAATGGTCGGCCCAGATTCCGGCCCGCAGACGGCGCTTCGTAGTGACCACGGGCGGCGGTCCCGGCATTATGGAGGCCGCCAACCTGGGCGCTCAGGAAGCGGGCGGAAAAACCATCGGCCTGAACATCAACCTGCCTTTTGAACAAAACCCGAACCCGTACATCACGCCGTCGCTCAATTTTGAGTTTCATTACTTCTTCATGCGTAAGTTCTGGTTCGCCTATCTGGCCAAGGCCCTGGTGATCTTTCCCGGCGGCTTCGGAACCCTTGATGAACTGTTCGAAATTCTGACTCTGGCCCAGACCCAGAAGTTGGCCAAGAAAATCCTGGTAGTCATTTATGGCAGCGAATACTGGAAGAGCCTGATCAACTTCGATGCCATGATCGATGCCGGCACGATTTCCGCCACTGATCTGGACTTGTTCCGCATAGTAGATTCGCCGGAGGAGGGCTTCGAGTTTCTTCGCGACGGCCTGGTCCAGTTCCATCTTGGACCCCAACCGAAGGCGCCTGAAGCTATGCCGGAGATTGCGAAAACCAATCCGTAAACAGTCTTCAGTCATCGTTCTTCACTCGTCAGGATGGGATTTGACAGAAGACTGACGACCGAAGACCGACGACCGAATTGCTTCTCTATTACATCACCGATCGCTCTCAGTTCCCGGGTGACGCAGATTCCCGCCGCGCTCAACTACTCGCAACCGTCACGCAGGCCACGCGATGCGGCGTGGACTATGTCCAACTCCGCGAGAAAGATCTCTCCTCCCACGATCTCGAAATCCTGACCCGCGAGATCCTCCAGCTGAGAACGGAGAACCACAAACTGAATACTAGTGTTCTGATAAACGCCCGCACAGACGTTGCCCTCGCGTGCGGAGCCGGCGGAGTGCATCTGCGCTCGGATGACATTTCTCCCGCCGACGTGCGAACGATCTGGAGCCATAGCGGCGCGGGCACCCGCGTGACCATTGGGATCTCGTGCCACACCCGGACCGAGGTCGCCCGCGCTGCGGAGGAAGGAGCTGATTTCGCGGTCTTCGGGCCAGTGTTTGAAAAAGTACACCGGGAAAAGGTGCTCGTGGCAGAGGACAGCACCGGCCCCACGGGTCTCGAAGTCTTGCATGAAGCTTGTCAGGAAAAAATTCCGGTGATTGCGCTGGGCGGCGTCACATTGAAAAATGCGGCGGCCTGCATGCAGGCCGGAGCAGCCGGAATCGCAGCCATCCGGCTGTTCCAGGAAAATGAGATGGAAAGAGTGGTTGCGGCCCTTCGCCGCCTCAAAACGGACGTCAAACCTCAGACGTCAGACCTCAGCAATCTCAGGGCTTGACAGCTGAAGACCGGCGCCCGGCGACCCTTTCGCCGATACATCAGGCATCGGACGTCTCGTGCGAGACTTTAGATCGGCGGTCCGAGGTCTGACGCCCGACGCCCGCCCTTAGCTCTTGATCGTCTTCGACCCCTCATCCCAGGTCACGGCGCTCTTACGGAAGTAGGACTGGTTCGCCATGTGGCAAGCCAGCGCCGCGTGATGGCCAAAGACAACGTCCTCCATCACCGGCTTGCGGGTGCGTACTGCCTGGAAGAAGTTCCACAGGTGGGGCTTGACGTCATCCCAGGAGGCGCTGCGATAGTTCACGCCCTCCAGGGCCGGTTCCTTGCCCGGCACGGCATCATGCTCCTCGTGCCATTTCTTGAAGTATTCATCCCGCATCGCCTTGGGGAAGCCTGATGCGTAATAGCTGGGTGCGGTATCCACGCCCGCCTGGGGAGTGTAGGTAAGGTTGAACTCGGTGAGTTCGAGGATGCCTTTCGAACCCTGGAAGCGATACGTCTCAGGCATCTCCGTTCCCAGATTCAATCGCAGGTAAACCGGAACCTCGCCGTATTTGAAGAGCGTGCAGTGCACATCCGGCATGTTCCGGCCATCCTTCCAGCGCAGGATTCCACCCATGGCCATGGCCTGCTTCGGCGCCTCGTTGATGCCCAGCACATATTGCATTCCGCTTACCAGGTGGACCAGCAGATCGCCGGCCACTCCGGTCCCGTATTCCTTCCAGCAGCGCCAGCGGGCAAAGATGAGAGGATCGAACTGGCGCTTGGGCACGGCTCCCTGCCAGGTGTCCCAATCCAGGGTCTGCGGGGAAAGGTCGGTGGGCGGCGGATACTCCCAGGCCCCCGTGGGATCGTTACGTCCGAGAGAACCCTCCACCAGCATCAGGTCCCCGAGCGCTCCCTGCGCCACCAGTTCCCTGGCCTTGGCGCAAATCACGGAACTCACACGCTGCGAACCTACCTGCACGATGCGCCCGGTCTTTTTCGCCGCCGCCACCATCTCCACGCCTTCTTCGGCGGTGTGCGACATGGGCTTTTCGATGTAGATGTCCTTGCCCGCGTTGACCGCGTCCACCACCACCTGTTTGTGCCAATGGTCGGGAACAGCGGCCACGATGCAATCGATGTCCTTGTTCTCCAGCAATTCGTGATAGCGCCGCGTGGTGGGCAGGTTCGGACGGACGATCTCCTTCGCCAGCGTGTGGCGGCCATCATAGAGGTCGCAGGCGGCTGCACATTCCACTCCCGGCAACTCGATCGCGTTGCCCAACAGTCCCGACCCCTGCATGCCGATTCCGATCATGCCAAACCGCACTCGATCGCTGGCGGCCATCGTCTGGGGCAAGGCCCATAGCGGGTCAGGATCCAGCACGATGGTCTTAATCCCCAGCGCTGCACCAGCTGCTGCGCCCAATCCAATGAATTCACGCCGCGAGAAACGGTTCCTGTTCATTAAGCCTCCGCCAACGATTGCGAGATTTTTTGAAAGCCTTCAGCTCTTAGCCATTGCCTTTTAGCCAAAAGCTGACGGCTAAAGGCCAAGAGCTCATTTCTTCAACATCTTCACCGCAACTTCCTTGAAGAACACGATGTCATTGTCGCTGTGATTCTGCAGGCCGATATAGCCTTCCTGCGGGCGCGGGCCGCGTTGCGGTTCGAAGTCAAATTTCCTGGCCGGCACCGGATCGCCTTCGGTGAACTCGGTCACTTTCACGCGGTTTACGACGACGTTCGTGTGCGGACCATCCAGCGTGATTTCCATCGTGTTCCACTCCGGCCCGGGTTTGCCGGGACGGGCCAGCGCCTTGGTCAGCGAATACAGGGTGCCAGTCGCGTGATAATCATCTTCGTTGGATTTTTCCGGCTCGTTATCGATTTGCACCTCATATCCGTAGTGCACCGGCATCCAGGCTTCGCGGGGCTCGATCGGAATGCGGATGTAGACGCCGGAGTTATCGTTGTGATCGCGCATCTTGAACACGACGCGGATTACACAATCTCCCAGCGTCCCGCCCGTCCAGTAGAGCAACCCCATGCCGCCGTGGGTGCGGATCAGCCCGTCCTCGACCGTCATTTCGCCGGGGCCAACGTGCTTCCATCCCACCAGGTCCTTGCCATCAAACAGCTGCTTCCATTCTCCCGACTGCGCTCGCGCCGGCAAAAACACGCCCGCAACCAGGGCAACCGTAACCAGAGTGATCAATGCCCGATGAAATCGCATTATTTCCACCTTTCGAGCCGGGAGAAATATACACCAAACAACTGTGCTGAAGGTACGAGGTAAGTCCTTTTGAGTGAGGGCCTGCAGAGAACAATGAGGACGGCAGCGCCGGATCCGGCCGGGCCGGTTACTGAAGGTCATTTTTGCTCGAAGCAAAGCGCAGTAATCCGGCATCAAAGCAGATATAATATTCCCGGTAGCGCGCAGGGAGTAATTTCCTTCCAAAGAAGAATAAATCCGATGTCCATGAAGACCAAGGCCGCAATTGTAGTTTCCTCCGCCGCTGTTCTGCTGTTCATTTACGTGGGCGGATTGGACGGCGTTCGCGCCTCCAACAACGATGGCTCTTACCGGCAATTACAGGTTTACAGCGAAGTGCTCTCCCGGGTGCGGAGCGAGTATGTGGAAGAGCCCAACATTCCGCTGGTGACCGACGGAGCCCTGCACGGCCTGCTGGAGTCGCTGGACCCCAATTCGAGCTATCTGACCGCCGCCGAGTTCAAGGAGTACAAAGCCAACCAGACCGGGGCGAAAGGCGAGATCGGGGCAGCGGTCTCCAAGCGCTTCGGCTATGCCGCGGTCATCTCGGTCATTCCCGGCGGTCCCGCCGACAAGGCGGGCATACAGGACAGCGATATCTTTGAGGCCATTGAGGGCAAAAGCACGCGCGAGATGTCGCTCGCCGAAATCCACAATCTACTGCAGGGACAGCCTGGTTCGAACCTGAACGTTTCCGTGGTGCGGGCGCGGCGCGCTGAACCGACGAAAATGGTCATCACCCGCGATATCGTCACCGTGCCTCCAGTGACCGACAAGATGGTGGACGAAGGCATCGGATATATCCAGGTGGACGCCTTCAACAAGGGCAAGGCGCAGGAAATCGCCGCGAAAGTTCGCGGGCTGCAGAAGGCCGGAGCCAAAAAGCTGATTCTCGACTTGCGCAACTGCGCCGAGGGCGAGGAATCTGAAGGTATCGCCGCGGCCAATCTGTTCCTCAACCACGGCACCATCACCTATCTGCAGGGCCAGAAGTATCCGCGCGAGGCTTTCAACGCGGACGCTTCGAAGGCCATCACCAACCTGCCCCTGGTCGTACTGGTGAACAAGGGCACGGCTGGACCGGCTGAAGTGGTTGCTGCGGCTGTTCTGGAGAACGCCCGTGGAGATGTTGTAGGCGACAAGACTTTTGGCGATGGCTCGATCCAGAAAACCATTCCTCTCCCCGATGGCTCAGCCCTGATCCTTTCGGTTGCGAAGTATTACTCGCCCAGCGGCAAAGCCATCCAGGACAGCGCCGTCACCCCGAACATTGTGATCGCGGACAGTGACGACGATGCCGCACTTCCGGACGATGACGATGGCGCCGCTCCGGCGGAGGAAGACAAGACAAAGCCTCCGCAGGAGGACGAACAGTTGCACAAGGCGATTCAGTTGCTGAAGAGCAAGGCGGGCTAGGCCCTGTCCGTGGTCTTCGGTTTCGATCGCGCGCTTTCGGGCGCGCGATTTTATTTGGTGCC
>JBARIF010000087.1:0-2559 GCA_049799615.1 Terriglobales bacterium
CAGCCGGCAAGATGCCGGCGCTACGCTACTCGTTTCGCAGCGCCGACATGGGATTGACCGTGGCCGCCCGCCGCGCCGGAATGAAGCTGGCGATCAGGGCGGCAGTCAGCAGGAGCAGCGCCGCCAACGAAAATGTCAGAGGATCGGTCGCACTGATTCCAAATAGCAAGCTTGCCATCAATCGGGTCAGGATCACAGCGCCTGCAATTCCAATGGCGAGGCCGACCGCCAGCTTGCGGACGGTCTGGCGCAGGACCATGAGCAGAAGCTGATATCGCTGTGCACCCAGCGCCATGCGTATGCCGAATTCATGCGTCTGCTGACCCACCGAATACGCAATGACGCCGTAAATGCCTACTACAGCGAGAAGCAGGGCCAGTGCCGCGAACGTCGCCAGCAAAGTGAGCACGAACCGGCGGCGCTGCAGCGAGCCAGAGATGATTTGGTCCATGGCCAGCACAGTCACGGGCTGATCGCGGTCAACCGACCAGATCTGATCCCGAATGGCAGGCGCGAGGCGGAGCGGATCCGAAGCGCCTCGCACGATGAGGTACGTGGTCAGAGTACCTTGCGAGAACTGCGCGAAGCTGTAGTAAATGGCGGGCTGGGTATTGGTTTCCAGCGAATCCTGCTTTACATCCGAAACTACGCCTACGATCTGGCCGGGCAGTGGCGGTCCCCAGTCTTTCATCACTACCCGCTTCCCCAACGGACTTTCGCCGGGCCAGAAGTGTTGCGCCATGGTTTGATTAACCACTAAAGCGGCCGGATGTCCGGGGATGTCCTGCGGGGTAAACGCCCTTCCGGCCAGGAGGCGAATTCCCATGGCGCCGAAGTATTCGGGGCTGACAGTCAAAATCTCCGCGCTGGGTTCGTCCCCCGGTTGGTAAACGTGGCCCTCGAGGTCAAGGTCGGTTTCAGGCGCCGGATCAAAGGGCAGAGTTCCGGAAGCCGCAACTGCCTGCACACCAGGCAAGGCATGAAGGCGTTCGAGAACCGAGTTCACAAATTGGGTCCGCTCCGGAAGCTCCGGATAGCGGGAGTCTGGCAGTGACAGGCGAGCGATCGCTAAATGTGAACCGTCAAAACCGGGATCAACCCGTTGCAACAGAGTGAAACTTCGAATAAGCAGTCCGGCTGCGGCGAGCAGCATCATGGCGAGCGCCACCTCCGCGATCACCAGGGATGAGCGAACGCGCTGATGGCGTAACGTCCCGGTGGTGCGGCTACCCTCGGCAAGCTGCACCTGCAAATTCAGCCCGGGAGGCTGCATGGCGGGAATGCTTCCGCACAAAATCGATGCCAGGATAGAGACCGCGAATACGAAGAGCAGAACTGGCAAGCTGACCACAGGAGAAGCCAGGAAAGGGATGGCGCCGGGGTACGCGGAATATAAGATCTTCACCGCCCACAGCCCGAGCAAGCAACCAACCGTTCCGCCCATAAGGCCAAGCAGTGCGCTCTCCGTCAGGAGTTGCCGCGCCAGACGAAAGCGGGACGCGCCCAACGCCGAGCGTATCGCGATTTCCTTCTGCCGCACCACGGCCCGCGACAGAAGCAGGTTGGCGACGTTGGCGCATGCAATCAAGAGCACGAAGCCCACCGCACTCATCAAGATCAGAAGAGTGGGGCGAACCCCTGAAACGAGGTTGTCCTGCAGACGCTCCGCGCGGAATGTGAATCCGGGATCGACGTTATGATTTTCCTGCTGCACCTGGGCCGAGATGGCCTGCAAATCGGCACGCACAGCCTCCATCGAGAGGCCCGGCTTGACCCGCGCCAGAGTGGTGAATAAATGGGCGCGGCGGTTTTGTGGGAACGCCAGTTCGTCCGTGAGCGGTGCCCACGCCTGGACCGCTTCCGGAAATGAGAATCCCATCGGCATTACGCCCGCCACCAAGTGAGGCTCTCCATGGAGGGTTATCATTTGGCCGACGATTTCGCGTTCCGACCCGAAATGATGCTGCCAGAGTCCGTAGCTGAGGATCACTACGCCGCCGGCATTCTTGTGAAATTGGTCTGGGGAGAATCCCGTCCCCAGGAATGGGGTGATCGCCATCAGCGGGAAGAAATCCGGGGAAACGAATGCGGTGTCGATCTGCTCCGGCGGGGCCGATCGCCGCGTATCGCTCAAGTTCTGGGAAAAAATGCGGTAAGCGGCGACCTGAGAAAACACGTGATTGCGCTCGCGCACATCGTTAAAGGTCGCCCCGGTCACATTCGTCGTGCGTTGATGCAGTTCCTGCAAACGCACGATCTGGCCAGGTTGACGCAGGGGCAGCGGCCTGAACAGGACGGCGTTCACCACGCTGAATATGGCGGTGTTCGCCCCAATTCCCAGCGCTATGGTGATCACGGCCACTGCCGTGAAGGCGGGCGCCTTCCGCAGCATGCGAAACTCGTGGCGCAAATCCTGAAGCAACGTTTCCATGGGGTTTACTCGCGTCTGAAATGCTGTCACTTGAAATCGACGAAAGCAACATCAAAGCGCAGTCCGGCAACTTCAGTGTGGCGCGGGCGCCCTCGCCCGCGTGGTTTGGGCAAACCAAGGTCAAAAGC
>JBARIF010000088.1:0-1819 GCA_049799615.1 Terriglobales bacterium
CCTTACCTGAGTTCAAGCCTTGCTCTGGCTACTGTCAGGCGAGCGTTCAGGCAGCCAGGAAGCGTCGGAACCTGAGCCCTAAAATAAGGCCGAATCGAATACACTCCGGGAATCAATACCGCGGCGAAACTCGGGTCGAAGAGTTTGAGGATAAGCCGACAGATGAGCGGCCTGAGACATAGGTAACAGATTGTACCGGACACATAGGTAACACTTTCCTCCTCAATGGGAGGAAAGAGATGCCTTGGAAGGAGTGTTCGGTCATGAATGAGAAGCTGCAGTTTGTAGCGCGCCGGCTGGCCGGCGAGTCGATGGCGGAACTTTGCCGGGAGTTCGGGATCTCGCGCAAGACCGGCTACAAGATATTCGATCGCTATCAGGAAACCGGCATTCAAGGGCTCACCGACCGAAGCCGGCGTCCCTATCGCTACGCCAACCAACTTCCATTCCAGGTGGAGAACTACATCCTGAACGTGAAGCGCGAGCACCCTAGCTGGGGTGCTCGCAAAGTTCGCGAACGCCTGGTCCGCAGGTTCTCCGGGATTGCGATCCCAGCCAAGAGCACCATCCATGCGGTGCTCGACCGCCATGGACTGGTAGAGCGGCGGGGCCGAGTCCGTCGTCGCGCGCAGGGCACGCCGTTGTCTTCCGGGCAGCGTCCCAACGAGCTCTGGTGCACCGACTACAAAGGCGAGTTCCTGCTGGGCAATCGCCAGTATTGCTATCCGCTCACCGTCACCGACCACGCCAGCCGCTTTCTGCTCTGCTGTGAGGCTCTTTCCTCTACCAAGGAAGATTTTGCTTTTGCTGTGTTTGAAAGGCTTTTTCGCGATCGTGGCCTGCCCGCCAACATCCGCAGCGACAATGGTGTCCCCTTCGCTTCCGCCCACGCTCTTTTCAATCTCAGCAAGCTGGCGGTGTGGTGGCTCCGCCTGGGCATCGGCATCGAACGCATTCAGCCGGGTCATCCCCAACAGAACGGCCGCCACGAACGCATGCACCTCACCTTGAAAAAAGAAGCCACCAAGCCGGCCGCCGCAAACTTCCTGCAACAACAGGCCCGCTTCGACGCCTTCGTCGCGGTCTTCAACCACCAGCGCCCCCACGAAGCGCTCGCCATGAAATGCCCCAGCGAGGTCTATCAACCTTCTCCGCGTCCCTATACCGGATTGCCGGACATCGACTATCCCTTCCACGACAAAACCATCGTGGTGACTCACTGTGGCCGCATCTGTTTGGGACGCAAGAAGATTAACTTCAGCCAGGTCTTTGCCGGCCAGGCTGTGGGCATTAAAGAAGTGCAAGACGACATCTGGCTGGTCAGCTTTATGGATTATGATCTGGGATACTTCGATCTGGAGACGCGTGTGCTCGAACCGCTGGAAAATCCCTTCGGTCCAAAAGTGTTACCTATGTCTTAGGTACGTTCTGTTACCCATGTCTCCGGGCTGGACCCTTGGGACGTTGGTCGGGGCGATAGGATTTGAACCTACGACCCCCTGCGCCCAAGGCAGGTGCGCTACCAGGCTGCGCTACGCCCCGACGGTTACGCGAGAAGGCCTGCTGCGATTATAACTGACTGTGTTTACAGGAGGGTCTGCGCAGAACGAAGAGGCTTGCCAGCTACGCGCGCTGCTCGGAGCGGAGCTTTTCCACTTCGCAGCGCGATCGCGGCGGCGCGGTATAATTGCTCTCCGATCATGTCTGGTCTGCGTTATGCCCTGGTAGCCTACGTACGGAATCCAGTTGGGGAATTCGTCGAGAGGCTTCGGCGGGAACTGCATCCGGAACTTCCTCACCTGGCGGCCCATCTCACCAT
>JBARIF010000089.1:0-4908 GCA_049799615.1 Terriglobales bacterium
AAAGCAGGACTGATTTACAAGTCTTTACTCCTCTTGACGCACTCTTTACGCAGGCGCAGCAACTCCGCATCGAAGGCCGCGCATCAGTCGATTTTTGCCGTTGTTTCTCCAAACTTTCGCAGCCAAAAGGGGTGAATCGTGGGCCGAATCTTGCGCTTGACGTCATGGTGTGCCGGTACGCTGTGTTGCGGAGTGTTCCTGCTTCTTGCAGGATGCGGCGGCGGGGGAGGAAGCACGCGCTCCCGCTTTATGAACGCGGTTCCGGACGAATCCAATCTGGAGGTGCTGGTGGATAGCAGTTCGGTGTCAAGCAACCTCGGCTACGGCACCAGCACGGGATATCAGTCGGTAAAATCCGGCTCTCATCAGGTCGCGATCGAACCCTCCGGATCGAGCACGGCCCTACTGCAACAGTCCATCACTTTTGCCTCCGGTTCCGACACCACCGTCATTTCCTACAACTTTTCTCAAAGCGTAG
This sequence comes from Terriglobales bacterium, assembly GCA_049799615.1. Lineage (GTDB taxonomy): Bacteria > Acidobacteriota > Terriglobia > Terriglobales > Acidobacteriaceae > JAIQFF01. Next base: position 479 of record JBARIF010000089.1, read on the forward strand.
CCAACATGGTGTTGGCCGACGACAACTCTGCGCCGGCTTCGGGTGATTTCAAGCTTCGTATCGTCAATGCGTCGCCGAACCTCGGTCCCGCCGATGTCTATATTGTCACTCCATCCACCGACCTGAACACCGTCAGTCCCACGTTGAGCAATTTGGCCTTTGGCTCGGTCACCGCCTACCAGTCTGTAGCCGCTGGGAGCTACGAGATCGTGCTGACCGCGGTCGGCCAGAAACAAAAAGCCATCGACACCGGTTCGCTCACGCTCAGTGCGGGCCAAGTCAGGACGTTGGTGGGCATCAACAGCCAGTCCGGTGGATTTTCCTACACCCTGCTGCATGATGTGAACTGACCCGTCGGTGATGTCGGCCACCCCTGCCCGACTTGTAGAACAGTCGTCGGTCTTTAGTCGTGAGAAAGGCTTGTGAACGGAGAGCTGGCTGAAGACTGATGACTGAAGACTGATGACTGCTTTACCGACCCACATAATCATCTGTTACCATCGTTTTGAGGGGAGGCATTCATGGAGGAAGTACCGGGGGCAGCATCAGGATCGCGCCGCAATGAAGATATCGCGCTGGATCTCATGAAATTTGTCGCCATGACCACTGGCTACGGCCGGACTACTTCCTCAGGTGTCGGGTTCCAGGGCACTGGGGCGGCGGTCAAGCCGGAAGAGTATGCCGGACATCTATTGGAACTCTACAGCAAGTGCCTGCAGGCGGTAGCGGGCAAGAAGTAACAGAGGTGGGTCGGACACTTCCCTCGACTTCGCTCAGGGCAGGTTCTATCCGACGCCGTTGACGTTGCGGTTGATGTTGAACCTCTCGCCTGTCTTTCTCCTGCTTGCGCAAGCCTTCCCCTTGGGAGCAAAATGGCCCCCTGAAATTCGAGCGAGGAGGAACACATGCTTGCACAACCGACCTCGTTGTTGCGACAGGCTTCCGGTTGGTCCATTGTTTGGGGAGTCCTGCTGATCGCGTTTGGAATCGTGGCCATTGGCTCGCCGCTTCTGGCGGCGGTGGCAGTCAATGCGCTCATCGCCTGGCTCATCATTTTCGCCGGCGCTGTCCATGTAATCGTGGCTTTTCACGCTCACGGCGCGGGAAGCCTGATCTGGAAGCTGCTGGTGGGGCTGGCTTACATCTTCATCGGAGGATATCTGCTCTGGCATCCCCTGTTGGGAGTGGCGTCATTGACGCTCCTGCTGGCCTCGCTCTTTTTCGTCGAAGGCGTGCTGGATGTGGTGCTCTACTTCAATCTGCGTCCCGGGCGGGGCGCCGGATGGGTGCTGTTCGACGGTCTGGTCACCCTGCTGCTTGCGCTCTTCATCGGGTTCCACTGGCCGTCCAGTTCGGCCTGGGCGATTGGCACGCTGGTGGGCGTGAGCATGATCATGAGCGGAGTCACGCGCGTGATGATGTCCCTGGCGGTGCGCCGGCTGACCGAAACCACCACGCTGCCCAAGGCCGCGTAGAGTCAGCTTCCGGCCGCGGCACTATTGGTTTTGCAGAAGAATGGGGCGGTCCTCGCCTGTCCGGGTCTGCCGATCAGGGCGAGGACCGAGCCTGCATTTACCGGCGACCGCGTTTGCCTTTGCCACGGGCCGCCTTCTTTGCCGCCTTGCGTGCCGGACGCCTCTTCGCAGCCTTCTTTTTTGCGGGCTTGCGGGCTGCCTTTTTCTTTTTCGCCGGCTTCTTCCGGACCACTTTCTTGGCCGGCTTTTTCTTGGCTGCTTTTTTGGCCGCCGGTTTACGCGGCGGCTTGGGCGGCCCTCCACCACCTGACGGGCGGGGTGCGGCTGGAGCTGGCATGGCGGGCTCGGGTTGTGGTTCGATCATGCCCGGCACTTCGGCTTCTTCTTCTTCCTCTTCTTCTTCGTAATCTTCTTCTAGCGAATCGCCGTAGGCGCCGCTGTTGCCAAATTCATCCATCTCGTCATCTCGTGCGTAGAGGGTCTCGTCAAAGCTCATTTTTCCTCCTGGTTTTTGGAGCTCCGAGCGCGGCCGCTGCGCCTGCGCTGCGGGTACTGGGGAATTAAAAAGACAACTGAAAGACTAACGTCTTGGCTGAATGGGGCGCGATTATAGCACAGCGTTTTTGCGCGACCGCAATCAAGAACCGGTTTGCAGGTCGTCCTGCACGTTGCATATTACACCGAGAGGGCAAAGTCGAGTAGAAGGTGCAGAGTATTTTGCGCGGGTAGGATGACCGCCGCCCAATTGTGGCAAAGAACCACGGGAAGAGGAATGAAAACTACTGGAAGGGCACGGCTTAAACCGTGCCGCCAGTCTTCTGCGAGCGGGCCCGGCTTTAGCCGCCGTGGCCCAAAGGTGGAGAGTGAAAGCAGTGAAAACTAAGAACAGAGGGCTGGAAGCACAAGCTAGCAGCCGGGGTTATTGAACGCTTCTGATCAAGATAACCATTCCCGGCCGCAGCATCGGCAGGTTGCCATTGTCGCGCTTCAAGGCCTCGACCGTAGTGTGGTGAGTTGTGGCAATCGAGATCAGGGTCTCTCCGGGCTGCACTTTGTGACGCTGCACGATCCTGGGAGAGGCGGGGTGTAAGTCCCTACTGGTCTTTGATTTAGGAGTTGCCAATTCTTCCTTGGGCAGGGTGGTTGGGGTCACCGGCAGATGCACGTAAACGATGCGGCGTCCGCGCAGGCTGTCGCCCCGCAGATGATTCCAGCGCCGAATCATGGTGGGCGGAAGGCTGAAATTGTCGGCTACGGTCTGCACCGTGTCTCCCCGTCGCACCCGGTAGCGAGTGGTGTGGCGAGCATAGCTGGCTCCGTCTTCGGTGGCGGCATGTTTGCCCGGCGGGATCGGAATGATCAGTTTGCTCTCCACCTTCAGCTCATCACCAGACTGGAGGTGGTTTTCCTTTTCGATAGACTTCACAGTGGTGCGATAGGTCCGGGCAAGCGAGGCCAGCGAGTCACCTTCCGCCACTTCGTGGTACCGCCACCACACCCGCATCTGGGGCGGGATCGGCTCAATTGCCGCCAGATAGCGATCTCTGGTTCCGGCCGGCAGGCGCAGCTCAAAGGCCTGGCCCTTGGGAGTGGTCAGGCGCAGCAGGCTAGGATTCAGGTCCTGCAGCGTGGAGGCTGGAACATCAATGCACTGCGCCACCAGACGAAGGTCAACCGAATAGTCAATCCTGACCGCGTCGTAAGGAACCGGTTGCTCTGGAACAACATCGTCCAAACCGTACTGGCTGGGGTTCTTGGCCATGATCGTCACGGCCAGGATGATGGGGACGTAGTTGCGCGTTTCCTTGGGCAGAACGTTGCGCCGGTAAAGCTCCCAGAAATCGGCATAGCCGGTGCGCTTGACCGCGCTCTGCACCGTGCCTGGCCCAGAGTTGTAAGCAGCCATGGCCAGATACCAGTCGCCAAACTGGTTGTACAGATCTTTCAGATGATGAGCGGCGGCCCGAGTGGACTTTTCCGGGTCCTGCCGCTCGTCCACCCACAGGTTGTGCTGCAAGCCATAGCCCCGGGCGCGGCTGGCCATGAACTGCCACATGCCGCGCGCCCCCACCCGCGATAACGCCAGGGGATGGAAACCCGACTCCGCCTGGGCCAGGTAAATCAGTTCCTGGGGAACGCCCTGTTCTCTCAGTGTGCTCTCGATCATCCCCCGATAACGCCCGCCGCGTTCCAGCGCATGCTGCAGGGTTTCGTGTCCGCGAGTGGTGGAAAAATAATTAATGAAAGCCGCCACCTGATCGGTAAGCATGAGCGGCAGTTCGGAATGCGTGGCTTGCACCTCAGCCTCGGCTCGCGCTTTGACGTTGGGGTCAACCGGCGGCGTCTCATCGTTAACTTCGTCGATGGGCGCCGGCTCGGCTTTCGGTTTCGTTTCTGCGCTGTCCAACTGCAGGGCGGCCAGTTCCGGACGGTTCACCGCTTCAAGGACCCGATCCAGTTCATGCTCGATCCGTTCGTCCGATCGGATCTCGGCTGGGCTTTGTGACAACATATCGACGGCGCGGTCGAAGTTGCGCTTGGCCGCTTCCAGGTCGCCAGCCTTAAACTGGTCTTCTCCCACTTGGTACGCCTTCTCGGCGTTCACAATCAACTCTGCGACCGGGTCTGGATTGGGTCGAGGTTCAATCCGGGCTTGCTCGGAGGTGATCGGGGCTGGATCCGTTTGGGGAACAGTCCCCCGAAACGCGGTCAGAGCTGGCGCATTAGCCTGTGCTGCCGGCAGCTTACCCTGGCGCTGATCGGTGTGGCAGGCGGCGCCCGCCAGAATCAGGGCCAGCAACGGCGCAGTCGACACTTTGAGATTCATCATTCCCATGCCTATCTGTAAGTAGTGATACGACTTGCGCTGCCTCGCCGCTGCCTCTTACCGCCGAGCGGACGGCCCAGGCTAGAATCGTACTCTCCCTCAATTTGCAGGGTCAATCCGTAATGGGG
>JBARIF010000090.1:0-1700 GCA_049799615.1 Terriglobales bacterium
GGCCGTAACGGTGGCGCTATTCAGATTTCTGCGAGAGGAGAAACGGGCTGGTACGTGGAGCCTAGAAGAAGATGGAGGCTAGAAGAAGTCTCCGCCCCAATTGTGCCGCTTCAAAGCAACAAGCTCGAAATCCACGCGAGCACGTCCAGCGCTTCTCCCGATTGCCAAATGTTTCGGCCATCTTGCCCTGGCAGCACGAGATCCCCAACTTGATTCGGCGATGACGAGGACCGGTATCACTACTCTGTGTGATTGCCCTCACTGTGCTCGAGTGAGAACTCTACGAGAATTGCTCGGAGGTATTTGTCCTCGCTATCCTTTCTTCCCTGAGACGAACGATTTGGCAGCCACATTAGGTTTTCTTGCAATGGGCTTGCATGCAACCATACCGGCGATTCGAGCTCTTACCATCACGCTCCTGTTTGAGAGTCAATTCGTTCTTTCACAGACCAGTTCCACTGGCGAGAATGTGACCAGCCCACAAGGAACATCCGTTGAGGCTTCTCGTTGCGTTCAGCCAAGCCCTCTCATGTCAGCGGCGGACTACGAAGGTCCCTTGAAAAAGTTGGTCGTGTATTTCGCCCGTAAGCCGGAGATAAAGACTGTGCATTCGCATCCTCGCCCCGGTTTGACGGTGTGCGCTTTGGATGCCCCAGAGAAATTTCACCTGTTTGCTCAAGACAGCCTCGAGCCGGTGACCTTCATAGAAGCGGCGTTCGACTCTGGTCTGGCACAAGCGAGAGACGACGACCCCAGCTTCGGTCAGGGTGCTGCCGGCTACGCCAAGCGATACGGTGCTGCGCTCACAGATTCAGTATCCCGCGACTTCCTTCATACCTATCTGTTTCCGGTCATGTTTCGCCAGGATCCCCGTTACTACCGGCGACTCGAAGGCAGCATCACCGCGCGCTTTGGTCATGCTCTATCTCATGTCTTTGTGGCGGAGGGTGACTCAGGGCGGAAGATGTTTAATTTCTCGGAATGGTTGGGCACAACCTCTTCGATGTTGCTGAGTAATACCTATCACCCCGGTAATTCTCGTGGCATCGGCGCAGCATCCCGGCGAGTTGGCCTCAGCATTGCCGGGGATATGGGATTTGATGTACTTCGGGAGTTCTGGCCTGAAATTGTCCGCAAGCTGAAACTTCCCTTCAGGGAGCGCGATCATCAGCCAATCCAGCTGAATCATCAAACGCCAGGAACAGAACCCTGACCTTGGTGCCAAAGCCGATGTCTGAAACCATCAAGAGGCAGAAGCTTGGGTCTAGTTCCCCGATGTGACCTCGCTTCGTGAGCGCAACCAGCCATCCAGTAATTTCGACAACCCGAGAACTAGTAGAAGTGAAGTAACCACCAGCAGCAACTGAAACACGTGCAAACGGAAGAAGCCGGCGAGGGGCGGCCACACGGCACTTGAGAAATTGACGTTCAATTCTTTATTTCTCCAAAGCAGGCTGGTAAACAGCGAAACTGGATAGACCAGCCAGGCGATTGCGGGAGCGGCCCTCGGGATTGGCCGCGAGCTGGAAACGTATAGCAGCCCTGCCAGTGGAGGGACGATGTGGAACAGGGCCGACGTCAACTGCATGTCTTGGCGATAAATCAACCCCAAAGTCCATGCCGGACCACCGACGGCCGCCTGAAAGATGAAGCCCGCGGTTACTAACAACTCCGAATCAACCGTCAGGCCGATTGCGATC
>JBARIF010000091.1:0-1843 GCA_049799615.1 Terriglobales bacterium
TGGTTGGGATGTGACGTTGTTCGCCAGCAGGGATTCTGTGACTAGCGCTCACCTGCATGCCGTGGTGGACAGGGGATATGAAGAGGATTCCGCCGTCGATCCCAAAGTAGCCGAATACCTTCACATCTCTGAAGCGTTCGAGTGCGCTGCTGAGTTTGATCTCATCCACAGCCACTACGACTTTATGCCTTTGACCTACACTCGGCTGATTAAAACACCGGTCCTGACTACCATCCACGGATTCTCGTCACCAAAAATCATGCCCGTCTACGATAAGTATCGTGACGGGTACTTCGTTTCCGTCAGCGACTCCGACCGAGCCACAGGGCTGAACTACCTGGCGACCATCTACAACGGCATCGATCTCTCGTTGTACCCCCTGCGGGACCGCGGCGGCGAAGACTTGATTTTCCTGGGCCGGATCCACCCGGACAAAGGTGTTCATCTAGCCATCGAGGTTGCTCGGCTGAGTGGGATGCGCTTGATCATCGCAGGTATCGTCCAGGATGAGGCCTATTTCCGGGATCACGTCAAACCATATCTCGACGATCGAAACATTTTCTATATCGGACCGGTGGACGTGAAGGGCAAGAACGAACTGTTTGCTCGAGCCCGTGTTCTCCTGCACCTGAACACGATCCCGGAACGATTCGGACTTGTCCTCGTCGAAGCCAATGCCGCTGGCGTGCCCGTCATCGCAATGGACCTCGGCTCTTGCCGTGAGGTGATCAAGGACGGGGAGACGGGTTTTCTGGTTGCCAATGTTGCGGAAGCAGCTCGGGCCCTTGGCCTGCTTTCTGAAATCGACCGTCGAGCCTGCCGCAGCCGTGTCCGACAACACTTTTCGATCGATACCATGGTGGAGGGATACGAGCAGGTTTACTCAACGATTTTTGATCTGGAGGCGAAGAGGCGCTCATGAAGCCGGACATTGTCAGGCGGTACCGCCACAACCCGATCCTTACCAAGGCAGAGATCCCTTATCCAGTGGAAACCGTTCACAACGCGGCGGTCGTGAAACACGGCAACGAATACATCATGCTTTTCCGCTCCCATCTCCGCACCGGACGGTCCATCATTGGTTTGGCACGCAGTCCCGACGGATTCCGCTTCACAGCCGATCCACAGCCTTTTCTGACTCCTGACCGGGACGGCCCTTTTGCTGCCTATGAAGAGTTCGGCGTGGAGGATCCACGCGTGACCCGCCTAGAGGGGGAATACATCATCACCTACAGCGCTTACTCGCGAAATGGAGTCCGGATCGCTCTGGCCAAGACGAAGGACTTCATTCAGGTGGAAAGAGTTTCCCTAATCACTGAGGCGGATTATCGGAATGTGGTGATCTTTCCCGAGAAGTTTGATGGGCTCTATGCCCGGCTTGACCGTCCTCATTCGGAAATCGCCCCTTGGTCAATCTGGATTTCTTATTCTCCGGATCTTCGCTATTGGGGAGAATCCCAGCTGATCATGAGGCCTGAACAATATCACTGGGATGAAATGAAGATCGGTCCCGGCGCGCCGCCGATCAAAACGGACCAGGGATGGCTTTCCATCTATCACGGAGTTTTCCGAACGATGGATGGATCGGTCTATCGTTTGGGGGTTGCTCTTCATGAACTAGAGAACCCGGCAAAGGTCATCGGTGTGGGAGACTCGTGGATTTTGCAACCGGAAGATCCTTGGGAAATAACTGGATACGTCCACAACGTGGTCTTCACCTGTGGTGCCGTTCCAGAGTCCGATGGAACCGTGAAAATCTATTGGGGGGGCGCAGACACGGTCATGTGTGTGGGCGAAGCGAATGTCTCGGATCTGGTCGCACTATGCCTCCATCACGGCAGAC
>JBARIF010000092.1:0-1730 GCA_049799615.1 Terriglobales bacterium
GGCACTGTCGGTTCCTGGGGATAGGGATATCGAGCGGTTGCGCAAACACTTTCGGGCTCGTGATCTGTTTGAGCGACGGGAGACAAGTTCTTTTGGTAAGGCGGGGCTGGACCGGCTGCGAGAGGAGTTGGCGGAGTTCGGCGGGCCCGAATATGAAGCCCTGTGTTACCGATGGCGAGAGCACGGTGATTGCATTTTGGGCGGGGGCGCAGAAAGTCTGGAAAGGCGGTCAGGAGGCTTTGCGACATACCGAGTCGATCACAATTACGAGCTGTTCGGCGAGCTCAGCAGGAAGATATCGGCATGAAACAAATGTGGGATATCGCGGACCGTGGCGGCAAACATGATGATCCGGTGAGCGGTCGGCCCACGATCCGGGTCCATTGTCCGGAAGAGGCAGGTAGGACGGTGCGAAGAGACGAATTCATGCGAGAAGGACGGACGCCCCAAAAAATTTCAAGGGCGGGAGCGACCCCGGTTTGTGCGGCCGTTGAGCCGCCACAAACCCGCTTCGTTCCTGTCGTCACTTCGGGGGTCGCTCCCGCCCTTGAGGAACTGCCGTTGGTAATGCATTCCTCGAGTGATGAGAACTTAGAAGCGCTGATAGAAACGCAGTGAAGTCAGGAGGGAGAAACCATGGCATCCTCATTCATTCCCCAAAGAATCAAGCGAGCCAAGCAGCAGATCACGGTGAAGCTATACCAGGACCAGCTCGCCACGCTCGACAAGTATGCCCGATTCATCGATGACAGCAGGGATTACATCATCAGCCAGGCCCTAGAACTGGTATTCAAAAGGGACAAAGAATTTGCCCGCTGGGTCGAGCTGGACAGAAATGCTGGAAGCAGTGCGGAACGCACCCTCACCCGCACTGAATCTGCTGGTTCAGCATCACCTTCTGGACCACAGCGGGATGACAGAGGAAAGCGTCCTCGCACAGAAGTCGTGGGCGAGATGCAAACGGAATCAGCATAGGCCAGTGGAGGATCGAGTCGTGAGGCGAGCGGTCGAGAGCCGAAATCTAGTGAGCTTTGTGGTGAGTGCAGCCGTGGGTCTGTATCTGTTTCGCAACTGGCCGTTTCCGGCTGAAAACGATCTGCTGCAAATGGTGCTGCTTCAGAAGCCGTATCTGTTCTACGGAATCAAGTATGGCTTTGTTGCTATGCTGTTTTCAACACCGTACATCGCATTCTCGATCCTATTCTCATTTACATACATTTTTGTTATACGGCGAGAAGAGCAAATTGGGGCCAGGCGGCTCGCACCATATCTTCCGCCAGAAAGTCGTAACGATCTTTACCTGGTAGTCGGCGAGGTCCATCATCCCAAGCGTCCGCAGCCGGCGGCAACTCCCCGGTGGCTCATTGTGCCCGAGCGTGGCCTTTTTACCGGGATCGCCATCTTCGGCGCGGTGGGAAGCGGTAAGTCCACTGGATGCATGTATCCCTTTGCCGAGCAGGTGTTGGCGTATCGTGCTGATGAGGCTGAACGCCGGGTTTCGGGTCTGGTGCTTGAGGTTAAGGGCGACTTCTGCCACAAAGTCCGTGGAATCCTGGAAAAACATGGCCGCGAGGACGACTACGTCGAGATCTCTCTGGCCTCACCCTACCGCTATAATCCGCTGCACAATGAGCTGGAGGCGTACGCGCTCGCATACGGGATCGCTTCCTTGCTGAATAACTTGTTCGGGCGGGGCAAAGAGCCATTCTGGCAGCAGGCCTACACGAACC
>JBARIF010000093.1:0-2045 GCA_049799615.1 Terriglobales bacterium
GATCTAGACATAACTCATTCTCCAGTTTTGGCGGCTGGTTTCGGGGAACGGCTGAGAATGCACAAAGAGTAGGCGTGGAATATGAACGGCAGGTTACAAGCTGATTAAAATTGTGCTACAGACTTAAGCCTGAAAGGCAAGGGTTAGATTGCGGGTGATAGTGCGGGTTGGATTTCCACAGAGTAGCCTAGCCCTCCCGCCTTGTGGGAACTGTGGGCATGAAAGACCGCAGGCAAACCGGCAGCAACGCCCTCAACGCCGCGAAGACTATGAAGACTATAAGGTGGGAAGGAGTAATAGTCAGCATGATCCTGCACTTGTAACGAAATTGTAATGGTTGCACGATCACAGAACAAATCGATTCCAAGCAGAACGGATCGAATGGTAGTGCATCAGTTTGAATCGACTGATTCGTAACCCATTAAAAGGAGGAGTAGAGTAGAAGATTTTGCAAACGCAGGTGGGAACCGGGCTGCGCGGCCCGGTCCCCTTGTTCTCAGAGCAGGTGATTAGCTCCTGGTCGCAGGAGTTGCTACTCACTGCGACCATGCACTTTTGTTTATAGATGCGGCTATCCGGGCTGCCAACATCCTGCCTGCCGCCCCGGGCGACGTGAATTCTCCTCGCTCCGCAACCGAACGCAGCCGGCTTTGTGCTCCAGAGGCCACCACTATGCTATAGAGGACAAGGGAGGGGCGTCCGCTGCGCATATTTTAGTAAGGTAGGGAGTGTACCGATATACTCACTGGCGACCACGAAGTGGGTATGCCGCGGGCCAGGGGCCATTGTGAAATGTAGATACTACCTCTAAACTGGAGCGCGCTTTGCGGATTCTTATAGTAGAGGACGAACCGTCGATGGCGGAACTCCTGCGAAAGGGGCTGGAGGAGGAGCACCATCTGGTCGTCGCGGCTTTCGATGGTCCGGCTGCACTTGAGATTGCCAGCAGCACCGAACTTGACGTCATCCTTCTCGATGTAATGCTGCCTGGAATGGACGGTATTGAGGTCGCGAGGCATTTACGAACCCGCAACAATCAAACCCCTGTGGTTATGCTCACGGCGCGCGACTCAGTACCCGACATCGTCCGCGGTCTCGACGTCGGTGCAGACGACTACCTCATCAAGCCATTTTCGTTTGTGGAGTTGCTGGCCCGCATCCGAGCATCGGCCCGCCGCGGCCCTATTCCTCGACCGGTGCAGATGCGTGTAGCCGATCTTGTGCTTGATCCGGCCGCCCTGAGGGTTTGCCGGGCTGAACGAGAAATCCATCTCACGGCAACTGAATTCCGTCTTTTGGAATTTCTCATGCGTCGCGCTGGGCACGTGATAGCCCGCAGAGTACTGATCGAGGCGGTGTGGTGGGATTTCGAAGATGTGGAGGATAATACGCTCGATGCATTCATCTCGTTGCTGCGCAACAAGGTCGACAAGGGGCACAGACGCAAGCTGATTCATACCGTGCGCGGCATCGGATACAGTCTGCGCGAAGAACCATGAGCCGCTCGTTTTCGATCGGGGTCAGATTAACCATATGGTACACCTGCTGTATGGCGGGAGCCTTGTGTGCGTTAGGCATCCTAGCGTTCCTGAGCATGCGTCACAGCATTCATTCAACGGTCGACGACCAGCTCTGGGAGCGGATGAACGTGGTACAACAGGCCGCTGAAACACCTCTGCAGACAGGCAATATCGAAGTCCTTCGGCAGGAACTGGACGAGGATTCCGAGCTTCGCCCGCAAAGCGATATGTTGCAAATCTGGGATGACCAAGGCAAGTTGATTTATGAGTCGACATCCCTGAAACCCAATGGCTTGCTACCTTCAGGGACCGTTTTCCGTCCGAGCACGATGTGGATCGGCGGGCTACCCATCCGTGTCCTGCAGTGCTCAATCTCGGTGAACAAACGTGTCTATCAGATCCAAGTAGCCGAGCAAATGCAGGAGTTTTATGAAGCGCTGAGCCGCTTCTTGAGACGTCTACTGACCTTTGCCCCCTTTGCGCTCCTGTTGGCATCTGGAATCGGCTATTGGATAAGCATACGAG
>JBARIF010000094.1:0-4339 GCA_049799615.1 Terriglobales bacterium
GAGTTCGGCCAGCGAATGGAGGACGGGCGTCCCCGCCCGTTCGGATTGAAGCCCTCGTCCTCGAGAAGATTGATCTGGGACGGGCGGGACGCCCGTCCTCCATCACCATTACTTAGGCGCGCACTTCCACCTGGGCTCGCGCGCGCCGCTCGGGATACAGCGGGAAGGCCTCGGCCAGACTCAAGACCTGGTTGCGGATCTTGCTCAGCACCGGCGCTTCCGTCCGGTGATGCAGGGCCTCCGAAATCCAGCGCCCCACCTGCTTCATCTCTTCTTCCTTCATGCCGCGGGTAGTCAGCGCCGGCGTGCCGATGCGAATACCGCTCGGCTTCATGGGCGGATTGGCGTCGAACGGGATGGCGTTCTTGTTGACCGTGATGGCGGCTTCGCCCAGAGCTTTCTCCGCCTCGCTGCCTAGTATTCCCTTGGAGAACACATCCACCAGCATAAGATGAGTGTCGGTGCCGCCGGAAATTATGCGGAAGCCTTCCGCCGCCAGGGTTTCGGCCAGCACTTTCGCGTTAGCTACGATCTGCCGTGCGTATTCCCGAAATTCAGGCTGCATCGCTTCGAGGAAACTGACCGCCTTGGCCGCAATGATGTGGACCAAGGGGCCACCCTGCATTCCAGGAAAGACGACTTTATCGATGGCGGCGGCGAATTCCTGCTTGCTCAGGATCATGCCGGCGCGAGGTCCGCGCAGAGTCTTGTGGGTGGTGGTGGTGACGATATGCGCATGCGGCACCGGCGAGGGGTGCACGCCACCCGCAACCAGTCCGGCAAAATGCGCCATGTCCACCAGATAAAGCGCGCCCACTTTGTCGGCGATCTGCCGCATGCGGGCAAAATCGATGATTCGGGGATACGCGCTGCCCCCGCCGATAATCAGCTTCGGCCGCTCTTTTTCCGCCAGCTTTTCAAGGTCGTCGTAATCAATGGTTTCGCTTTCCCTGGTGACTCCGTACGGCACGATGCGATAAGTCTTGCCGGAAAAATTCAGATGATGGCCGTGCGTAAGATGTCCGCCGTGGGCCAGGTTGAGTCCGAGGATGGTATCACCGGGCTGCAACACCGCCGCGTAAGCTTCCATGTTGGCCTGCGACCCGGCATGGGGTTGAACGTTGGCGTGTTCCGCTCCAAAGAGTTTTTTAGCCCGCTCCCGCGCCAACTCTTCCACCACGTCGGCAAACTCGCAGCCGCCGTAGTAGCGCTTGCCGGGATAGCCTTCGGCGTATTTATTGGTGAACACCGAGCCCATGGCCTCGAGCACGGCCTCGCTGACAAAGTTCTCGGAGGCAATCAGTTCCAGACCCTCGTGCTGGCGGCGAACTTCGTTATCGATGGCCGCGGCGATCTGAGGATCGGCTTCGTTGAGCGGGAGTGACATGCGGTCAGTTTTCATGATGGAATTCTCTTTGGTGGTACCCAGAGTCATTCTAACTTAGCTCTTGGCCTTTAGCTCTTAGCCTTTAGCTCTTAGCGAAAAGAAAAACGTCGAGATTCGAGCTCAGCCGTACAGAGACAGGATCCAGCTAATAGCTAAAGGCCAAGAGCTAATGGCTCTTTCACGCACTCTCAAACGCCGTCCGCAGGAACGACACCAACTGCCAGCCATCCATGTATTTGTACGGTGTTTCGCCGGTGGTGTAGTGGCCGCAGGGCAGCACCACGACTTTGTGGTCCAGGCGGTAGCGGTCAAACTCCGCTACCGCATCGCGGGAGAGCCCCGGCAAGAAAGTCATGTCGTACTTCGCATAAATGATGAGCGACTTCTTGGGCCAGCGGGCGAACTGTTCAAAGTATGAAATCGGGCTGATGCCGCTCCACAAAGCGCGCAGCCGCTCGAGATCGATTTGCGCTTCGAGACCCTGACGGATGTGGCGCGTGGATTGCCCGTGCCAGACCACGTCTGCGACATTGGTGGAAGCGTGATTGAAGGCAGCCACGCGAATTCTGGGGTCATGCGCCGCGGCGAGAAATGAATAACAGGACCCCAGGCTGGTGCCCAGGATGCCCAGCCGGCTATATCCCTTCTGCTCCAGCCAGTCCAGACAGCAGCGCACATCCACCACCGCCTGGCGGCAGGCGTCGAGCGTGCGCCCGATGTTGGCGGAGACGGCGTAGTCGGCGCGGTGCGTGTCCGCGGGCATGCGAATGTCGTGATACGGCATGCTCAGCCGCAACACCCCGATGCCCATCAGGTTCATTACCCGGCAGAGTCCGGTGTAGGCCAGGGCATCGGAATTCCAATGTGGCAGCACGACCACGGCGCGCCGCCCGCGCGCCGGAAACCAGCGGGCGTTTACCAGATTGTTTTCCGGATAGGGCGTGCGGACCGGCGAAGTAAAGCGCAGGAAATTCGCGTGCGTACCGCGCACCTTTTCTTCCAGCTTCGGGTCTGGCACTTCCCGCGTGCTGAAGACCTGGACTTCGCGGCGTTCCAGCCGAAAATCCGAAGGAGAAGTATAGGAATAAAAGTCGTCGCTCGAGGCCACGATGCGCCGGTTGTACTCGCGCAAGAACTTTTCGGAATCGGAGCCATCGGGGACATGTCCGGGAGCGAAGCCGTTACGGCACGGCCAATCCCGCGCCCACTCGACCCCCCATTCCAGCGGGCGCACCACGCGGTTGTTGTCCACCGACGTGAGGCGGGTCTCCCAGTCATACATCCACTGTTCGTAGCGGGAAAGCATTGATATCAGGATAGCAAAGCAGCCATCAAAGGTCAGCGCAGGGGCAGCGAAGAGCAACAATCGGCATTGGCCCCGACGCGGAGAGCGTTAATCGGGATGCGTGCCGTGCCCGGAAACATGCCTGTGCCTAAAAAGCGGAGTGGATAGGAAATTGTATTTCAGATTGGCCAACGACCAATGGCCAAGGACCAATGACTAATGACCAACGACCAGCCTAGCTATACCGCCGCGGCACGCGCTTCGAGATCGCGCAAAGAATTTCGTACACGTTGGTGTTGGCCAATTCCGCGTGCTCGCGTGCATCCACACTCAAACCATCCAGAGCGCCGAGCAGGACCACTTCATCGCCAACGGAAACTCCGGGCAAGCCGGTTACATCGGCCAGGGTCAAATCCATCGAAATGCGGCCGACGATGGGAGCGTAGTGCTCGCGCACGATCACTCGTCCCCGGGATGAAAGAGCGCGATTCAATCCATCGGCATAGCCGACCGGGAGCACCGCAATTCGCGCCGGAGCTTTGGTCACGTAAGTGCCGCCATAACCCAAGGCCTGGTTAGCACGCACGTCGCGCAGCGAGAGAATGCGGGTCTTCCAGGTGAGCACCGGCTTTACCCCCAGCCGCAGCTTGGCGCCGCTGACTTCTCTTGCCGCCCGCTCAAAAGGCAGGTAGTAGCCATACAGTGCGATTCCCGGACGCACCATGGTGTTCCATGACTCTCGCCGTGAAATCACCGCACCGGTGTTGGCCACGTGAATCAAGGGAGGATCAAATCCCTCGTTGCGAACCAGGCTCCGCACCTGCTCAAACTTCTGCAACTGGTCGTTGACCGAAGGCGCATCCAGGACTTCGGAAGAAGCCAGGTGAGTGGAGAGACCCTCGAGCAACAGGTGAGGTGACGACTTCAACGCGGAACAGACCGGGTACAGGTCTTCGGGATCGACGCCCAGCCGGCCCATGCCGGTGTCCACTTTCAGGTGCACGGCAACTCTAGGCAAACCGAGGCCGGCGGCCGCCTTTTCCAGCAGCTCGACCTGGCCGGGTTCCCAGATCGTGGGCGTCAGTTGCAGGCGAACGATCTCTTCTTCTTCGCCCCGCCAGAACCCCGTCATCAAGAGGATGCGAGTGCGAATGCCGGCATCGCGCAGCGGGATCGCTTCATCGAGCGAGGTCACGCCCAGCCAGCGCGCTCCTTCCTCCTCGAGAGCTCGCGCGCACTCCGTCGCGCCGTGGCCATACGCGTCGGCTTTCACTACTGCACAGACGGTTACGGCTGCTCCAATATGCTGCTGTACCACCCCGAAGTTGTAACGCAGGTTCTCAAGCGACACCTGGGCCCAGGTGGGTCGGGTCGCCATGCGCTTCAAGATTTCCGCAGTAGCCACGTAAGGCGATTATAGCGGTCATCATACGGCTCACGAGGTTACGCCTGTGCTACTCCCGGGCCTGCGGTGGCCATCCACTATCCGCCTCCCAGGACGAAATTCACTGTCACCTGGGTCTCCACTTCCACGGGTTCACCGTTGAGTACATAGGGACGGTATCGCCATTGCCGCACTGCATCAACAGCAGCCGGCGCCAGCATGGGATGGCCGCTCAATACCTGCAGGTTTTCAATCGCGCCTTCGCGGCTGATGATGGCACGCA
>JBARIF010000095.1:0-1504 GCA_049799615.1 Terriglobales bacterium
TTACAGCCGAATCTCGGGCAACCTGGCGGTCGGCCGTTACGCCCGACACCAGACCCCCAGCCCAATCCAGCCCCACCGCCGTCCGACGATCCATCCCTCGCGCCGGTGAAGGCACCCGACCTGACCAACTACCTGAATCCCATCATTCAGCAGCAGCAGGCGTTGAATGCGAAACGCGCCGCAGTTCCGCCAATTGACCCAAACGCAGTCAAGCCCAAAGCATGGGAGCGCATCGTAGGAACCCTGCTCGGCGCTACGCAACTCAGGAACCCAGAGAACGCTGGCGCGGTTGCCAGTCAGGTAGTCAACCGGCGGCGTATCGGAGCTGAGGAAGCCCGGGCGACGGCCCTCCAGCCCATCAACGAGGAGCAAGAAGCGCTCGACAAGCAGATGCCGCTGTACACGGCAGCCGGGCGGGCGGCCTACGAACAGGCTGATCTGGGATTGCGTACTGCCGGAGAAAACCGACAACGAGCTGCGGACAAATTGACGGCTGGATACAGGACTGACTGGAACGAGATTCGTCAGCAACGCGCCGACGACCAAGCTAAGGCCGCGCAGGATCGCGCCGATCAGCAAAAAGCAGCACTCGATGAGCGCGAACGCCACGATAATCAGGTGGCCGCACTTACAGATCGCCTACGAACCATTGAAGAGCAGCGGTTGAAGAATGGTGGGGCAGGCAGCGAAGGCGACCTACCGGGACTCACTGAAGCACAGAACAGGCAATGGCGCGTTCTCCGCGAAACCCTGCAGCCACAGATTGCAGTCGCCATGGCGGATCATCGGGCAGCTCTTCAAAACGGGGACACTGAATCCGCTAAGGCGGCGGCTGATGAGGTCAAGCGCTTGACCGGCGTGATGATGCAGAAACTCGACAAGATCAAACCCGGCTTATCGTCTGACCTCGGTCTCGCGGACAACACACCTGGACCCGTAACGCTGAACCAGCGGCGTGGTGGATTCAGCGGCAACATTAGTGGATCCAAGGAGCAAGCGAAGTCAGCCACGACGGCACCCGCCGCAGAGAAGGGGGCAGGCGAAAAAGTAAACGAACTCGGAGGCCGCAAGGTGGGAGATGTCGGTGTCGTCCGCGGCCAGAGGGTGAAGATCACAGCCATCTACAAAAATGGGAAGTTTGATTACGAACCAGCAACCGGTGCGCAGTAGGACTCGATCATGCCACAAACAGGAACAGCCAATCTCGCCGACTTCGAGCCGAATATTTCCCCAGCTACGGCTTCCCTTGATGAGTTTCAACCCGAGGTCCTTCCTGAAGTAAAGCAGGCGCTTGCGTCTGTTCCCCGCCCAAAGCCTCCCGCTGTAGTTCCGCTCCAACCCTGGTACGAACATCCCTCGTACCCGATCGAAGACATCCCAGAGAAGCCAGCCGCACCGGGCTCTGAAGCTGCCGGCGCGCCGCAACCCCCGCTACGGATTCATCCGTCTGAAGTATGAGGAATGGGCGTGGAAGCGCTCAGCAATCCGTCATTCACGACTGGCG
>JBARIF010000096.1:0-2203 GCA_049799615.1 Terriglobales bacterium
CGGCCGTCTGCGATATGGGTTATCGAGCCGTCCGCAAAAGAGGCGAGGACAACAATCGGAGCCCGCCGGCTGTGATCGAAGCGGGGAACGGGCTCGGCGATGGATGGTTCTTCAGAGAAATACGAGCTGTTGTCGTCGTCAAGAAGAATGCCGCGACGATCCGGCGATACTTTGAGAACGTATGCTGATGCTGCAATCATGCATTCACGACCGGCTCGTCAGGAGGCCTCTCTTCAGAACAAGAGAAAGCGCCTCCTGATCGCGTGTTTCGCATTCCCAGATGACGACGACATTCCAGCCCATGCTCAGAAGCGCCTCTCTGTTTTTCTGGTCCCGCCGGACATTCCCGTTCCGCTTGCTACTCCAGAACTCCGAACGTGTCGCCGGCGTCACTTTTCCGTAACGGCAATTGTGGCAGTGCCAGAAACAGCCGTGCACGGAGATCGCAGTCCGATGCTTCGGCAGGACGATATCAGGTTTTCCGGGAAGGTCACTGCGATGAAGACGGAAGCGGTATCCGAGTGAGTGCAGAAAGGAGTGACGCCAAAGGCAATCGACGCGCCAAAACAACGCCACCCCTAACTGCCTGATTTCTTGCTGCTCGTGCAATCTGCCCACCCATATAGAACGGGCAACTACATTCGCTCGTCGACAGATCTACTTCGCTCCCCTCAAACCACCGTTGAGGGACGTTAAGCGGTAATATAGGCGCAATGTCGACAGGGCCTCAGTTCGAAAACTCAGATAGGCTGACCCCTGAACAGGTTGCGTCGGTCCGCCGCGCGCTCCAGTCAGTGCTTTCGAGCAGTGCGTTCGCCGGCAGCAATCGGTGTCAGCTTTATCTTCAGCTAGCCGTGGAGCGCTCCTTGGCGGGCGACTTGGAATCGCTACCTGAGCCTGTCATAGGCGTAGAGACGTTTGGGGCGCCCGCAGATTACGAAACCTCAAACGAGGCGGTTGTCCGCGTGCGAGCGATAGAAGTTCGAAAAAGGCTTGCACAGTATTACACAGAGGCTAAGCAAACCCCGCAGGTCCGTATCGAACTACCTCCCGGTTCTTATGTGCCGGAGTTCCATTGGTCTTCTGGGACAGTAGCTGAAGATGGAAGTGCAGGCGCTGCACGTCCCTTGGTTGCTCCGCCAGGGCGGCGTAGACGAGTTGTCGCCATTGTCGCCCTGATCGCGATCGTAAGTCTTTCTCTTTTTCTTTGGTTAAAACGTACCCCGCCACCCCAGCGGAACGCGGTACGGCTATCACTCGGCCTGCCGCAGGGAATAACGTTACAGAGGAACTGGCACCCGTTCGAACAAATGGCGGTTTCTCCCGATGGCGAAATGTTGGCCTTCTCGGCAACTGATGCTTCTGGTCAAAGCTCTTTGTGGATCAGGCCCTTAAGTTCTGCCGCAGCGCGAAGGATGGACCAGACGGAGGATGCGCTTCTTCCTTTCTGGTCGCCGGACTCGCATTTCATTGGTTTTTGGGCGGGTGGCAAGCTAAAGAAGATTCCGCGAACAGGTGGAGTACCCGAGGTGATCTGCAGCGTTCCGGAGATCGCACAAGGAGCATGGGGAGCCGACGGAACAATCCTTTTCGCCAAAGCCGTAAATAGTCCAATTCTCCGAGTTTCCCACGACGGCGCAAGTGCGACTCCCGCGACCTCGTTGCTTCCAGGACAGGTCAGCCAAATGTGGGTTCAGTTCCTCCCGGATGGTAAACGCTTTATCTACTTGGCTCGCACAAGCCTGACAAGCGATGATCCGCAAGCCAAGGTGTATGCGCAGTCACTGAAGGGCGGAGATCCCATTGAACTGCTGACGAGTCAGAGCCGGGCGACAGCCGTACCGGAGTACGTGCTGTTCGCGCAGGGGCAGAACCTCTTGGCCCAACGCATGGACTGGAAGGCACTGCGAAAGATTGGGGAACCGTTGTTGCTGGCCCGCAATGTTGCTGCGTCTCCAGCTTACCTTGGCACTTCCGAATTCACTGCCTCGCAAAACGGAGTTCTGATCTACGGCACAGCAGAGGGATCATCTTTCGATCATCTCCAGTGGTACGCACGAGACGGCTCTACGAGCGGCGGTCTCGAGCCGGTGATCGATTACCAGCAGTTCACGCTATCTCCCGACGGGAGACACTTGGCGCTCAACTCGTTCCATCAACATGCTACCGGCAGCCTATGGCTGATAGATATAGCGAGTAATAC
>JBARIF010000097.1:0-4697 GCA_049799615.1 Terriglobales bacterium
AGGATCAGAAGTGATCCAAGGGGTCGCGTACAGGCTTCGTTCGAGCACGGGGGCCACTTTTGAGCCGGAACGGAGATAATCGAACGCGAAATAGCGATCAAAGGGGAAATTGCCCTGTGCTCCTTTCAAAACAGTTCCGTCTGGCATAACCCGAGTGTGGCACATCCCACACGCTAGCACCCCAATCTCGACTTCACCTTTTTTCTTCACCACATAACGGAAGTATGGCAGCGTGCCATCTCGGGCGACCAGTGCGCCCGTCATCTCCAGAAACTTTGGATCGCGAACGTATAGGTCGGTGGGTTCCGATCCTCCGATTCCTCCATCGCCTATCGGCGCGTCAAATACTGCTTCACCCGCATTTATCCAGTCGGCCTCTGTTTCGAGCGTTGGCGCGTGACCTTTGTCGTCCCAATAAATGATCGGGTCCTTATGTTTGAGCGATTCCAGGTAGCCAGTTGGTTCGTGACCTGCGGCATATACGGGGTAGCTTTTGTAAATGGGCCGGACCGGGATCCGGTAGTAATAGTCGGCGGGAACCTGCTTCGGAGACCCGATAGGATTGGCCAAAGGAATTTCGAGGGCAGCCATCTCGGCATCATCCCAAGTCTTGGGAATGACAGATTTACTAGCTTTGGGACTTGGCGTTTGCGGATGGATGATGTCCACCCAGATTCCCGGAAAAAGAAAAACGAGAACAAACAGCCAGCCTAGTCTTTTCAACTCGGGCCTCCTTGAAAGAATCCCGCATATTGTACGGCTTCCCAGGCATCGTTGGCGCAACATCGCGATAGCGCTCATTGACCAGGGGGGGCGGCGAACAAACGGCGCAAACTGGTGCTAACGCCTGTGTCTGTTGAAAAAGTCTCTCAGTTGATGCTTGTGGCAGTGCAATGTTCGGGTTATAAGCAGGCCAGAGTTCCCGATGTTGCGGTTTACCATTACATTCGGAGGCCTGCTGCTCATGATGGGACACCAATCCCGCTCAGAAGCGTTGTTCTATTACTTTCGCCTGGAGGATCAGGTTCCTGAAAATCATCTGCTGCGCCTTATTGATCGCCACGTCGACCTCGACTTTATTCGCGCAAAGTTGAAGAACTCCTACAGCGACACGGGAAGGCCATCCATCGACCCCGAATTGCTGCTGCGCATGCTGCTGGTCGGCTATCTCTACGGCGTCACGAGCGAGAGGAAGCTGGTGGAAGAGTTGCGCATGCATCTGGCGTGGCGATGGTTCACGGGACTCGGCTTCGATCAGGAGATTCCGCACCACTCTACGTTTTCGAAGAACCGGCATGGACTGTTTCAGGAATCGAATCTGTTTCAAGAGTTGTTTGAGGAGATCGTTGCTCGTTGCGTCGAGGCCGGATTGGTGAAGGGCGAGCACATGTCGGTGGACGGCAGTTTCATCCAGGCCAATGCCGATCATCACAGCCGCGTTCCCCGCGAACAATTGGCGGAAGTGGCGAAGGTGAACCACACGGTGCGCGAGTATCTAGTCGAACTGGAGCGGGAGAACCCGGTCGAACCTCCGGTTCCGCAGCAAGAGAAGGTTTCGACCACCGACCCGGATTCGACCTACGCGACTAAAGGCGGTCCAGCGCGGCTCGGCTATTACGACAACTATCTGGTGGATAACGCCAGTTGCGTCATTGTGGGCGTGCAAGCTACGCCGGCGCGATTGAGTCAGGAGAGCGTCGCGGCCCGTGACATGATCGAGCGGTATCGCGAACGTTATGGCTGCCTGCCGCAGACCCTGGCGGCGGATACGACCTACGGCAACGGTGAACTGCTGCAATGGCTTGATGAACGCGGTATCGCCGCGTACATCCGGGTGAAAGAAAATCCCAATGGGCCGACCGATCTCTATGGCATCGACCAGTTCATCTACATGCCCGAGGACAACTGCTATATCTGCCCGGAAGGCAAAATCCTGAAGTACGTCGGAATCAATGCCCGCAACCGCACACACGTTTATTATTCGACGGTGAAGCGCTGTCGCGAGTGCTCCCAGAAGAGCCGTTGCACACGAGGCAAGTATCGGACGATCGCCATCCATACTTGTGAGCCAGCGCGGCAGCGTGCCCACGCCCTGGCCCAGACACCAGCGTTCGCCATCTCGCAGCGGGCTCGGCGTAAAGTGGAAGCACTCTTCGCAGAGCTGAAGAATTACATCGGACTACGCCGACTGAGGCTGCGCCGGATGCGCTTTGTGCGCGAGCAGTTTTACCTGGCGGCGACGGCGCAGAACCTGAAACGGCTGGTGCGATTCCTCAGTGGTAAGCCGACTCCAGAGATCGCAACTGCATGAACGGTATGAAGAAACAAAGAAGCGCATAACCAGGCAAGCAGTAACAGAGACAAGCACACTGCAAACTCGAGGTTTTTCAACAAACACAGGCGTTAGCACAAGCTTGCGTCGTTTGTTCGCCCCTAACCCAAGGGTCTACCTGACAGTATTGTCAGCATCCGACATCCGTGCAAGGTCAGTCTTGGCTATCACAACTGATGGAACGACAATGGGACTAGTTCATTGCTTGTCGTACACGGCTGTACCCTTTGCGGGCTCCGCTTGCGAATAATCCGTGTAATTCACAGTAGTGATTTTGCCGTCCTTCGAGACAACTATCGTGGCATCAGTTGCGACTTTTCCAGCTTTCGTGGTTTTGCCTTTTAGCGTATTTGCGTTTACACGCTGGTATGACACCGAATCTGAGGACGGGTCTCCAGTGACGGGATAATCTTTGCCGTCGAACTTGGCTTCGTAGCTGATCTTGAGTGACTCGCCCTTGTCGGTGATTATGTCTTCGTTCAACTTGAGACCATTCTCGTCCGCATCAACGACGGCGACGTCACTCTTGGGCACGGGGGGCGTCATCTTTGATTTGGCAAGATTAAGCTTCCACGTTCCGCTGAATGGACTATCAGCAGCGAACAAGCTGAGTGACATGACCAACACTACGGCTAGCACTTTTAACTGACGCATGGTTGTTCTCCCTCTAGAGAATGGCGCATTCTAGCCGTCCTCTTTCTTAGCCGCAAGACTTTTTTGGCTACTTCACAGGCCAGCGCTCATCAATCTCCTTCATGATCTCTTCCGCCCAACGCACCGCGTCCGCTCGCGCTGACCGTCGCAGGAACACGCTTCCCGCCATCGTACTGAGCCAGTTTCCGCGCTGCAAGAATTGAAGCCATGATGCCTAACACGCGCTGACCTGCCCTCGAAAAACTCAACCAGCTAGAATTGGGGACCTCACGTCGCGGCAGTAACGACGAAGGAGGACCTTGGCCATGAAGAGGGCGCGATTCAGCGAAGAGCAGATCGTCGGGATTCTGAAAGAGCACGAGGCGAGACGGAAAGTGGCAGAGTTGGCCCGCGAGCACGGTGTGAGCGAAGCCACGCTGTATGGCTGGAAGAGTAAGTACGGGGGGATGGAAGTGGGCGAAGCGCAGCGACTGAGAAGTCTGGAAGATGAGAACCGCCGGTTGAAACATTTGGTGGCTGACCTCAGCCTGGACAAAGAAGCGCTGAAGGCCATCGTGCGAAAAAACGGGTGGAGCTTGCCGGCTTAAGGGCGGACGCGGCGTTTGCGACGGAGCAGTTTGCCATGAGCGAACGCCGGGCTTGCAGGCTCGCGGAGCTAGACCGCAGCAGTTATCGTTATGAGCCGCGAGCGGACCACAACGCGCAACTGCGAGAAGAGTTGGTGAAGTTGGCACGACAAAAACCGCGCTACGGATATCGGCGGCTGCATGTGCTGTTGAGCAAGCGCGGACACCCGGCCAGCGCCCAACGGATTTACCGGTTGTACCAGGAGGAGCGGTTGATGGTGCGACGGCTGAGGAGAAAGCGGTTGGTGCGTCCGGCAAACGAAGGACGACTACTGTTGCGGTCGGATCAGGAATGGGCGGTAGACTTTGCCTGCGACGCCTTGGCGACAGGCCGTGGGATCCGTATCCTGGCCGTTGTGGATGCATTCACCCGCGAGTGCCTGACGTTGGAGGTGGATAGGCAAGTCAAGCGGTAGTCGCCGTTGAGAGCAGGATTTTTATGTCCGCTGTCAGTTTCGACCGCCTTGTAGCTGACCAGAGCTGTATCGCCATAAGTGTCGACCTGCAAATCAGAGAGCTTATTGGTCATCTTTACGTCGGGATCATTGGGATCTGGTTTCTTCGTCGCCGCAACAGCCTCGGATTTTGGTTCGTGGTAGAGGTGCCCAAATAGGACGACCACGGAGCTGGTGCCATCATAAAGATACTTCTGGAAAGCGTCGGTCATTTCGGGGCTGTTGAAACTGGTTATAGTCGCGAACTTTTGTTCAATGTCAATCAGCTTCTGCTTATCGACATCGTTGGTCTGTGCAACGGCAAAGACGCAGATTAGCAGGACTAGGGTCGCAAGGATTTTGCGAGACATGAGAATCTCCTTATCGGGCGAAGGCATTCTGCTCGTGAGCAGCGCGTAGTGTCAAGGGTGCTCTCAACAGGGTGCTCTCAAAACCGACCCCAAGGTGTGACATCGAATTGCCGGTGTCAAGAAGGGGCGTAGGTTTGTGGCGCATCATGGGGAAGCTTGATAATGTGTCTGGGAAAGACTGAGAAATGTCGCGTCGCACCAGACAGCTGGGTGATCGCAGGCTGAAATGAACTTGGACGATTTTCGTCAATCGCTCAGCGCAGCCAAACCGCCTGCGGAA
>JBARIF010000098.1:0-10401 GCA_049799615.1 Terriglobales bacterium
TGTGCCTTCCAGAGTAGGCGGCCGTCGGGCCCCGGTGCCACTCCAGACTGAAGTCGTGGCAATCGAATACCTGGCTGAATCTGAATCGCTTAAAGCGCCTTCAGATAAAGCGTTCCATCCCTGCATCTTTCTTGGCGCCTCGCCCGTATATCCCGGTAGCATGAACGCCTTAGCTTATTGCTCCGTGAATACGATGGAATCCGAGACCAGCGCAATTGCTCGCGGTCTACGCCGGCGAGATCCTGACTTGCTGGACCACCTCATCGAGCAATATCAGCACCGGCTTCTTCGTTATCTGATCTACCTCTCGGGAAATCGTGAACTGGCCGAGGACCTCTTCCAGGAAACCTGGATTCGGGTGCTGGAACGCGGCCACCAGTACGACGGCCGGCACGAATTCAGCACCTGGCTCTACGCCGTAGCGCGAAATCTGACTATCGATTATCTGCGGAAGAAAAGCCCGGTCAGCCTGGATGGCCTGATGGAAAACGAAGAGCACGCACCCTTCGAACCGGCCGACACCCGGCCCATGGCGTGGGAAGTGGTGCAGCAGCACGAACAAGCCGAGCGCGTCAGCGCGGCATTGGTCAGCATTCCAGTGGAGTATCGCGAGACCGTCGTCTTGCGTTTTCAGGAAGGAATGGCTCTGGACGAAATTGCCATGGTGACCGGGGCGCCCCTGGGCACCGTGAAGTCGCGGCTGTATCGCGGATTGAACATGCTGATGTCGCGGCTGAAGGGAGCACAGGCATGATGCGGAATGAACATGACGAGGCACGTGAACTGATAACTCTGGGCGAGGCTCTGCCGGAAGCGCGCCAGGCCTGGCTCCGGGCCCATATCGATGAATGTGAAACATGCCGTCAATACGCGGAAGCAACAAACGGCGTGGTTCGTACTTTGCGTTCGCTGCCCGTCGCCGCTGATGCCCGCCTGGTGCGAGCCACCCAGATGCGGGTGCGCTTCCATGCCAGCAGGCTTCGCGAGACGCGGGAGCGCATATGGTTGGTAGGGATGGCTTGCCTGGGCGTGGGCCTTACGGCGACGCTGACCGTCCCCTTTCTCTGGCGGCTCTTTGCCTGGATGGGTGAACGGGCGGGAGTCTCCACCGTGGTTTGGCAGACCAGCTTCATGGTCTTCTTCATCGCGCCGGCGCTGGTGGTAAGTGTGCTGTTGTTGGCTCGCGGCACGCACCTCGCCAACAACGGCGAGCAGTCGCGGTAATGAAAGTGACAAGGCGGACAAATTTATGCAGCTCAAAAACGAAAGTAAAACTGGATTGACGGCGGAGATCAGGATTGTTCCGCTGTGGGCGTGGGCGCTCGCCGGGATCGTATTTATCGCCGGCCAGGTCTTCTTCAACGTTGTGGTGGCCCGGCACTCGGGCGCGCCGCCGGCGTGGGGACGAGCCCTGATGGGTCTGGGGGCCGGTCTGGGTGGGGGCTGCTTTCTGTTGCTCATCGGCTATATCAACCGCGATGCCAAGCGTCGCGGCATGAGCCCTACACTCTGGACGATTATGGCAGTTATTATTCCCAACGCCCTGGGCATCATTCTTTACTTCTTGCTGCGGCAATCGCTGCGCGGCGCCTGTCCACAATGCGACTTCGCCGTGCAGACGGGATTCAACTTCTGCCCTCGCTGCAGCTACAAACTGAGCCCGAACTGTCCCCAGTGCCAGCGTGTGGTTGGCGTCCACGATGTCTATTGTCCGTACTGCGGAACTTCGTTGCCCGATCAGGTGCCCCCGGCTTCTGGGCTCGCAACGAAACTTCCTGGCTAACCACCCAAAAATGAAAGCCGCCGTCTATAGCCGATACGGGCCCCCGGACGTTCTCCAGATCAAGGAGGTCGAAAGGCCTGTCCCCAAGGACGATGAAGTCTTGATAAAGGTCCGTGCGGCTTCCGTCAATCCCCTGGACGAGGGCCTGATCAAAGGCGGCGGTCGCCTGGTGACCGGATTGCGCAAGCCCAAGGACGCACGACTGGGCGTTGATGTAGCCGGCCAGATTGAAGCGGTCGGCAGGAACGTAGCCCGGTTCAAAGCAGGCGACGAGGTGTTCGGCGTGTGCATCGCGGACCCACAGGCCTCCGCTCTCAGAGTCTGGATCCCGCAGGGGGCCTTCGCTGAGTACGCGTGTGCCCACCACTCTGCATTGGTCATGAAGCCGGAGAACGTGTCGTTTGAGCAAGCCGCTTCAGCACCGGTGGCGGCTTTCACCGCATTGCAGGGTCTTCGCGACAAGGGAAAAATTCAGGCAGGTCAAAACGTCCTGATTAACGGTGCGGCGGGAGGCGTGGGCACCTTCGCGGTGCAAATCGCCAAATCGTTCGGCGCGGAGGTCACCGGCGTATGTAGCACGAGAAATATGGACATGGTCCGCTCCATCGGCGCAAATCACGTCATTGATTACACCCGGGAGAATTTCACCAGGGGTGGACCACGTTACGACCTGATTTTCGACTGCATTGGAAATCATTCCCTGTCAGCATGCAGGCGCGTCTTAAATCCTAAGGGGATACTCATCATGGTCGGAGAGCGGACCGGCCGGGGAATGATCGGTATTTTGGCGCGTTTGATTTCAGCTCTTGTGTTGTCGCGGTTGATGAGCCAGAAGATGATCACGTTCCTGGCCAGACCGGCTAGGGAAGACCTGACCGTTATTCGCGAGCTCATGGCGACCGGAAAGGTGATCCCGGTCATCGACAGGTGTTACAGCTTGATGGAACTCCCTGCCGCAATCCGATATCTGGGAGAAGGACACGTTCGCGGAAAGGTGGTGATCACTTTTGGAATTTAACAACGAAGCCTGACAACGTCACCGCACCCGGTTGCTGTAGAGTAGAGTTCCCGCTGAGGTCAAATTAATGAAGACAAGATCAGTCCAGCACCTGATGATCACACTGGTGATCGTGCTGGCTGGGCTTTGCAATTCGCGCGCTCAGTTAATTCAATCCAGTTCTGCCCCAGCGCCCGATCCCACCGTGAAGCCCCTTCTGCTGGAAAGAAATGAAGGCGAACTGCGAACTCGCCGCATTCACACTAATACCACTATCCCGGCGGCCTCCCAATTCATGCTGAAGGTGAGTCCGAAGAACAATGGCTCTCAGCATCTCGTGCTGGGCACAGAGGAACTTGCCCCGGGAGCGGCCATCGCCAAGCACAAGCACCTGATCCAGGATGAAATCGTGCTGATCCAGAGCGGAACCGCCCACGTTTGGCTGGGCGATCAGGAGGGCGACCTCCATGCCGGTGGGCTTGCTTTTATTCCGGCCAATACCTGGGTAAGTTTGAAGAACACGGGCACAGAGCCAGTCAGCCTCACCTTCATCTTTTCAGCGCCCGGATTCGAGGACACGATGCGATGCAATTCCGTGCCGGCGGGTGAAACCCCCACCCCGATCACGCCCGAGCAGCAACGAGAGTGCGCACATTTGGGGCATGCTGAAAGCGCGGGCGGTCAGCAGCAAACAAACAAGTGACCTGCCGCTACTCGCAGCGCAGGGCCTCGACCGATTCCATGCGCGCGGCCTTCAACGCCGGCCACATGCCGGCGGTCACGCCCACAAAAGTCAGAATCACAAAGGCCATCAGCATCACGCTGCCGGAAGTCTTCAGGACGATGTCGCCTTCGTGATTGGCCGTCTTGTACATCTCGGAGTAGAGCGGCATAGGCGGAATGGCGTGCGCCAGCAGGACCGACACCAGCATGCCGACGGCGCCGGCGGCGAAGGTGAGCACCAGCGCCTCCACCAGGAATTGCAGCGCGATGTCGCGGTTCCGCGCGCCCAGCGCCTTGCGCAGTCCCACTTCTTTGGTGCGCTCGGTGACACTGACCAGCATGATGTTCATCACTCCGACGCCGCCGACTCCCAGGGTCAGTACGCCGATGAATCCGAGAATCAGGCGTAGCGCGATTCCGAACTGTTCGATATCTTTCGCATCCTCGACCGTGTCCCACTCGGGCGTGGATTTGTCGTCCTTGGGATTGAAGTTGTGGCGGCGGGCGAGTACTTCTCTCACCTGCCCCAGGGCCGCCGTGTGCAGCAGTCCGGTGACCGGCTGGAACACGATCATTTCGGGATCGCGCAGGTCATTGATATCGCTCACGCTTTCGAAAGGCAGGAACACATTTTCGTTGTCGGGGCCGTTGTTGGAAGAGTCCTGAATTTTCAGTTGCAGCAGGCCGATCACATCCCAGCTCTGGCCATTGATGGTCACATGCTCACCCACCGGGTCGCGATTGCCAAACACCTTCTTCGCCGCGTTGGGGCCGAAGATGAGAACGTGACGGTGTTCCGCAAAATCGCTCTCCTCGAAGTAGCGGCCGCGTGCCAGGTTCAGCTTGCGCATTTCGCGGTAAGGATACTGCACTGCTTTGGATGAAACCGAGATCACCTTGTCGCCATACTTGTAGGCAATGGGATCGTCCCATTCGGCGCTGACCAGGCGCACCAATGGGGCTTCGTCGCGGATGGCCTGCAGGTCTGCGTACTTGAAGTGAATGCGTTTGCCGGCGCGTTGTCCGCCGGCCTGCAGGCTGGTCTGGCCCTGCCAGATCATGATGACGTTGTTGCCGATTCCCAGAAACGCCGCCAGCACGCCCTGGCTCACGCTTTCGCCATAACCCAGCAGCAGCACGACCGTGGCGAGTCCCCACACGATCCCCATCATGGTCAGGATGGAACGCAAGCGGTTGCGGGCCAGCGCCTCCCAGCTTTGCGCGATGAGTTCCTTCAGGCGCATCTTCCTACTCCTGCCGCAGGCACTCGATGGGACTGAGCGCGGCGGCCCGCTGCGCCGGATACATGCCCGCGCCCACCGTGATCAGCCCAAGGGTCAGCAACGACTCGAAGATAGCCAGCGGCGAGATCACGGGATGGGGCACGATGTCCGGCAACTGCAGATTACTCACCAGCAGGCAAATCCCCACGCCGATGGCCAGCCCGAACGCTCCGCTGATGATCATGAGCGCGGCGGACTCGGCAAAAAACTGGTTGCGGATATCGCGCGCGGTCGCCCCCAGCGACTTGCGCACGCCAATCTCGCGGGTGCGTTCGGTCACGGCGACCAGCATGATGTTCATCACCCCGATGCCGCCCAGAGACAACGTCATCAACGCCACCGCGCCGAAGAAGATGGTCATGACATCGAAAATGCGCTCGACCAGCTTGGAGCCGTCTAGCGTGTCCCAGATAAAGAGCGCGTCTTTGTCAGTGGCATCGAAGTGGTGTTCGCGTCCCAGAATCTGGTAGATCTGGTGCATCGCCTTCTCGTGCTGTTCGGGGTCAGCGACTTCGACTACGAGGTTGTTGATCCATCCCTTGAAGATGCCCGGCCCTTCGAGCGGAGGAAAATCGCGAGCCATGGCCGCGTACGGGACGAAGAGCTGGGTATTGTCTGGGCCGCTCCCGTAACTGCCGTTCTGTTTCTTCTTCTCCAGTACGCCGATGACGGTGTAGGGCGAGCCATTCATGGTGAGGGTCTCGCCGATGGCGGGCTTGCCGGGAAACAACTGGTCGCGCGATTCCACCCCGAGCACAACCACGCGCCGGCCTTCCTTTTCGTCGTCATCGGTCATCAGGCGGCCTTCCTGCACCTTGAGCGAGCGGAAGCGCTGGTAGTCCGGCCACACCCCGCGCACCGGACGGGAAGCCGCGTTGTAGCGGCTGACTTCGGCCACGCTGCGTCGCAGTTCAGGACTCACTGTCTTGATCAGGTAAGCTTCGTTCTTGATCGTGTAAGCATCCCGGATCGACAGCTGCACCGGACGTCCCGCCGCGTAACCGCCTGCCTGTTCGCTGGTGCGCCCGCCCCAGATGATGGCCAGATCCACGCCGATGGTTTTGAGCCGCTCTTTCTGGTCGCGGCTGAATCCCTTGCCCAGGCCCACCAGCAAAATGACGGAAGTGATGCCCCAGACAATTCCGAACATGGTCAGGAAGCTGCGCAATTTGTGCGCGGCGATGGAAGCGACCGTCTGCCGCAGGACTTCCCGGATGTTCAAGGGCCGAACTCCTTCGTAGCTTGGACGTCTCTGAGTCTCATACGTGAGCCGGGGCTTCCGGGTTCACATTAAAATTGCGGGCACATTCTACTACGAAGATTTTCGTTGACACTACGAATATCTTCGTAGTATGGTACGTCGCCATGAAGCAGACGCCACAGAAACCTACCGCAGCGGAACTGGAAATCCTGCGCGTCTTATGGTCCCGCGGCCCGTCCACGGTGCGCGAAGTTTATGAAGCGCTCAGTGAAAAGAAGACCCTGGGTTACACCAGCGTCCTGAAATTCCTGCAGATCATGACCACAAAAGGCACAGTTCGCCGTAACGAAACCCAGCGCGCGCACGTCTATCAGGCATGCCTGCCGGCGGAACAGACCAAGCGCCAGCTGGCGGGAGACATGCTGCAAAGAGTTTTCGAGGGTTCGGCCAGCCAGCTCATGATGCATGCCCTGGCCGGCCGCCGTGCTTCTCGCGACGAAATAGAAGAGATGCGCCGTTTGCTGGACGAATACGAAAGGAACCGGCGATGACCAATCTGACGACCTGGCTTTCACCGGCCACCATGCATACCCTGGGATGGGCGCTCGTACATTTCCTCTGGCAGGGAACGGCTCTTGCCGCGGTGGCCGCGGTCACCATGCATCTGTGTCGCCGCGCTTCCGTCCGTTACGTCGTTGGCGTGGGCACGCTCGGCCTGATGCTTGCCGCTCCGGTATCCACTTTCGTGTTCCTTGGGCGGCCCGCACCGGCACAGACCGCATCACTTTCGGCATCCGGGACCCTGGTCGGGTTAGCACCAGAGACGTCTGCCGCGCTGTCTTCGTTGACCCAGAGTTCAAGCGCTCCATCGCCTGATATGTTTCTCTGGCTGGTTGAGGCCTGGCTGTGCGGTGTCGCCTTCTTCAGTCTGCGCACCGCCGGCGCATTCCTTCTGCTCGAGCGGCAGCTGCGCCGGCAGTCTATTCCCGTCAGCGGCAGGCTTCTCGAGGTTTGTTTCGCCCTGCAGCAACGCCTCGGCCTCGACCGGATGATTCGCTTCTGTGACTGCAAGTGGCTGCAGGCGCCCGCGGTGATTGGCTGGTTCCGCCCGGTTGTTCTTCTGCCCCTTACCGCTCTCACCGGTCTCTCGCAGGACCAGCTGGAGTCCGTCATCGCCCACGAACTGGCTCACATCAAGCGGCTTGACGCATTCGTCAACGTTTTCCAGATCTGCGTGGAAACTCTGCTCTTCTATCACCCCGCCGTCTGGTGGCTCAACCGGCGCATTCGGACCGAGCGGGAACACTGCTGCGACGACATGGCCATCGCGCTGTGCGGCAATGCCGTCGAGTACGCCCGCGCCCTCACTCTGATGGAAGAGTGGCGCAGCGCTCCGGTCCTGGCCATGGCCGCGAACCGGGGCCCGCTTTCGGAGCGAATCATCCGTTTGCTTGGATTGAAGCAGGGTCGCGAGGGCACGCGCCGGGTTGGGCTGACCGGTGGCATCCTGTGCCTGGGAGCGGCCCTCCTCGCGGGCCATGCCCTGCTTCGGATTACTTACCCACATCCCACCGCTTATGCAAGCGACATGGCGCAAGCCCTGCCCGCGGCCCAGGCCCAATCGGCTCCCGCTGCCAAACCTTCGCCCGGTGAGACTTCCCGGCGTGCCGAGCCACCGGCAAACTCGTCGTCCTACATCGAAGGCTTGCAGTCGGCCGGCCTCAAGGACCTGTCTGCCGACATGCTGATTGCCTTCAAGGTTCAGGGCATCACGCCGGAGTACGTCCGTCAGATGCACGCACTCGGAATCCATCCCGGAGCTGACCGCCTCATCGCCATGAAGGTGCAAGGAGTCACTCCCGAATACATCAGCGAACTTCGCGCCCTCGGCTTCAATCCCGACGAGGACCAGATCATTGCGCTCAAAGTGCAAGGCGTCGATGCCGACTACGTTGGTGGTCTGAGGGAAGCCGGGATTCAGGGCGACGCCGATCACGTCATAGCTCTCAAAGTCCAGGGCGTTACTCCCGGCTACGTCCGCGATCTACGCGCCGCCGGTCTGACGATTGACTCGAGCGACGTGATTGCGCTGAAAGTACAAGGAGTCACAGCCGACTATGTCCAGGACCTGCATCAGCAGGGCGTGCAGCCCAACGCTGAGACTATCGTGGCCATGCGCGTCCAGGGCGTGACTCCGGAATACGTCCGTGATATTCGCGCCCTTGGACTCAAGCCTTCGGAGGGTCAGATCATCGCCCTCAAAGTTCAGGGTGTGACTCCGGAATATGTGAAAGCCCTGCACAGCTCCGGGTTGCGCGATTTCCAGGGCGATCCCGATGACTACATCGCGGCCAAGGTCCAGGGCATTACCCCGGAATTTATTGCGGCCGCTCAGAAACATGGATTCAAAGACCTCGACCTGCACAAGCTGATCCAGCTCAAAAACCTGGGCGTGCTTGAAGACAAGGGTGACATTTAGGAGCAAAAGCTCGCCCCAAAGAGCGAGGCGCTAAGGCGAGAACGATCTTGATGCCTGGTGGCGCGACCCAGGTCGTGCCCCTGCCAGAACCGCACGGAAGGGAATCTTTATGAGATTTCGTCAAACCACGGCTTTTCTGATTTTTGCTTCCTGCATCCTCTTTGGCGTGCTCAAGAATTATGCCGCCGAAGTTCACAGCGGCAGCTGGACGTTCAGCAAAGCGAGCGAACCCGGCAAAATTGAGTTCACCATCATCGAGCACCACCACGGCCGCAATTCTACTCACGGCTCCGACTGGCCCGTCGGCCTGTTCATTGGTGTTGACTTCTCCAGGCCTGGGCGACAGGACGTTCACTTCACCATCTCGCGCGACGCCGGCAAAATCGAATGCGAGGGCTTTCTCGACGACGGGGAGGGTGCTGGCACCTTTCACTTTCAGCCTGACCTGAACTACCTCCGCGAAATGGACTCGCTTGGTTTCAAGGCGGATGAGGACAAGCAATTCAGTATGGCGGTACAGGATGTCACTCTGGAGTTCGCACGGCAGATGAAGAACGAGCATCTCGACGATCTCGACGCCGACAAACTTATCGCGTTCCGCATCTTCAACGTGAATGCGGCGTTCATCGAAGAGCTGCGCGCGGCCGGCTTGAAGATTTCCGACAGCGACAAACTGGTGGCCTTCCGCATTCACGGCGTGACGCCGGAGATGATTCGCAACCTGCATCAGGCGGGCTATTTACCGGACGAAGACACCCTGATCGCGATGCGCATCCATGGCGCCACTCCGGAATGGGTGGCCGAACTGAAAAAGCGCGGCTACGATCACGTCGATCTTGAGCAACTGATCGCCTTCCGCATCCACGGCGTGAGCCCTGAATTCATCGACAAGTTGCAAAGCCTGGGCTATCGCCATCCCGACCCCGACCAGCTTGTCGCCATGCGCATCCACGACGTCACTCCCGAGTACATCAGCAACCTGCGCACGCGCGGCATGCAAGACCTGACTATCGATCAACTGGTCAGCATGCGTATCCACGGGATTGACTAGAAGAACCAGCCAGGAAAGCCTCAGACCAGGGCCACTGGGAAGCAAGCCGCCGCATAACTTCTAGAAGCCAGTCTTGAACCGCACCGGCTTGAAGGGAATCATCACCACCGCTTCGAGATCAATCGCGGCGCCATTCTTGGTGGCGGGACGAAAGTGCCAGTGGGCAAGGGCAGTGCGGGCGTACTGGTCGAGCTGGTCGTCCACGCCGCGCAACACCCGCACATCGCTCACCGAGCCATCGTTGCGAATGACGGCGTAAAGCGTGACCGTGCCCTGCACGTTGCGCCGCATCAACTCCAGGGGATAGGCCGGGTCCACTTTCCGGGTTGCTTCCGGAGCCGTCAGGTCACCCTTGGCTTCATTCGGGTTGAGCTCGGCAAAGCGAATCACCCAGCTTCCCCCCGCGGAATTCAGGTTCGGCATGTTCAGGGTCATGGCGTAAAACTTCTTGTCGCCAAAAATCCAGCGATCCACATCGGTCGCCTTGTCTCTCGACACTTCCGAGAGCGAATGCGGCGAAGTGGACGAGACCCGCGGCGGCGTGGCATCGGCTATCAGGCGGGAGTTGTCGGAACTGTGCGCATCTGCGGTGCCGCCCGTTCCATTTCCCTGTCCCTGACCCGCCACAGCCGACCGATTCTGGTTGTCGGGTCCTGCGCCCACGATCAGGCCGGAAGGGATGCCGTCACGGTTCTTGCCCGAACCGCTCCCGTTGGCCGCGTTCACGCTGGCGGAAATATCAGGAGTGCCGGGCGCGCCGGGTTTGCCCGCGGGAGTCGCGGCAAATGTCCCGCGACGATTTCCGGACGGCATTGCCATCCCCGGGGCCATCGCGGCGGGATGAATTCCGAGCGCGATGATCCGCCCATTGGGACTCGAACCGG
>JBARIF010000099.1:0-3511 GCA_049799615.1 Terriglobales bacterium
TGGCGAAGATCCACTTCCCCGCTCGATCGAAAGCCCGGACAATATCCAACAGGCAGACATTGTTCCGCAAGTACTCGGGCGCCCTGCCGCCAAGAATGAGCACTGCGTCATAGTCCTCGGCTCTTACCTGATCGAATGCCAGATCTGCCTCGAGCCCATATCCCTCTCGTTCGATGTAGGTGTCCCATCCCGGCTCGAAGTCGTGCATCACAAGATGCAGCCTCCGGCGTGTCGGAGCCGCAACCACGGGCTCCCAGCCCTCCTCCCGAAACCGGTGAACCGCATAAAGCGCTTCATACGACTCACCGCCATCACCCGTGATTACAAGAACTCTGGCCATGATTTCCAACCTCATCAGGATTTCCGTTTTGAATCCATTCGCTTAGCTCAGCGTCTCAATCAACCCTTTTTCAAGTACGCTCCATTGTGGCTGATCATTTGTGCTCCCTCAAAATCTCTTCAATTCGCGACTTGGGAAATGGCAGGCGATCTTCATTCTGCTTCAGCCATTGGTAGTAGTCCTGCTCGATGGGATCGGTCCAGCGAGCGTCAATTTGGCCGGCTGTGTACTTACCTTCTTGCAGGCGTTGATGTCCGAAGAGATCCCGGAGATGCGTTTCTTCTGAAGATTTAACGACTGCCTCAGCCAGTTGCGGAGGAATGAAGATGACTCCGCCGTTGCGTCCCAGCACAACATCTCCGGGCATGACCATCACGTGACCGATGCGGGTCGGGGCATTGATGCTCACCATGGTGGAGTTCAACAGCCGGCCGGCCTTTAGCGAGCCATAGTGGTGCGATGGATCGTAGAAACGAACGAAAGCAACAAAGTCAGGCAGTTCATCCAGGCCATTGATGTCGCGCACCGCACCGTCATAAACAATGCCGTTTCCAGACTTGGCGTAGATCGCGTTGCCTACATTGTCGCCGATCGAAGGCCCGCCCTCTTTCAGCCCGAAGTGATCGCAGGTATAGACATCGCGCTTTTGCAGCATGTCCACCGGCCACGCGTTCATTCCTCCGAGCCGGTGCATCTTCGCGCCTTCTTTTTCCAGCACCTCTTGCACATCCGGCCGGCCGGGCATCCACGCAGCCGTAAGCGCCCGCCCAACCAGCACCTTTTCCGGATGAATAGACAGCCACCCATCCTCGTACTGATGCATGAAGCCGTTTTGTTGGAGTACCGCCCACGCCTCTTCGAGCGTTACCCGCTTCATGCGGTCCAGAATATCGTCCGGCACTTTGGGACGGCCATCCGCAAAGCGTTCCCCGTGCCAGTCTGGCGTGTATTTGATCACGTCCTCGGAAGTAAAAAATCCCTGTTGCGCGCTTGCACTTGGTACCAGCGCCACGACCAGCACCAGGGACGAAATCGCACAGGAAATCCGGCTCGGTTTTCGCGTCATGATCGCATTCGCTCCAATATTCTCGTCACGCTTTGTTGGGTTCAAACCAAGTCGTTCCCGGGATTTGTGCTTTTCGAGCCACCTGTTCATTCATCTCGACCCCAAGGCCTGGCTTGTCCGTTACGCTGACGTATCCCTTCTGAATGATCTCACCTTCCTTCACCCAGTTCTTCCAAAGATCGGGAAAGTTGATCCAGTGCCATTCGCAGACCAGGAAATTAGGAATCGAAGCGCAAACGTGCGCCGTGGACATCATGCCGATCGGCGATACCACGCAATGCGGCGCCACGGGTAAATAATATGTCTGCGCCAGGTTGGCGATTTTCCGGCCTTCTGAGAGGCCGCCGGTCTTTTGCAGGTCCGGTTGGATGATGTCCACCGCGTTCTTACTCAAGAGCTCGCGATATCCCCATCGCATGTACAAGTTCTCCCCGGCGGCAATCGGGGTTGACGTCGAATGGCGAATGTCCGCCATGGCGTCAATATTTTCGGGTGGCACGACTTCTTCCAGCCAGAGCAATCGGAAGGGTTCAAGTTCTTTGGCCACCTGCTTGGCCGTTGGTGCGTCGTACCTTCCATGCATGTCGCAGGCGAGTTCCATTTCCCGGGGGATGGATTCCCGAACATGTTTGACCCAGCTCACCATCCGGTCAACCTCGGCGTTGTTGGCGGTCCAGTTCACGCGGTCGAAGCGGTGTGGATCGGTGGCATCGTCTAGATCGATTTTCATGGCCGTGAAGCCCTGATCTTTGATCCACGGCAGCTTCTTGTCGGACTCCGGGCCCAGCGGGTCGTCCATGTCGGAGTCACAATAGATTCGCACCTTATCGCGAAATTTCCCGCCCAGGAGTTGATAGACAGGCAGGCCCAGGGCCTTTCCGGCCAGATCCCACAAAGCGATCTCAACGCCGGTCAATGCCGTGACATATTGCCCCCCTTGCGCACCCGCGAAGATTCCTGAGACGCGGATTCTCTCCCACAGGGCATCTACATTCAGCGGGTCCTGCCCAACCAAAAACCGGCGAAACTGATTCACCAGCGACACCGTGCCGACAGCCGCATCGGTTGATTCGCCTTGCCCAAAAAGCCCCTGATCCGTGTAAACCCGTATATGCGTTTGCAGTCCATGCACGCGAACCTGAGCCGTGCGGACATCTGTGATCTTCAGCTTGGGTCGCTGGCACGGGGTGCTTAGATCCTGGACTGCCACCGCCAGAGAAGGAAGTGCAAAGGCCCCAGCGATTGGCAAGGCTGCGTTCTTAAGCATCTTCCTGCGCGAGAGTAGATTCATTCAGCAACCTCCCGTACCAAATCTATTTTCCTTTCTTGAAAATCTTGCATTAACCATTGTGCTTTGGCGTTGTCGTCAGTTGATGATCCGGATCTGCCGCAAGCCAGGCGAATGCACGCAGAAAAAGCTGGATGCGACCAGGACGACATATCCCAGCCCAAACGCTTGGCCACGAATAGTATCAAACTGGCGGGCGTAACTTTTCACGTTCCAGGCGCAAGTCACGAGCACAGTAAACCACGCCCATTCCACCGGCTCCCAGGAGCGAGAGAATGCGGTAGTGCGAGATGGTCTGGCCGATCACTGGCGCAGAATACGTCTGTGAAACGGGCAAGTCAATGAACGCCTTGGACTTGGCGGTGTCTCAGAAGGGTTGCTGTTGTAATATCGCCATACACTCATTGACCGGGTTGTGAGTACTTCAACTGGCAATCGAAAAGGCCAGTGTCGCCCATTCGAGGCTGAAGACGACGTCAAGAAGTAGACATTAATTCTCGTTCCTGCTTGCTTTTGTCAGGGGCCTCTCCTGGCTGGGTGCGAAAGTTGCCGCGACGTTGCAATTGGGCACGGACGGCGGAGCACACGGGACATCTGCTTTTCTAAGGTCACTTTTTCTGCAGCGTCTTAACACATATTCAGTCAAGTTGTGGCACTCATTGACTCGGTTGTTGGTGTAAGCGCCTTTACAAGCTAGGGAAACTCTGAACAAGCCCCGTTCCTTGAGGCAATAGATGTCAGCCAAGCTGATGCCTGGGTTCCCGATCGGTTTTTCGTCGGTCGGCGGCTGGCGTTCGTAGTCAGGAACCCTGGCCAC
>JBARIF010000100.1:0-8579 GCA_049799615.1 Terriglobales bacterium
GTTGGAGCCCTTTCCGCCATAGTCCACGCGGTATCCCGTTCCCAAAAGGGTTTCGCCGGTATTCGGCATACGCTCGACTTTCATGGTGAGACCGGTGGCGTAACTGCCCACGACGGTAATTCGAGGCGCGGTCAAGAAGTTCCCCCGAACGAGGCTGCACAACTTGAAAGTCGTTAGCCTACCACAGGGCGGAAACGGTTCAGTTGGTTGACGCGCCAAATCTTGACCGGCCTGGACGAGGGTGTTAGTTTCGGTTTCACACGTGAATGTCCAAGGGGCATCAGTCTGAGTCGCACAGGGAAGCGGCATCCGTTTGATCTCCTCCCGGTCGGTCGTGATTCATGGGACCATGACCTGCTTGACCGTGGCCGCCGCGATTTTCTGCTCCGCTGCTGCCAGGGAGCTTCGGCGGCGTTGGTTCCCGGAGCATTGCGTGGTCTCGCTTTCCCCTTCGCTTTTGATTCCCGGAAGCTGAATTCGCCCAGCGAATTCCATCTTCACCCTCACTATCGTGGCCAGTTGCCGATCGAAGCCACGCTGCTCAAGACGCGACCAGGGTTGGACGGCTTCATCACTGAGAAATATCAGGACCAGATTGCGGCCATGCTCGCGGAGTGGAGCGCGGGCCTCCTCGGACCTGCACCGGATGCGCTTGCCATAGAAAGGATTCTCGCCCCGAATTTTTCGGGCGCTTCATTCCAGCCGGTGCAATCGCGGCTGGTGCGCTCCGGGCCAGCCGTCGAAATCCGTCAAAACCAATTTGCGGGCGATCCTGTTCTCGGGCGGGACGCCTTTCTCCGCGACTTACGAAGCGCCATTGGATCCTTTTCGAAACTCGTCACCGCCGAATTTCAGGTGACAAGCATCGACGCTGGGCCCGTTTCTCCCGTGGCCCTGCCTCCCGCCCGCCTCCGGACTGGGGTGCGATACGAACTGGTGGGCGAGGCCAGGGGTTTTTATCGCGAGCAACGCGTGGGACAGTGGGAACTCGAATGGGAAGCGTCGGCGGCAGGAGAATATCGCCTGCGCAGTTGGCGGCTGCTGGGCGAGTGCCAGAGCCGGGCTGTCGCTCCGGTCTTTGCCGATATCGCGGCGCAGGCTTTCGCCGGCAACTCGTCCTACACCTCCCAGTTGCTTCGGGGAGCCGACTACTGGCGAACCGCGCTCGATGTTGCGTGCGGCATTGATATCTACGGACACAACGGAGTCTCAGTCGGCGACATTGACGACGATGGATTTGACGATCTCTACGTTTGCCAGCCCGCCGGTCTCCCTAACCGGCTCTATCGCAACCGCGGCGACGGCACGTTTGAGGACATCACGGAGTCCTCTGGCGTGGGGGTTCTCGAAAATACTGCGTGCGCGCTGTTTGCCGACTTTGACAATGATGGCCGCCAAGACCTGATCGTGGTGCGCACCGATGGGCCGATGTTATTTGTGAATCAGGGTGGGGGCAAGTTTCGCCAGAGGCCCGAAGCATTTCATTTTGCCCGGCCTCCGCAGGGAACCTTCACGGGCGCGGCCGTGGCCGACTATGACCGCGACGGCTGGCTGGACATTTATTTCTGCCTCTATCTTTATTATCAGGGCACGGACCAGTACAAGTATCCCTCTCCTTATTACGACGCAGAAAACGGTCCGCCCAACTTCATGATGCGGAACCAGCGGGACGGAACGTTTCGCGATGTCACCGCGGAGACCGGCCTCGACCGGAATAATACGCGCTACAGTTTTTGTTGTGGCTGGAGCGATTACAACCGCGATGGCTGGCCGGATCTTTACGTAGTAAACGATTTCGGGCGGAAGAACCTGTATCGCAATCATGGCGACGGGACTTTTACCGACGTTGCCGCGCCAGCGGGCGTGGATGACGTCGGCGCCGGGATGGGCGTGTGCTGGTTTGATTATGACAATGATGGCGCCGAAGACCTTTACGTCGCGGACATGTGGTCCGCGGCCGGCACACGCATCTCGACCCAGGAAGTGTTTCAGAAAGATGCGCCCGAAAGCGTGCGCGCTCTCTACCGCAAACATGCCCGGGGGAACTCTTTGTTTCGTTCGAGCGGCGACGGTTTTGAGGATACGGGCGCGTCCGCCGGAGTCGAAATGGGGCGATGGGCGTGGTCGTGCGATGCCTGGGATTTTGACCACGACGGTTTTCCTGATCTTTACATCGCCAACGGGATGGTCTCTGGCCCTTTGCGGGATGACCTGAATAGTTTCTTCTGGCGGCAGGTGGTGGCAAATTCTCCCGTCGAAGCCAGGTCCGTGCACGACTACGAACAGGGTTGGAACGCGCTGAACGAACTCATCCGCTCGGATGGCACATGGAGCGGGTATGAGCGCAACGTCTTTTATGCGAACAACCGGGATGGAACGTTTTCCGACGTTTCCGGGGCGGTGGGTCTGGACTTCATCGAGGATGGCCGGACGTTCGCACTTGCCGATTTCAACCACGATGGTCGGCTGGAAGTTTTCCTGAAGAACCGCAACGGCCCGCAGTTGCGGCTGTTGCAGAACGTGATGAAAGACCTGGCCCCGTCGATCGCGTTCCGCCTGCGCGGCGTCAAAAGCAATCGTGATGCGATCGGTGCGGCGATCACAGTGGAAAGCGCATCGAGGAAGCAGAGTTGCATGCTGCAAGCTGGCTCGGGATTTCTTGCCCAACACAGCAAGGAAGTGTTCTTCGGGCTGGGAGAGACGGCAGGACCGGTGCGGGCGTCGATTCGCTGGCCCAGCGGGTTGGTGCAGGAACTCCACGACCTTCCGCTCAATCACAGGGTGTGGGTGGAGGAGGGTTCAGCGCCGTCGCGTATGGAGGCTTTCAAATCAAACCCTCAGGGGCTAAAGCCCCCGCCCTTCGCGGCTCGTAGTGGCACGGCTGAAGCCGTGCCCTTCCACAAGGCCATGGCGGCTGAAGCCGTGCGCTTGCCTAAGACTTCGTCGCATGAATCTGATCTTCCTGAAAACGTTGAGACCTGGCTGCTCGCGCCTGTGGCTGCGCCGGATTTTTCTCTCCCCGACTTGAGCGGTCAGGTGCGCACGCTGAATGCGCTTCGCGGCCAGGCGGTGCTGCTGAATTTTTGGGTCGCGGGATCGGCGAGTTGCCGAGAGGACTTGAAAGTCTTTAACCGGCTGCATACGCGATGGGCGGCCCAGGGTCTTCACCTGCTGGCTGTGAATCTCGATAATGCCGCCGACGCGGAAAGAGCCCGGGCCCTCGCGCGTGCCGACCATCTTTCATTGCCCATCATTCTGGGGTCGGACGATATAGCCGGCATCTACAATATTCTCTATCGCTATCTTTTTGACCGGCATCGCGATCTGGCTCTTCCAACTTCGTTTCTGCTGAGCGGTGGCGGAGAAATTGTCAAGATTTACCAGGGCGCTGTGAATGCAACCCAGGTCGAGCAGGATTTCCGGCACATCCCCCAAACCGCCGCCGAAAGATTGCCGAAAGCCCTGCCGTTTCCCGGCGTCAGCGATACTTTGGAATTTCATCGCAATTATCTCAACTACGGTTCGGTCTACTTTCAGCGAGGATATCTGGACCAGGCCGAGGCATCGTTTCGGCTGGCCCAGCACGACGATCCGGAGAGTGCCGAGGCGCTCTACGGGTTGGGAAGCGTTTATTTAAAGCAGGAGAAAGCCGGCCAGGCACGGGAAAGCTTCGAGCGAGCGACCAAGCTTCAAGCCAGTTATCCCGACACTCTGGCTAATGCCTGGAACAATCTCGGCCTTTTGGCCACGCGCGAAGGGCGCACCGACGAAGCGATTCCATACTTCCAGGAGGCGCTCAAACTCAACCCCGATCACTTGATTGCCCTGGAGAACCTGGGGAATGCTTACCGGCAACGGAAGAATTGGGACGAGGCCCGCAAGCTGCTGGAGCGCGCGGTGGCAGTCGGTCCGCAGGATGCGGAGGCGAACTACAGCCTGGGTATGGTTTTCGCGCAGCTCAACGACACTGACCAGGCCTACGACTATCTGCAGCGGGCGTTGAAGTCCCGCCCGGATTATCCCGAGGCCCTGAATAACCTTGGCGTGCTTTATTTGCGCACCGGGCGGCGGGATCAAGCGGTGGAGAGTTTCGAAGAGTGTATCCGGGTAGCGCCTGCCTTCGATCAGTCGTATATCAATCTGGCCCGGGTTTATGCGCTGGAAGGCAGACCGGAAAAGGCGCGGAGCGTGTTGCTCGACTTGCTTAAACTGCATCCGGAACATGCGCAGGCGCATAAGGCGCTCGAGCAATTGCAGTAGGAATGAAGGACGGGCGTCCCGCCCGTCCAGCCGGGCGGGGACGCCCGGCCTCCACATTAGCTTCTAGGGCTTTGGCGTGGGTGCTGTCAGCAGGTCAACGAACATCTTGTAGAACCTCTCAGTGTCCAGATCGACTTGCACCTCGACAGGTTGGACATCGATTTTCGGCTTGTCGTGATCGGTCCAGGTGAGCATGCTGCCATAGCCTGCGCCGCGTCCCAGGTCCACATCCAGGAAGCGGGTTTCTTTCTTCGTTATCAGGCTGGGATCAAGCCACGCCGCCGCTGCCAGTTCGTCCCATAGATAGTTGTAGTCGCCGAACAGACGCGCATATTTGCCGATGTACTGCGCCGAGGGCGTGTTGCCGGCCTTGATCCGATTGATCAGCTCGGTGGTCATTCGGGTTTTCACCGAAACGTCTACCGGAGTGCAGACGATCTTTGTCCAGTGCGCGCGCAGCACAATGTGGGCCGCTTCCGGATCGAACCAGATGTTGAATTCGTGCCGGGGAGTGTTGATGAACTCGGGGTCGGTGGTTTGCGGATTCAAACTGGCGCCCATGAAGACCAGTTCCTTGGCCAGTTGAGGGAATTCGGGGTCGATGGAGATGGCGAGCGCGAGGTTCGTCATCGGGCCACCGGCGTAGATCGTTACCTGGTGAGGGAACTTGTGGACCATGCGCAGCAGGAAATGGGCTGCGTCTTCATCGATCGCTTTGGTGGTGGGCTTGCCTTCAGGCATGTCTCCGAGCTGATCCGGCGGATGGTAAAACCGCGGAGTCCAGGCGCCCAACCAGGTGACAGAGCCGTAGCGCTGTTGCCAGAGTTCGGTTTCCTCCTTTCGGCGAACCAACGGATATTCCGCCCCGGCCACGACCGGAATATCGCTCCGACCGATGAGTTCGAGCATGCGCAGAGTGTGCGCCACCTCGGACTTGAGCCACGCGTCGCCGGTAACGACGGTGACGCCGAGGACATCGGTTTGCGGCGACTGGATCAGCAGGAGGATGGACTGCTGGTCGGTCCCGCCCGGCCCAGCGGCGTCC
The DNA here is from genome assembly GCA_049799615.1 of Terriglobales bacterium. Lineage (GTDB taxonomy): Bacteria > Acidobacteriota > Terriglobia > Terriglobales > Acidobacteriaceae > JAIQFF01. The sequence goes on from JBARIF010000100.1 coordinate 5,306, forward strand.
TGGTCGATTATGATTTTGCGCTTTTCCTGGCCCCACGCGGTAAGGCATGCCGCCAGGAGCGCGGCTACAACCCAGATTCGGCCAAATTTCATTCTTCACCTCGGAGTGTGCAAATAGTGACGCAGTACCATTCGCCGGACTTCGTCCGGCCGGGCGGGTGAGGGCACCCGCCCCTACGCGGGCGGCGATGAGGAAAGGCGGCCGATGAGCAAGTTGAAAAACTTTGCGGAGTCTACGTCTAATGCGACTTTTGCATTGGGTACGAACTTGTCGCGCAACACCGGCGACGTTCGGGTTCCGGCCAACGTCGGCGCCGAGCCGCGAATCGACATGTTTGTGGCCGCCTGCTTTTCCATCTCCGCCTTGCGCCGCAGGTCGCCGGCGCTTGGACTGTAACCCAGAGTTTCGCCCGCGGTGAGCTCACCGGTAGTCTCTACATCGACGTAATACTCTTTGAATCTCAGGATGGAAGGGTCGAGAAATGCCGCGACCGCGAGCGAGTCGTGCATATTAGGTCCCACCAGGAAACCCTGCTCGCGGTTGTGGTTGATGGCATTGCGGCCGATCTTCGCAGCCGCCTGGCTGACCGGATTCTGCGCCGCTTCGAGAATGCGTACGTGGTCTTCCGTGAGTGAAGTTTTTCGGGTCGCGTCGAGGCCGACCATGGTGATGGGAATGCCGGATTGAAAGACGATGCGCGCCGCCTCGGGATCAACGTAAATGTTGAATTCGGCCGCGGGTGTAATGTTTCCGCCCGACAGCGACCCGCCCATCAAAACGATCCCGCGTACCATGGCAGCAAGCTCGGAGTCGAGATTCAGCGCACTCGCAATGTTGGTCAGCGGACCAATTGGGATCAGCGTGACTTCGCCGGGGTATTTACGCACCACAGCGCGAATGAATTCCGCGGCGGGCTGAGGAATGGGTTTGGTTTTGGGTTCGGGAAAAACAGCGCCGCCGAGTCCGTTCTCACCGTGCGCGTAGGCCGCCGTCACCAGGCGCCGTACCAGAGGTACTCTGGCTCCGGCAGCCACTGGGATGTCCGTGCGGCCGGCTATTTCCACCATGCGCAAGGCATTGGGAAGCGTCAGGTCGAGCGGGACGTTTCCCGCGACCGGAGTAATGCCTTCAATCTTCAGCTCGGGCGAACGCATGGCCAGCAGGAGAGCGAGAGCGTCATCCACGCCGGGATCGGTGTCGATGATCACGCGGGAGGGACCGTGGGCAGTTCTCTGGCCTGACGGCTCCTGTTCTGTTGCAGACGCAGCTTGGGCAGGAGTGAGACGAGCAGACAGGCTGCCTGCGGCGATGACGGCGGCTGAGGTGGTTACGAACTGGCGGCGGGTCACGCGCGAAGGTGGCTTCGAATCCATCTTGTCTTCTCCGTGGAAGTCTTGCTAACGCGCCGGACGTGGCTTCTGGGTCATCAATTGGATGTAGAGATCGTATAGTTTTGTAGTGTCCACGTCGAACTGTACGGTCGCCTTTCTTTCATAAGGAGGGAGTTCGGTTCCTGGCTCCCAAAATAAAGTTTCGCCGTAACTTGGCCCGTGATCAACAGCGATGTCCACGTAGAGCTCTTTCTGTCCGGTGACGATGGAAGGATCGATCATGGCGGCGGCGGAAAGCTCGTCCCACATAAAGCTTTCGACCGAGTATTTGGTGAGATAGCGGGCCACCGGCGTGTCCGCTTTGGCGATGGCGGCCTTGACCGCCGGATTCACCGTAGTCTTGACTGAAATGTCGATGGGCGTGATAGTGATCTTCTTCCATGGCGCGCGCATCGCAATACGCACCGCTTCGGGATCGAACCACCAGTTGAATTCCCGGCGGCCGTCAATACTGTTAATCCCACCGGTGCTGGCGTACATGCCGCTGCCCATCAGGACTAGTTCCTTGGCCAGCGTCGCCACCTCGGGGTCCAGGCGCAAGGCCAGCGCGATATTGGTCAGCGGACCTCCCGCCCAGATCACGACTTCGCCGGGATACTGGTGCACCATGCGAACGATAAAGTGGGCGGCGGTTTCGTCCAGCGGCTTGGTGTGAGGCTCGCCCTCGACCAGGGGAGGGACCACCTCGGGATCATGATATCCGGCGCGAAATGCGGGTGGAACATTTCCCGGGCGTTTGGAGAAATCGCTCCAGCAACCTTTGTAACGGAATTTGCCGTAGAGCGCCTCCCAGCGCTCGGTTTCTTCCTTGGAATTGAGAAGGGGGAACTCGGCGCCGGGGACGACGGGAACGTCGGTGCGGCCGGCGATTTCGAGCAGGCGCAAGGTGCGCTGGGTCTCTTCTTTCACCCACTGGTCGCCGCTGACGGTGGTGATTCCAAGCACGTCGAACTTGTCGGACTGCAGAAAGATCAGGATGGACTGCATGTCGGTGGTGGCGGGACCGCGAGCGTCCTGATCGACGATGACTTTGATCTTCTGCGCCTGCAACCCGATGGCGGCAGCCAGAATCAGAAAAGCGGCCAGCAGGACAGCGAAGCTTCGTGGCTTCATGGCAAAGTCCCCTCAGTGGGTTGGATCTTGCTTTAGCAGGATTTGCTGGAAGACTGCACCGATCGTTCCAACGACCCAGCCGGAAGAACTAGCATTGTACCCCGCGGGGGAGCTCTGCCAGCGTACTTCCATTCTGCGCCGCAGCGACGGCTGCGTGCCTGCCGGCTAGGCGCGCCAATTGCGGATGAGTATGCCACCAACTAGAATAGTTAGCGCGCGCGACTGATTTGCTTTAGCCTTTTCAGCTTTCTGTTCACTTATGCGTCTCCGCCTCATCGTACGGCAGTCTGGATTTTCTGCCGGTCCGGTTGCGGGCTGCCTGCTCGCGTTGATGGCGGTCTTCGGCCTGGCCAGAGTCCAGGTGCAGGCTCAGAGCGCCGCTGCTGCGGGCCTTCAGGGTGCATCGGTCCAGGGATCGGTGCGAGATGCAAAGGCCCGGCCCGTGGCCGGGGCAACCGTATATCTGCAAGAGAAGGATGGCAGCGGGATTCTATCCGTCCACTCCGACGCGGCCGGGAGCTACCGCTTTTCAGGGCTTGGTGAAGGCATCTATACGTTGCGCGTGGAGGCGGCGGGATACAACCGGGCCACCTTCGGCCCTTGTGTAATTGAGGCGAAGGAGTTGAAACAGCTCGATCTGACGCTGGAGGCAGGAGGAGCGCCGGAATTTTTTGATGAACCTCAATTCACCGTGGCCGGCGTCACCGACGGCACCAATCTTGGTGGGCATGGTTCGAATGCTGTAGTGCGCACCAAGGAGTCGCTGGCCA
>JBARIF010000101.1:0-3091 GCA_049799615.1 Terriglobales bacterium
GTACAAAGGCGTGCGCAAGCCGTTGCCGCAGATCGCGCGTGAGTTGAATGTCGATGCCGTGGTGGAAGGCACAGTCCTGCGCTCCGACAAACAGGTTCGAATCACGGCACAGTTGATCCGCGCTCCTGCGGACAAGCACCTATGGGCCGAGAGCTATGAGGGCGATCTGCGAGATACCCTGGCGCTGCAGAAGAAGGTGGCACGCGCCATCGCCGAGCAAATCCGCATCAAGGTGACTCCGCAGGAAGAGACGGTTCTGCAGAACGTGAAGGTCGTGAATCCTGAAGCCTACGAGAACTACCTCAAGGGACGGTATTTTTGGAATAAGCGAACCGCCGATGGTTTGACAAAGGCCACCTATTATTTCAACCAGGCAATTGAAAGCGACCCAACTTATTCTTTGCCGTATACAGGCTTGGCGGACATTTACCAGGTGTCTGACCGCCCGCAGCTTGCTCGGGAAGAAGTTAAAAGAGCACTCGACCTGGATGATCAGTTGGCCGAGGCACACAACTCTCTAGCCAGGATCCTTTACCTGTTTGATCGGGATTGGGAAGGAGCGGACAGGGAGTTCGAGCGCGCCGTGGAGCTTAATCACAACTATGCCCCCGCCCATCACTGGTATTCCATGTACCTTGCGTTGAAGGGCCGCAATGAACAGGCGCTGGTCGAGGCGCAGAAGGCATACGAACTGGATCCACTCTCTGCCGTTACGGGTGCCAACCTCGCCAAGATCCTCGAGGAGGCGCGCCAAAATGACAAAGCAATCGAGCAGGCTAAGAAGACACTAGATCTGGAACCCGATTCGGCGGTGACGCACGCCGTACTGGGCCTTGGATACCAGAACAAACGGATGTACGCGGAGGCGATTGCCGAATACAAGAGGGCGCTGCAGTTAGGAGGTTCGCCCGCGGAAATGCGCGGGCTTCTCGGCAATGCATATGCAGTTTCGGGAAACCGCGCCGACGCGATAGAGATAATTGCCGAACTCAAGTCACTCTGGCCAGAGCATGCACGCGCCGCCCTGGACCTAGCAGTTGTGTTTTCCGGCCTGGGAGATAAAGAAGATGCGCTGTACTGGCTGGAAAAGGCCCAGGCGGCTCATGTGAGCGACCTGATCGGAATCGGGAAGGACCCACATTTTGTTGAATTGCGCAGTGATCGTCGCTTTCGAGCGCTGGTGCAAAGGGTGGGCGTACCTCAATGACACCCTGTCAGCCCTCACTCCTGAGTCACGCTGCTACTTTGAATCTGGGTGTTTAGCGTGTGGACGCAATGCCGTTCTGATTCAGCTCAATAGCCAAAATATCAATCCGTGGTTGCCCTCACGCCGAGATCGCCTTCGAACAGTCAGGACAAATCTTGTGTGTGACCTTCGCCTCCGAGTGCGCTCTGACGTAGTGCTCGAACGGCTGCCAAATACCTCTTTGGTCCTGGATTTTTTTGCAGGTGGAGACAAATCTGCGCAGGCCAGGCTCCCCCGAAGGCAAGAAATCCACCGGGCCCGCCAAATCGCACGAGGAGTTGCAGGCCTTACGAGCGGCAGGGTGAGTCCCGCCCAGCTAAGGGAAAGCAGCTAATCGCGGACGAAAGACTCCATTTCCCTAAGACGGTTACCCCTGGAGTCCGTCCCATGACCAATGTGGGATGCTGAGGCCGTTCGGCACATCATCGACGGACTGGTGGTAGCGGGACATCGTTGTGGTGGTCGCCCAAGCGAAGTAGTCGTGCAGCACTTGTCGCAGCGCACCGTCGTCGGCGAGTCCGACATCGGCCAGAGCATGGTCGAAGCAGGCAATCGCACGGCGATCCATTTCGTCGTGCTCCCCGTTGCCGCTGTGCATCTTGACCACAGTGGTCTCGTCACCATAGGAGTCGGAATACGTCCTGGGGCCACCCAGTGCCTCGGCCCAGTAAGCGGCGAGTCGCTCGACATGCTGGGGGTGGAAGCCGTGGCTGAAGGCATGGCCGACCACATCGTCGACCATCACCCGACGGTGCCAGGCGTCGGCAAGGCGGCGCAGGCCGTCGTTGCCACCCACTGCTTCGAAGACAGTTTGCATGCCTCCCCATGATGACCATCGTCCCGTTTTTGTGCAAGATGATGGCCGCGGGGCGAGATCAGCCGGGGGTAACGCAATCCGCGCCGTCCGACGGGACCCAGCTAAGCCTACTCCGATCCTCGTCACGGATGATGGGCACCCCTGACTAATCCCAAGGTAAGAGTTGCCGACCAGTCGGGAGTTGGAAAACCTCTTCATGCTGCCGGGCCTGGAGCCACGGTCTGTTTCAATAGTTCGGGAGGGTGAGATTGTCGGCGAGCTCACGCCCCGCCGCGAGGTCGGCGACCAACGGGATTCTTAGAAGGTTCATAACCTGATTGCGAATGAACATCGAGAACTTTGACTTTGGCGCAAATATGCCCGCAAAGCGCAACGCCCCTTTCTGCTTCTTGAGAACGAAAGACTCATATCGATCCTGGTACCGCGCAAGCGCCGCCGCGTAATCACTGCCCGCACGGTGCAGTTCGCCCGCGAGCATGTAGGCCCCAACCATCGCCAATGCCGAGCCTTGCCGGCGAGCAGCGACACACAGAAAGCCGCATCGCCGAGCAAACTTACTCGCCCGCGTGTCCAGGATCCCGTCTGAGCACCCATTTGTATCTGACTCACTCGGTCAAAATAGAGATCGTTCGTGGAGTCGAGCGCGTCTAGAATCTGCTGGCATTCCCATCCGCTATTTCCGAACCGTTTGTGCAAGAGCGCTTTTTGAGACTGAATGTTGCCGATGGTCCCGTCGAGTTCCTGGTCCGCAAATATGAACAGAAACATGGTGCGGTCCCCACGCATAGCGAATCGTCCTACCTGCTGACCCACATTCGTGTACATGACGTAGACCAGTTCGTCTCTTGGTTTGTAGCCATGCAGCTCGAAGGCAGCGACCTTGTACCCTAGGTACTTTTCGAATCGGCTTTGCGGACCAAAAACGAGTCCGCGCACTTGAGAATGAAGCCCGTCGGCCCCGACGACCAGATCGAAATCACGGACGGTGCCGCTTTCGAAACCGACCTGGACCCCTTGGTCAGTTTGGT
>JBARIF010000102.1:0-2019 GCA_049799615.1 Terriglobales bacterium
CCGCAGCACGGCGTACGGCGCGCATGCCGCGCTGGCCGCGACGCCGCCGGACTGGACAAGCGTTGGAACGACCAAGTGGCACGGCCTCTACGCTCAAGACCAAATCAGCCTTCTCAAAAATCTGCACCTTCTCGTAGGCGGACGTTACGACTGGACCGAAGCCCAGGCTGGCAGTATCACGCTCGAATATGCGGATCCCGGAAGTACGCTCAACGATGTGGTCAAGACAAGGGCGACGGAACACAAATTCAGCCCACTCGTGGGCGTGATCTATCAACCGCTTTCATGGTTTTCGGTCTACGGCAACTATGTGAGCTCTCTCGGGACCTGGGGAACGTCAAATGTCGTCTCGGTTGATATCAGTGGTCACCCTTTGCCAGCGCAGCAGAGCCATTCCTACGAAGGAGGAGTAAAGATTGAAACATTGGGCGGCCGGCTGCGATCCACGCTCGCTGTTTTCGATCTGACAAAGACACACGTAGCGACCCGCGATCTTTCTTCTCCCGATCCTACTGCGCTGCGCCCCATCGGAGAGGCTCACAGCACCGGAGTCGAATTCGACATCAGCGGGGCGTTGACCACGCGTCTGAGTGTGATCGGATCGTATGCCTACACAGATGCGAAGTTCAGCAAGGACAACAATGGACTACAAGATCTGCTGATTGCCAATGTGCCGCGACATTCGGGCAGCTTGTGGCTAAGGTCTGAGCTCATCCGTCAAAAGCTTTCCGCGGGAGCAGGCGTGTTCGCGCGGGGGCAGCGACAGGGGGACAATGAGAACACCTTCCAGCTACCCGGCTACGCCACCATCGACGCATTCGCGTCGTACTCCTTCAAGTTCGAACGGGGAAGACTTACTCCGCAGGTGAATTTCGTAAACCTGTTGGACAAACGTTACTTCCTCAACACGAACGTTTACGACGCTTACCCGAGACTGGGAATCATACCCGGACAGCCGTTCACGGTAATCGGGTCGGTGCGGTGGGAGTTTTAAGATGAAGATCGATGCCAATCACAAACGAGTTCGCATCTCTGTGGTTCTGGCCCTCGCAGCCACACTGACCTTCTTGTTGTCGACCGGCTGCACCCGAAAACAGTTAATCCACGCGACGCTGCTAGCCAATCCAGCCGCCCCAGGCAGCCTCTGTCCGAATGAGACGCGCACCAGTGACGATGGAGTTCTTCTGAGTTGGCTCGAACCATCGGGTGATTCGCTGGCGCTACGTTTTGCAATTCACCGTGGTGAGAGTTGGTCTGCGCCTCAGACCGTCATAGTTCGCAAGAATTTTGACAAATATCCCGAAGCCCCACCATGGGTCTTGATGCTGCCAAACGGTTCTCTGATCGCAGCGTGGGCAGAGCAACTGCCGAAAGGAAAGGGTAAGTGGCCGGGAAATTATCTTCTCGCAGCGACATCACCTGACGGCGGCAAGAATTGGTCACAGCCAGCAATTGTTCACTCCGACCGCACGGATGGTGAGCACAGCTTCGGCTCATTGGTCCCTCAAGACGACAGCCATGCAGCCATCGTCTGGTTGGATTCACGGGACTACGCAGCGAAGCATACATACCGACTCATGTCGGCTCTCATCTCATCCTCAGGAAGTGTCGGTACGGAAACAACCGTGGATGATGATGTTTGTACTTGTTGCCCCACTGCAATCGTCAATACGCCACAGGGATTGATAACCGCATACCGCAATCACACCTCTGGGGAAATACGCGACATCTACACGGCACGCGAGGTCTCTGGAAGATGGCAAATCGGACAATCGCTCCACAACGACAATTGGCACATAAATGGCTGCCCAGTGAACGGCCCGTCCCTTGCAGCCAATAAGCAAGGCGTCGTCGCAGTCTGGTTTACCGGTAAAGAAGAGCGGGCTTCCGTGCAAATCGCATTTTCGTCGGATGGTGGAGCAACCTTCAAAACGTCCGCCACAGTAGATGCAGTCGGCGAGAATAAGAATGTGCTCGGTAAAGTTGCCGTTGCGTTGCTCGATTCCGGCGATGCAGTAG
>JBARIF010000103.1:0-12941 GCA_049799615.1 Terriglobales bacterium
GCGGTGGAGGTCTGCGACGGTTGCGCCAGCGAGTTCATGGTGGGCTCGCTCTTCTGCCATGTCTGCGGGGCTTCTCGTGAAACACGCTCCTCAACCCAGACACATTGGACGCTCTACCTGGAGTTCCACAACATCCAGCGCGCGCTTGGCCTGTCCACCGCCTCCATGGTCGCTTTCCTGATCGGAATGGCGTGTCTGATTATGGCGGGGATCGCCGTGGGCATGATCTACAGCGTTCAAACTTTCAACGATTTTCAGGCCGTACAGCTCTACCGCATGCAGTGGCTCCTGGGAGCCATAGCAGCCTTCGCCGCGGGGTTGCTGCTCAAGAAGTCTCCTGATCCGAAACGCTGAAAATTGCGCCGCCTACGTAGGCCCGGACGCCCTCGTCCGGGCGGGCGAGCGAACCCAGGTTTTCGCGTTGCTCCCCAGCCGGGTATAGGCAAAATCAACTTCAAAAGGCCTGGGACAAGAGTGTCCGACCCACGCTCGCCAGCTCCTACGCCGGGTCGTTGATCACGACCCGCCTCTGTTGATGCATGCGATAGAGATGATGCACCGGTCCCGTGCCGCGTCCCAGGGGTTGGGCGTTGGCAATCGCGGCGGCGACGTAGGCCTTGGACAACAGCACGGCCTCGGGCAGCCCGCGACCCTGGGCCAGGTGGCAGGCCATCGCGGTGGCGAACGCACAGCCTGTGCCATGGGTGGATTTCGATTCCAGCCGGTTGGATTTAAATACTTCCTGCTCCGTCCCCTGGCGACTGGCAAAACTCAAGAGTTCAATGGCCTTTTCCAGGTGGCCGCCGGTGATGACCACGGCGGTCGCACCCATCTCATGCAGCCGGGTGGCCGCCTCGCGCATCTGGTCCAGGTTCGTGACCGCGAGCCCGGTCAGGGCCGCCGCTTCGTCCACATTGGGTGTAATGACGGTGGCCTGTGGCAGCAGGCGCTCGATCAGGAGGCGCAGTCCGGCTGCATCAATCAGATCGTAGCCCGATGACGATTTAATGATGGGATCGAGAACAACATTGCTCAGCTCCGACTTCTTCAAAAAATCGCTGACTACCCGCGCTACCTTCCCGGAGCCCAGCATGCCGATGTGAACCGCTGAAATCTCAACGTCAGCGCTCAGTTCCTGGAGGGTTTCCGCAATCAACTCAGGATTGACCGTCTCCAACCGGCGAACCCCGGCCGTCGATTGGACGGTCAAAGCCGTGATGCATCCCACGCCATAGCAGCCATGAGCAGCGATGGTCTTCACGTCGGCCGTGACCCCCGCTCCCGAAGAGGGGTCAAACCCGGCAATAGTCAGGACCACGGGTGGAGACTGGGCCATAAGGCAATGTAACAGCTTCAGATGTGGGCGCGAGCGTCCTCGCTTGTGCAGGAGTCACAGAGCCTGCCGGAGCTTCGTCAGTCAGTCAGTTCCCAATCCCGTAGCTCGGCGACGCAGCCAGCCCCAGCACGGGCGGGACGCTCGCGCCAATATCAGGCCAAAATCATGAGCCGGATATTACCTCGGCGCAAACCGAGGTAATGTTCGTAACCCATTGAAACTAAATGGAAGGTAATAAATTCCCTCGGCTGCACTTTGGACTGTATTTACCAATATATAAACATCTAAGACCATTGACTACAGCAATATGGGTAGCATTAGTCAAGATTAACAGTAGGTTACGTAAGACATCTATTACTATATAATCATCTTGCTACGGTTAAATCCGCATTGACAGGAGGCCTCTACCCCGGTAGCCTTGTCAAATCCTTTGGCGACGGTGGGTACGAACACTGGCAACGACTTTAGAGATGTGAGGTGACAATGCGAGGACATATAGCTCATATACTGGCGACGGTTTTAATGGTCGTCAGCCTAGGGGCGGCTCAGCGACCGACCAGCTCAGAGTCCGTGAATACCGGCAGTAAGGCAGTACCGGGGAAAGCAGCCCGGACAAAGCCGTATCAAATTGGGACGGCGTCGTGGTACGGAAGCTATTTTCAGGGCCGAGCCACGGCCAGCGGTGAGCCCTACGACATGTACGACCTGACCGCCGCGCACCCTACCCTACCCCTGGGTAGCTGGGTACGGGTGACCAACCTGCATAACGGGCGGGCCGTAGTGGTGCGTATCAACGATCGCGGGCCCATCGTACCGGGACGCATCATCGACCTTTCTTACCACACGGCGCGCGTGCTCCGCTTCGAGTCGAAAGGCTTGCAGCGAGTGCGCCTGGACGTGATCCAGAGCAAGACGAACAGCCGACGTCCGGAAATGATGGCCGCCCTGCACTACTAGCCTGCAAGCTCCAAATCCCTTACACTTCCTTAGGATGTACGATCCGAGACAGCATCTGATCGTCGCTTTGGATGTATCGACAGCGGCCGCCGCACAGAAGATCGTGGCGGCCCTGGGCGAATCTGCCTTGACCTACAAGGTGGGAATGCAGCTCTACACCGCGGAAGGTCCCAGGGTGGTGCGCGACCTGATCGCCTCCGGTCGCCGCGTCTTCCTCGATCTTAAGTATCACGATATTCCCACGACGGTTGCGGCGGCAGTGCATCAGGCGGCCGAGTTGGGGGTTGGAATGCTTACCGTGCACGCCAGCGGTGGCGGCAAGATGTTGCGTGCCGCAGCTGAAGCCGCTCGCAGTGTAAGCCCCGCCCTTATGGTGCTGGGAGTCACCGTGCTCACCAGCATGGACGATCAGGACCTCGACAAGATCGGGGTACGCGGCCGCGTCGTGGACCAGGTATTGCGTCTGGCGGCACTGGCCCTCAACAGCGGCTGTCACGGAGTGGTAGCGTCCGCGCTGGAAGCTTCCGAACTGCGCTCGGAACTGGGCGACCACTTTCTGATTGTGACTCCTGGAGTGCGTCCGGCGGGACAGGACCACGGCGACCAAAGCCGGGTAGTGACGCCCTCCGAGGCGATCGCAGCCGGCGCCACATATATCGTGGTCGGCCGCCCCATCACCGCCGCGCCTGATCCTTCTGCTGAAGCCCGATCCATTCTTGAGCAGATGAGTCTGGCAGTCAGCGCCTAGCCTCGGTTTTCCTACTTCCTCGTTGAGAGTGCTAAACGCTGTTTTGGTAGGTTATGATCTTCCTGAATCGAGATTGCATTCTTTTATGTCACCCTCGTCAGCACCGAACACAAACGTCCCCAACATGAGAATGGTCCTTTGCTTCACGTTCGCTTGCTGCACTGTTAGCTGCAATCCTTCGATTTCACATGGTCCAATAATCGACGGCTACAAATCAGCGGCGTGCATTCCGGTCTCGGCGAATCGCAAAGTGCGAGGCCCTCATACTCGCGAGTGGGAAACCCCCGTAACGCTCAGCGACGGTTCAAAGGTGATCGTTGTCGGATACCAAATGCCGGGTGGCCGGATCACAGCTCGCTACGCGACACCAAGTCGCGAATTGGAAGCAGCTAATGCTGGCGATTACGTCTATCCCAGCGACGTGCGTTTCAACGCGCAAACAAATCTCTTGTTTGTCAAGGCATCGGGACTGGCGGGTGGAATCACCCATGAAACTTGGCTATTTGAGTACGACCTACTTGGTCAACGTCTGATCCAACGCCGACGGGTTGCAGACAGCGCGCTGCCCACAGAATGTCCCGAGTCTCCCTGATCGCTCGTTGGCTGATTATGATTGGTGGAAAATCGCCGTTACACTCGGGCACCGCTCGTGAATGTAAACGCTCGCACCAGTCCGAAGGCTGCTAAAGTTTCTCGTAGAATTCGCAGGCCGAGCAGGAAATGAAAATCCCGCCGGGAACCCCGCGTTCGCGATCTTTCACACGCTTCACGATGCGTGTTGGCTTGCCGCACTTGGGACAATCCGTGCTCTTGGTGGTGTCCATTTCCTTCTTACGGTCTGCTGTCTTCGCAATCTTGACTGCCATTGTCTGATCTCCTTAAGGCCTTGCGGTCTAATGTCTTGTTCTAAACTCAGTAATATTCCAGTCCCAGGTGCGTGATCAGCTCTTCGCCCTTCAAATGGCGCAGGGTGTTCTTCAACTTCATCAGCTGAATAAACAGATCATGCTCGGGATAAAGCCCGGGCGCGGTCATGGGCGACTTGAAGTAGAAGCTCAGCCACTCCTGGATTCCCAGCCCACGCAATTCCTTGCTACGCTGCGCCAGGTCGAGAAAGAGCACCAGGTCGAGCACCAGGGGCGCGGCCAGAATGGAGTCGCGGCACAGGAAATCCACTTTGATCTGCATGGGATAGCCCAGCCATCCGAAGATATCGATGTTGTCCCAGCCTTCTTTGTTGTCGCCCCGCGGCGGGTAATAGTTGATGCGGACCTTGTGGGTGAACTTGCCGTAAAGCTCGGGATAAAGTTCCGGCTGCAGAATGTGCTCCAGCACCGACAGCTTGGACTCTTCCTTGGTTTTGAATGACCCCGGGTCCTCCAGGACTTCGCCGTCGCGATTGCCCAGAATGTTGGTGGAGAACCAGCCGTTCAGCCCGATCATGCGCGCCTTGAATCCGGGCGCCAGGATCGTCTTGATCAGGGTCTGTCCGGTCTTGTAGTCCTTGCCGCAGATAGGCGCCGAGTTCTCCCGCGACAGCTCCTGCATCACCGGCAGGTCCACGGTCAGGTTGGGGGCGCCGTTGGCGAAGGGCACGCCCTCCATCAGCGAGGCGTAGGCGTAGATCATCGAAGGCGCGATCATTTCGTCGTTCTGAGTCAACGCCTTCTCGAACGACTTCAGCGACTGGTGGGCCGCCGTCTGCTCAATGAAGGTTTCAGTTGAACCGCACCAGATGGTGACCAGCCGCGAGGCGCCCGAACTCTTCCGGAATTCCCGGATGTCGGCCCGCACCTGTTCCGCCAGGTCCATCTTGTTCTTGCCCTTCTTGACGTTGGGGCCGTCCAGCTTCTTGACGTAGTTGTGATCGAATACCGCCGTGCGCGGCTTGATGGAGGTAAGAAACGGCTTCACCTGATCGAGCAGATCGCGCTCCAGCACTCCCGCCTTCGAGGCCGCCGCGTACATGTTGTCGTCAAAAATGTCCCAGCCAGTAAAGACCAGGTCGTTGAGCGCCGCCAGAGGAACGAATTCCTTGATCTTGGGTGATAGCGCATCCGTGCGCTTGCCCAGCCGGATGGTGCCCATCTGGGTAAGCGATCCGATGGGCTTGGCGATGCCCTTGCGCACCGCTTCCACTCCGGCGACAAATGTGGTGGCCACCGCCCCCATGCCGGGAATCATGATGCCCAGTTTGCCCTTGGGCGCCTGGATATCACTACTGGAGGACTTTGACTCCGTCTTTATTCTTGCGTTTTTCGGCCGCGTCGGCATGTTTGAGCTGCTTCCTCGGGGCTTGTGGGAATGTAAGGCGAACCGCTATGTTCTCGTATTGAGTCAGCATTTGCAACCGCGCGACCAGCGAATGGCAGCGGAAGCAAGGTGAACGGCTGCATCCCGTAGGTCTTTAATCACCGAGGACGCACAGGTAAGGCTGCCTTCTGAGTGTCTCGGCGGCCCCCGTGGCTTGAGGGCTTTACTTGTCCAGGTCCACGGTCTTGACCGGCAAGTCCCAGTGCGCGTCCAGAATCTCAAACCTGCGCTGTTCCTCGCGTTCGTAGGCTGCCTGATCGGGCCAGAGTTGCTTCTTCAAGGCGTCTTCTTCAAAGGGCTCATTGGCCACGGTCGCGTTCTTGAACACGATGGTCACACGGTAATCCCAGCGCCCGTCTTCGGTGGTGTGATACCGGGGCTGGTCCATCCAGACTTTGAGCATGCGACCCATCTCGACTTGCTTCTTGAGCAGAGGGTAGTGGTTCTTTTTGAACAGGCGCAGAAATTCGTCGGCGTGTCCCCACTTGGTCTTGTAGTAATACTCGACTGCAAAGGGCTGTCCCGGAGCGGCGACCGAACTCTGCGCCAGACAACCTGTAGCACCCACTATCAGCACGATCAACAACAGCATGAGACGCTTCACGGTTGGTCTCCTCCTGCAAATGATTTCAGATTTCCAGGCGTCATCCTGAGGGACTTCAGTCCCGAAGGATCCGGCGTGCAGAATTACCGCCGCCAGGCCAGGCGCATAGCCGATTCACGCCAGATGCTTCGCGGACTCAGCATGACGCTGGCGCGAGAGGCCGAGCTTACTCCGGCCGGATCCGGTTCTGCCAGTGCGACCACACAAACCAGATGATGCCGGCGGCCAGCGCGATTCCAATGACCAGGTCAAGCTGGTGAAAGTATTTCCCCAGTTCGCGCCAGTGCTCGCCCAGCTTCATGCCCAGCCAGGCCAGACCGAAGCACCAGGGCCAGGACCCGAGAAAAGTATAGATGTGGAAGCGGCCGCGCGGCATGCGGGCAATCCCCGCCGGCAAGGCAATGAAGGTGCGGATCACCGGCAGCAAGCGTGCGATCAGCACCGCCAGGTATCCCCAGCGCAGGAAGAAGCGGTCGGCCCAATCCAGTTCGCGCCGGCCCATCAGGATCCAGCGGCCGTATTTCTCCACCACCGGCCGGCCGCCGTAGTAGCCAATTTCGTAGGCCACGAGCGATCCCAGATTGCAGCCAATGGCTCCCGCCGTCGCCACCCACAAGAGTTTCATCGAACCTTCGAACACCAGATACCCCGCGAAGGGCATGATCAATTCAGAAGGTAGCGGAATACAGGCCGACTCGATCGCCATCAGCAAAGCAATTCCGGAATAGCCCGTGGCTGCCACCACCGACTTGATAAACACAAACAGAATGGCAAGAATTTTTTCGGTCATGCGGAGAACATGATAAATGCAAACGCGGGCTTGGAAGGGGGCAGGAACTCCGGCACAGAGGAATCGAAGGGACCCGCCCCAAACACCCCACAGACGGCAGGTCTCAGAATGCGCCTTCCTGAGTAAAGGTGTATCCGGGAAGCGAAGCGCCGCTGGCGTTCTTGTTCACTTTTACCCGGACCGTGGCTACGTCGGGCGCCGACAAACCGGCCGGCCTCAACACCGCGTACTGGGTAAACACTTCGCTGTACATCTTGGTGACAAGATAGTCCTTGCCATCGCTGTCGTTCCGCCACACCTGACCGAGCTGGATGGATTTCACTGCCACGTCAAAAACTCCCGCATCGCTGGAAATCTCTTTCAGGGTACCGGGACAAGCCCAGCCCGTCAATTAGGCCGGTGGTTCGGCGGCATTACGAAAGGCTCGGCAAAGAAGGAGTGGGAAGGGGGCGAGGAATGTGTGGGGACGGAAAAAAGTGTGGGGACGGGCACTCCTGCCCGTCCAGGCCGTCCGCAGGACGGCTAGATTTCGTCAGCACCCCAGTTCACTCGGCAGACAATTTGCTAAGATTGACCCTCGATTCGGAAGGAGCTCTCATGCCCCGCGGCATCACTCCGCGCCAACCTGCAAGGACCGGACGCCATGAAGGCATCCGCAAGGCCGCTCCCCGGGAAAAACCAGGCGTCCTCCGGACGCCCCGGACGGGCAAGGGTGCCCGTCCCCACACGGTTGGTGGCGCCGCTCCCCGTAAGCTAGCAGGCAAGACCTACAATCCCACGGCAACACCTCGCATCCAGGAAATTCTTGAGCGGCTCAACCAGCTCTATCCCGATGCGACCTGCGCTTTGCATCACCACAGCGCATGGGAACTGCTGGTGGCGACCATTCTCTCCGCTCAATCCACCGACGTTCGCGTGAACATGGTCACGCCTGAGCTGTTCAGAAAATATCCGACAGTCGAGGATTTTGCGGCGCTCACGCCCGAACAGTTCCAGCCTGACGTCCGCTCCACCGGCTTTTTCCGGAACAAATCGAAGTCGGTGGTGGGAGCGGCCAAAAAAATCGTCAGTGATTTTGGCGGCCAGGTACCCGATCAGATGGATGAGCTTCTCACTCTGCCCGGTGTAGCCCGCAAGACCGCCAACGTCGTCCTCGGCACATGGTTCAGAAAAAATGAGGGCGTGGTCGTGGATACACACGTGCACCGCATCAGCCGCCGCCTCGAACTCACGCGTAACGACGACCCCAAAAAGATCGAGCAGGACCTGATGCAGATCATCCCATGCGAGAAGTGGACCCTATTCTCTCACCAGATCATCTGGCACGGCCGCAAGCTATGCATTGCCCGCCGTCCCAAATGTGCCGATTGTCCGCTGGAAAACATCTGCCACGCCGCCGACAAGACCTGGAGCACGGTCGAGATCCACAAAAACGCCAAGATGTCATCCTGAGCGGAAGTGGTCCATTCGCTTGCGAATGGACCAGTGCAGTCGAAGGACCCCTAGCGCAACGATGCACCTTCAACTAGTGCTGTGAGCCGTGAGTACGAACCGACCGTCGCGGTATTATAGGGGTCCTTCGACTCCGCAGCTTCTTCGCGATGCGAAGAAGCTACTACGCTCAGAATGACAGCTGCTACACTTTTCTCTACCGTATGCGCACGCTTATCCTGCTGGCCATTGTCATTTCTATGAGCACTCTTGCCCTGTCTCAAAAGCTCCCGACACCCCAGGCGATCACCGATCCCAAGCTGATCACCAGCACGCCCAACGCGAATGTGGAACAGAATCAGCAGAGCCTTTCCATCGAACGCCTGTTCATGACGCGCTCGGTCGGGGCCAGCACCTGGTCACCGGATGGCCAGAGCATCGCCTTCGTCTCGAACATCAGCGGCCGCAACAACATCTGGCTGGTGCCCGCCACGGGCGGATGGCCCAACCAACTCACGGTCAGCGACCAGCGCCAGACTTCGCCCACATGGTCGCCCGACGGCAAGTGGATTGCCTATACCTCCGACTACGACGGCGATGAGCAGTGGGACATTTTTTTCGTCTCGCCCAAGACCGGACAGGTCATCAACATCACCAACACGCGTGAGATCGCGGAAGAGAGTCCGACCTGGTCGCCCAGCGGCCGCTATCTGGCCTACACGGTGAAGCCTAAGACTTCGTCGGTGTTCGAAATCGACGTCTTCGACACCCTGATGCGCGACACCAA
The DNA here is from genome assembly GCA_049799615.1 of Terriglobales bacterium. GTDB lineage: Bacteria > Acidobacteriota > Terriglobia > Terriglobales > Acidobacteriaceae > JAIQFF01. The sequence continues at coordinate 8,967 of JBARIF010000103.1, forward strand.
GCACCTGACGAGTGGCACGCCCAAGGACAAGATGAATGTCAATCCTATCTGGTCCGCCGACAACAAGTGGATCGCTTACACCCAGCAGCAGGCCAAGGGCACCGATTCCAATATCTTTGTCGCCGAAGTTGCAACCGGCAAGAGCACACTGCTGACCCCGCACCAGGGCGAACAGCTGTACACCGCCAACGAATTCTCTCCCGACGGCAAGCACCTGCTGGTTACTTCCAATGCCGGCAACGGCTATGACAACGTCGGCCTGCTCGAGACCGGCACCAAAAAGATCGACTGGCTTACCCAGGACAAATGGGAAATCGAAGGCGGCAATTTTTCTCCCGACGGCAAGTCCGTCACCTGGACTGCCAACGTGGACGGCAACACCGACATCTATGTGCACGATCTGGCGTCCGGAAAGACTACCTCCCTGCCGCTGCCCAAAGGGGTTAACCAGCTGGCGGGCGCGGAGTCTGCCTTTACTCGCGATGGTTCGCACCTGTTGTACTCCCACAATGGCCCGACCTCACCCAAAGATGTCTGGGTCTATTCCGTGGCCGATGGTAAGTCGCAACAGATTACGCATTCCCTGGTCGCGGGAGTGCGCTCCGAGAACATGGTCGAACCGTTTCTGGTGCACTATCCCAGCCGCGACGGCAAGTGGACCATCTCCGCCTTCGTGTACGTGCCTTACAACATGGCGCGCAGCGGACAGAACGCCGCCGTAGTTTATGTCCACGGCGGCCCCACTTCGCAAACCGTGAATTCGTTCAGCCGCATCATTCAGCACATGGTCAACCAGGGCTACATGGTGATCGCGCCCAACTATCGCGGGTCCACTGGCTACGGTAAAGAATTTCAGAATGCCAACCTGTTCGACATGGGCGGGGGCGATCTGCAGGATGTCCTCGCCGGCGCTGACTGGATCAAGCAGACGGGCTATCTCGACCCCAAGAAACTGGTCCTGATGGGTGGCAGCTACGGTGGTTACATGACCATGATGGGCGTGACCAAGGCCCCGGACATGTGGGCAGCGGGCGTTCCCATCGTGCCTTTCGTCAACTGGTTCACGGAAATCGCCAACGAAGATCCGGTGCTGCAGCAATCCGATCTCGCCACCATGGGCGACCTGGAGACGAATAAAGAACTCTTCCACGACCGCTCCCCGATTTTCTTCGTGGACCAGATCAAGGCGCCGCTGCTGCTGCTGGCAGGCGGCAACGATCCTCGCTGTCCCAAAGAAGAAGCCCAGCAGGTGGTGGATGCGGTAAAGAAACACGGGGGCGTGGCCGAGTACAAGGTGTACGAGAACGAAGGCCACGGCTTCGCCCGGGTGGAGAACCAGATTGACGCCTACCAGCGTGTGTCCGAGTTCCTCAAGGCGCGCGTCCCACCGGCAGACTGCGGCTGTTCGCTCAACCAGTGATCAAAATGTGGGCGCGAGCGTCCTCGCTCGTGCTGGCTCTGCGGTGAAGCTGCACGAGCGGGGACGCTTACGCCCACATTGATTATTCTTTCCTGGTGAATTTGTCGAAGAAGTCGCCGGCGTTCCAGTACGGACGCTCGGTCTGCTGCGCGATCTCATAGCCCACCGCCAAATCCACGCGGGTGCACTTAACCGTCGCGTTGAAGTCCAAGGGCTGGTTCATGTCGTCGCTCGGCTGATGGTAGCGCTGGGTCTCCCAATCGAACTGCATCTTCTTGCCATCAAGTTTCGGATCCACGGCCTGCAACCCTTCTCCGATATACAAGGCGGGGACCCCTTGCAGAATGAAGGAATACTGATCGCTGCGGATGAAATAAACCTCTTCCGGCACGGGGTCCGGGCTCACGCTGAGACCCATGTGCCGGGCCACATCATCCGCCACCGCTCCCAGGCTGGAATGTTCGCCCCCCAAGGGCACAATGTCCCTGAAGTCGTAGAGGAAAGAAACTTCGTCCATGTTGATGTCGGCGACTATTTGCGCCATCGGCACCGTGGGATTGTGCGCGTAGTAATCGGATCCCAGCAGGCCTTCTTCTTCCCCGGTGACGGCGAGAAACAGAAGCGAGCGCCGCGGTGCGGTCTTCATTTCGGAAAATGCCCGCGCCATTTCCAGCAGCGCCGCCGTGCCCGACGCATTGTCGGCTGCCCCGTTGTAAATGCTGTCGCCCTTCACCGGATCTCCGATGCCGAGGTGATCGAGATGCGCGGTGAAGACCACATATTCATTTTTGAGCTGGGGATCGGATCCGGGCAGAATGGCCGCCACATTCGGGCTCTCCAGCTCCGAGTACTGGCTGACCACGTGCATGGAAACACTTGTCGCCAGCGGAAATGCCTGGGGCTGACTCTCCTCTGCCGCGTGCAGGGTGTCTTTCCACGATTTCGGCCCGCCCTCAAACAGGGCCGCGGCTGTGGCGGAATTTATCCTGGCATATCCTTTGATTTTCGGTTGGACATCATTCGGGATACCCTGGTCATCCAGCCAGCGCAGCGCCGGCCCTTTCGAAAAACGCACGTATTCTGAAAACGGAGTGCGCTGTTCCACCTTGCCTGCCCAGATAGTAAGGAATCCGATCGCCCCATGCTCCGCGGCCATGCGCAGCTTTTGCTCCGAGGAAGAAAAATGGGCCCCGGGAGCGGACGGGAGTTTCGACGGAGCGCCATACAACGCGGCCACAATCTTGCCCCGGACGTCGATCCCCGCATAATCGTCGTAGCCGAACTCCGGCGCGCTCACGCCGAACCCGACGAACACCACCTCGCCCTCCGCCCTGGTGTCGCCGGAGAGCGGGTCGCCTCCCATCACGTAATCCTTGTCGAGAGCCAGCGTTCGGGTGGTGCCGTTGTGTTTCAGGGTCAACGAGCTCTTGTCCTTCAGTAGTTCAATTTTCCGAAAGCGAACGTTCTGGAAGAATGTCCCGTTCACTCCCGCCGGCTTCAAACCCATTTCCTGGAATTGCGCCCGCACATAATTTGCCGCCAGTTGATAACCCCGCGTGCCCGTGCCTCGCCCCTCCAGCAGATCGTCGGCCAGAAACGCCATGTGCGCGCGCAGTCCGTCGGCAGTGATGCGCTGCAAAAGTTCATCTGGCGGGAAATCGGATGCAGCGGTCTGGCTAAATGCGAAGGAAACCACCAGAACCAGACCGAGTAGTACGAAAAGACGCCTTAGCGACAAATCCTGCCTCCCATGAGAAGCGTTCGTATGCATCCTAGAGTCCGCACTGGACGATGGCTTTGATAAGACCTGGAATCGTGTATTGCCTAGCCTCGACGTCCACCGGCAGCCCAAGCTCCCGCAGAGTAGACGAAGTAATCGGCCCAATGGAAGCAAACCGCACCCGGTCAGGTTCCTTGCCCATGTGGACGCGGGCGACTCGCCCGCGGCTTTCTCCCATTAGCTGCACGAAGTTTCTCACCGTGGACGAACTGGTAAACGTAATCCAATCGGGACGCCCCTTCTGAGATTTCAGGGCCGCACGCAGCCGTCGCCGTGAAGACTCCGGAATCACCGTCTCGTAAGCTTCGACCACGTCCACCCGGGCCCCGAGCTTCCGCAGTTCACGCGGAATCACATCACGGGCCACTTTCGCCCGCGCCAGCAGCACGCGCCTCCCTTTCACCTTCCGCCGCAGGCTCGCCACCACCGACTCGGCCACATACTCCCGGGGCACAACGTTCACTTTCACACCGTGCTGCTCGATGGCCTGCCGCGTAGCCGGTCCGATCGCAGCCACCTTCAGATGACGCGTCGCTTTCCCTCCCAGCCGCAGCTTTCGTAACCTCTCCCACACCGCTTCCACGCCGTTCACGCTGGTCAGGATCAGCCAGTCATAGTCGGAGAGATTTTTTAGTGCCCCGTCCAATGCTTTATAAGACCGGGGCGTGCGGATTTCGATGAACGGAATTTCCAGTACTTCAGCACCCAGATCGCGCAGGCCGGACGAAAGCGCGCTGGCCTGATGGCGGGCGCGACCCACTACGATGCGCACTCC
>JBARIF010000104.1:0-4033 GCA_049799615.1 Terriglobales bacterium
CGGTGAAGGCGAGCGGGTTTTGGTGGAAGTTGTTCGAGACATTCTGGCCTCAAGCACCATCCGACCGCAACCTGGTCTCTGCTATCGCCCGAATGGGGCTTCAGTTGTTATTCCGATGGAGACCCGACCACAATTGTCGATCGACGAGGTTCCTCAACCGACATATGACGAGTATTTCAGTCGCCTGGAACGAAGCGCTCTGAGGGCAGAGTTGTTGCCCGAAGTGGCCATATTGTTTGAAAGCTCGCGCGGTTGCTGGTGGGGTGCCAAACAGCACTGTACGTTCTGTGGTCTGAATAATGCGACGATGGCATTTCGTAGCAAGCCTGCCGCAAGAGTTGCCGACGAAATCTTGGATCTTGCAGAGCGTTACAAGGTTCTGAGTTTTGTTGCGGTGGACGACATCATTGACCTTACACATATCCGCGATCTGTTACCGATGTTGAGTTACGCAGGGTGTGATCTCAGCATATTCTATGAAACCAAAGCTAATCTTAAGAAAGAGCAGTTGCGAGCTATGTACAGCGCTGGTGTCACCGCTATTCAGCCTGGCATCGAGAGTCTCAGTACGCCTATTCTGCAACTCATGCGGAAGGGCGTGACGGCGCTGCAGAACATCCGACTACTGAAATGGTGTGCCGAATTCGGCATCGTGCCCGCGTGGAACTTGCTCTACGGCTTCCCAGGCGAACCGCAAGAAGAATACGAGCGGATGTGCGACCTTGTGCCATCCCTAGTTCATCTCGAGGCTCCTAACATCTCGCCGATCCAACTCCAGCGCTTCAGCCCTTATTTTGAGCGTGCGGCTGAGTTTGGCTTGAAGATCATGGGGCCTTTGCAACAATACAAGCACCTCTACCAAATCTCTTCCGAGGCCCTATGGAACCTCGCCTACGACTTCGATCACTCTTATTCAGATGGTCGTGACCCTCAGTCATACACTGAGAATATTGTTGGGGCAATTCAGCAATGGCGAGAGTCAAGCTCGAAGGCCTTCGGCACCCTTGCCTACTTTCGCGGGCCAGGATTCATCATTGTCCAGGATCGACGTCCGGGCTTGGACCCGAACGATTATCGCTTCGACGGGCCGGAGGCCAAAATATATCTGGGCTGCGACGCTGGGGCGACTCCCGAAGAACTCGAGAAGCAACTCGCCATCGATGCGGAGGAGGATCTCAGTTCGGACGAGATCAGGGAGTTCCTTGAAGAAGTCGTGAATGCGCGTTTGATGTACCGGGAGGGAAATCGCTATCTCAGTCTTGCGACCGCGGCGAGCGGCAGTTCTTCGCGCACTCTTCGCATTGCATCATGACATTTCGTCCGAGGAATCCAACCACAGCAAGGAGGAAACGCCAGTGGCAGAAACGAAAGCAGGTACCAAGAAGCGCCTCAGTTTAAAGAAACAATCGGTTCGCTCCAGCGAAGTGCTGGCCAAACCGAGCCGTACGCGCACGAGAGAGCGGGAGCGGGCCAGAGTGCGTGAGTGGATGCCTGGTCGGGAGAAGAAAGTACCTTCAAAGAAGTGACGCAATCGCGAGTTGGATACTTTGCGCTACGAGAAGATTGCCAGAAGGTCGCAAGAAGAATCAGGCCATCGAAGATGAGCATTGGCGGCGTGCGGATTTTTCCGTTGTCTCGACCCCGCGCGGACTAGCTTCGTGAAATAGCTTTGCATGGAGACGTATTTGATACGTTAGGTCCGACGGGTCCCCTATGGAAAGCATGCCTCTTGTGGTGGAGGGTGGGGGAGTCCCCGTGCCCTGGTTCTCCAAAGCGGGGCAAGCCCTAGCCAAGAAAAATTGTGGGGCGCGTGTACTTGATACACGCTGGAGCATGGTTTCGGGTCTCGATTTCAAGTGGCACAACCGCCCGAACACTTGGGTCTGAGTGCTTTCTCGCTGTAGGGGCCTTCAGAACATCAGGAATGGGCATTCTACGGCACCGTCTCAACCGACGGGCGTCCCAAGGTTGAAATGAATGCTCCAATTCCGCAGAAATCTGAAATGCGTATCAAGTACACGACCCTCGTCCCTCGATCCGATGCCCACAAGGCTAGGCTAAAGTCCCCTCAAAGGTCCTCTCAAGAATTGCACGGATTCCGCGTTGCTCCGGGCGAGATTATTATGTAATATACTGTATTCATTGCACTTATTGCTCCTCTGGCTGTTCCTTGCCCTACTCTTTACCCTATCGGTTTGCCTCATGTAGACGGCCTACATCGGAAGGAAATGAAGTGTAATTAATACGCATCGATCAAAAATAAGATCCTCTACGGCGCTATAATCCTTGACACAATGTGTCACAGTGTGCTTGACAAAGTAGTTAATTACTGATATCATTAAAGAATGGGAATTAGGTTATCCCAGAGGCGATAGCCCAAACAGCAAAGTATCTAATTTCGGAAATACGTTGCCCGTGTCAGCCGCTGTCGTGTCCAAGCTGGCGCGGGTTTTTTAGTCTGCACCGGACGTGATGTTTTCGGACGAGAGAAATCACAAACGGCTGGCGCGGACTTTGGGAGAGATAATGAAAATCTTAATTAAGATTACGCTCCTGCCCATCGGGAGCAATCGTGACCGCATCTACTGAGTTCATAAACCAACATTTAGTTAGGTTTGCCGCAAAACATAATCTCCGCGTTCAGCGCGACGATTGCAATGATCCGGTCATCTTGGGCAAACTCGGCCACCTGTACGAGTACGATTCCACAGAACTTGCGTTGATGATTCTGCCGAGCGGCAGAACTCCGCGGCCCCGCCTCTGGAACTCCAAGCGTGAAAGGTGCATGGCAGCAGGCATGACCCTCCGCCAGAACGGTGACGCCGAGGGAGCACTTTCTTTCAATCCAGAGGACAAAGCGTTGGCTAAGCTGGCCATTCGTATGGCTGGGGCGCGTCCGAAGAGACAAATGTCTCCCGAAAGGCGAAAAGCACAACTCATCGTCCTTGAGAAGGCGCGCCAGGTTCGCAAGAACTCAATCAGGAAAGGTACTTCAGAGGCATTTTGGGGACATGAAGGCCAGGATGAGGCCAGAACTACTCCGGTCGTGAATTTAGACCGCGAAACCCCCGTTTCCATAGTAGTGCCGGTTCCTGCTGCGGAGGTTTCATGAAGCCGAAACAATCATCATTGGAATATGTTCGGTTGGCTTGGCTGATAGAAGTCAGAACAAGAAATCAAAAACCGTCCTTAGCCACGAAGCTACTGCTCGTTTTCCTTGCGAGTCGGGCGAACGGGACCGGTAATTCGTGGTACGGATACGCCGCCATCGGCAGGCAGACCGGACTTTCCATTGCCACAATTAACCGCGCGACGAGACACCTCAAAAAACTGGGAATTCTGGACTGGGACAAAGGTTACAGGAACCAGTTTGAGAAAAAAACCAACTACTACTACCTCAATTTGGCACGCATGAGGGAGTTGGCGGACCTACGTCACTGAAGTGCCCCCGTTTGCTGTACCAATCCCGATGTAAGTTCTCAGTTGATGTTTCAGCGGGGATGAGGTCTGGAGCAGGGGACGGCGTTTGAGTCTCCTGCTCCAGCAGCACTGTACTAGCTTTCCTCATGCCAGCATCTCCGCTCGTGTTCGAGCAAACTCGGCGGGTGGCAAGTAGTCCAGCGAACTGTGCGGACGTTGCTGGTTGTAGTCTTGCCGCCAAGTTTCGATCTTGCGCCGTGCATCGCTCAGACTGGTGAACCAGTTGGCATTCAAGCATTAATCCCGCAACCGGCCGTTGAAGCTTTCTACGTAGGCGTTCTGCACCGGCTTGCCGGGCTGGATGAACTCCAGTCTCACACCACGTTCTGCGCTCCAGGCCGCCAGTGCCCGACCGCGAAACTCCGGCCCATTGTCCAGAACGATGGCTTCCGGCAGTCCGCGCTCCAGCGCGATCCGATCCAGCACCCGGCGCACTCGCAGTCCACCCAGCGAGGTATCGACCTCGATGCCAGGACATTCCCGCGTGCAATCGCATTCCGTCTGCTTGACTCCTGGCTAAGGCAGGTCTTTCTGCCCTCGCTCGGCGACAGTG
>JBARIF010000105.1:0-3739 GCA_049799615.1 Terriglobales bacterium
CGCACATGGGGCTCCTGGGCCTAGCTGCTCGCAGAGGTTGGTGCGGCGTCCACACCGAAGCGGTGGAAGAGTTCTGTGAACAAACCGCTTGCCGTTGGACATTCAAAGCTGTCATTTACAAATCCCAGACTTGCAAGGGTTTCGTCGGGTACGGCGATGCCGATCCCTCCAATGTCTCTCCTCTTGTCCGCGGCGCCGAGATGCGGGTGGCCGAAACCCGGGCAGTCAACCGGGCCCTGCGCAAGGCCTATGGCATCGGCATCTGCTCAGTCGAGGAAGTCGGTTCGTTTGCCGAACCAGCGCCCTCCTCCCGGGCGTCCAAGAAACTCCCACCCCAGCCAGTAAATGGAAAGAACGGAGACTATGGTGGCCCCAAGGTCCGCGACCGCCTCTGCCAGCTGATCCGCCAGCACCGACTCGACGCCAACCTGGTGAAGTCCTACGCCGTCGATTTCTGCGGCACCAAGACCCTTCGCGAAGCCTCCCGTGAGCAGGTCGAAGCCTTCGTCGTTCACCTGGCCGACTGGGCCGAGAAGGACCGTAACGCGCTGCTCTGCCAGCTCAACAGCTATCCCGTGAGCAAGTCGGAGTAGGAATCCATGATTGCTCATGACCCCCTCCACAGATCCGGACAGGCGGCACTACCGCATCCGGCTCCCACCTTGGGTGATGACGCCCAGGCGCACGAGAGGATAGGGATGACAAATACGAGCAGACGGAAACCAGCGAGCCATGAGACGCAGCATTCGGCCCCCAGGCAGACGATTTCCCTGGCTGCGACGGCGCAAGACCGTGCGCCAGAGAAATCCCACCCCTTGGCGGAAGGCGCGAAGAGCCGGACCGTTCATGGGTACCCCGTAGTAACGGAAGTGACCCAACAGGACCGAGCGCAAGTACGCCCCCTGTTCCGCCGTAGGCGTGTGCAAGCGTCGCCGCAGTTCGCGTTTCAGTTCCCGCAGCTTGGCCTGCCACCTCTGCCGCATCGTCTGCCGCAGAACCGTGAATCCGCCCTTCCGCGTCTTCGCGCAGCTGTGCGTAAATCCGAGAAAGTTGAAGGTCCCTGGTTTGCCGTCGCCACGGTTGCGCCGATTTCGTTCCGCAAAACGGCCGAACTCGACGATGCGCGTCTTGTCGGCATGCAGTTCCAATGCGAACTTCGCGAAACGCTCGCGCAGTTCCGCAAGGAACCGTTCCGCCTCATGACGATGCTCAAAGCCCGCCACGAAGTCGTCGGCAAATCGCACGATGATCATGTCGCCGCGCGCCTGCTTCTGCCTCCATCGCTGGGCCCAGAGATCGAATACATAGTGCAGGTAGAGATTCGACAGCAGTGGACTGATGCTCCCACCTTGAACCGTCCCCACTTCACTCTGGGTTCGCTTGCCTTCCTCCAGCACGCCCGCCTTGAGCCATTTCTGGATCAGCCGCAAGACGCGCCGGTCTGCTACGCGATGCTCGACGAACTTCCCCAACCATCCGTGATCGAGAGTGTCATAGAAACGACGGATGTCGGCATCAAGCACCCAGTTCACTCTCCTGATGGTGATGCCAACCGCCAACGCATCCAGCGCTTGATGCGGGCTGCGTCCCGGCCGGAATCCATAGGAAAAACCGAGGAAGTCCTGTTCGTAGATGGAGCTGAGCACCTCGGCGGTGGCACGCTGGACCATCTTGTCTTCCAGCGTGGGAACCCCGAGCGGGCGGAGCTCGCCCGGTTTGCCCACCTTCGGAATGTAGACCCTACGAACCGGCTTCGCTCGATAGGCTCCTCGCTTGAGCCGTGCGGAGAGATCCTGGAGATTTTCTTCCAGCTTCTCTCCATACTGCTCCCATGTCTGACCGTCGACTCCGGCGGCAGCATCCTTCTTACTTGCCAGGTACGCTGCTCGCAGCCGCTCGACGTCGTAGATGTGGTGCAGGAGCGCAGTGAACCGCTGTTTCCTATCCTTTCTTGCTGCCTGACGTACCCGCTCGAGCGCGCTGGGCGCGCCACCCCGGCCCTGTGTCCGGAGCGCGTTGCGCTCGGGCGAGTTTCCCTTGGCCAGTCCCCTTCCCTCCCTCGCCTCCGCGGCCGGTTCCTCGGCTTTGTTCAGCGAGTTCCTCGGTACTATGGGCCTGTCCGATCTCCCGCGTCCGTTCATCATCGGCGTACGTCCTTAGACTTCCCGGTGCGGCCTGCGGCTCTCTCCGCCTCAGGCAGACGTGGGATCTCCCGGTTCCCGCGCAAGGTGTTTCCGTACATGCACAGGGTCTCTGACCGCGTGGGATCCTGGTGCGCCTTGCGATGGCGGTGCACCCGGTGTTGCCTTCCGCCACCTTCCACGGCGTCGGCATCCCAGAGTACCTGCCGCTTGCGCGGCAGGGCATGGATTTCGCGGCTCAATACCCGGCCTGTACGTTCCTCTGTCAACGCTTCGCCTTCGTCCTCACGGACGCTGACGCATGACTCGAGGCCGTTGTGGTTCGCTATTCCTTCAACGTATGAAACTTTCATTCACAACACCTTGCCGGTTTTTAACCGGCGCACAGAAGGTGCAGCATGAGACGCTCTTTCGAGTCTCTCCGCCTGGCGGACGTGTCGGCCGTTCACTCAGTTCCGGACGGGATCTTCCTCGTCCGGGTGGATCGCGCCCAGTATCGCTGGCACAAGCAAAAGCCGTATTACGAACTCCGTTTCGCCGTCCTGAAGCCCAAACACCTGACCGGCTGCTTCATGACCGGCCGCCTGTATTGCACACCCCGGGCGATGTGGAAGCTGAGCTGGTTTCTGCGCGACTTCGGCTACGACGCCGAACTGTTGGGGAAGAACGAAATCGATGACAAGGCCCTGATCGATCTGTGGGGCGTAGTAAAGGTCAGCGAAGTCACGGTGCATGGCATCTCTGTCCTCAACCTCGACGGGTTCGCAGCGGCGTCGCGTTGGGAAGAGCTATCCGTCTTTACCGACGGTGATCCTGGTAGATCTGAGGTCTCCTCATGACCTTCAGCTATACCCAGATCAGCCAATATCTATCCTGCCCGCGCCGATATAAACATCGCTACCTGGACGGCTGGAAGGAGAAGGACACCCGGGCGGCCGTGCTGTTTGGCCGGGCATTTGAGCAGGCTGTAGGTGCCTACTTCCAGCGGCAGGATGCCGCCGCAGTGCTCTACCGCGAGTGGTCTTCACACCGGGATGGCGGTCTCCATTATTCCGAGCGCGATAGCTGGGATCGCATGCTACAGGCGGGTGTGCAGCTTCTGGATCGCTTTGCCCAGGACGACCGGATTCGCCTTCGCCGGCCTCGGCGCAATTTACAGATGAAGTTTACCAAGCCCCTGGCGGGGCAGAACGATTTTGTAGCCTACGTGGACGCCATCGGAGAGCTCGACGGCACTCGTTGCCTGCTCGAGTGGAAGACTACCGCCAGCCGCTATCCTGAGGAGCCTACAGGGCTGCTAGCTCTGGATCCTCAGCTGGTTTGCTATTCCTGGGTCACAGGTATCGCGGACGTGGCTCAGGTGGTATTTGTCCACAAGCGACTGGTCGAGATTCAGTACTTCCGGACAACCATCAGCGACGAAAAGCGCGAAGAGTTCGGCCACCTGGTCCAGGACTCAATCCGGCGGATCGAAACCGCCGAGTTCCTGCCTCACAGTGGCATTCGCTTCCCCCAGAACCCCTGCACCAGCTGTCCTTATATAGGGCTCTGTCTGGGGCGGCCGGATCTGACCGAAGCCGCGCTGGTGCGGCGTCCAG
>JBARIF010000106.1:0-13485 GCA_049799615.1 Terriglobales bacterium
TGGCGTTTTCAACCACCGAGCGGACGGTCGCGCCTGATTTGAATTTGGAGTCCTGCTCCACGTAGCTCACGCGAAGCCGCTTTCGGAAGGCCACTTCTCCGCTGTCCGGGTCTTCACTGCCGGCCAGAATTCGCAGCAGCGTGGATTTGCCGGAGCCGTTCGGACCAATGAGCCCGATCCGGTCCCCATCCATCACCGTGAATGAGACATCCTGAAAGAGCGGGTTCGCCCCAAAGGCTTTCGAAATTTCCTGAACATTGATAATCGGCGGCAACGGCGGGCGGTCTCCCAAGTATCTCTCTTGAGATTACCAGTTAACGACTCTCGATGGAGGACGGGATGCACTCACTTCACAAACGTCAGTCCGTGGGCCACCGCGTGAGGGAAGACGTAAGCGTACAGCATTACGATAACTCCAACAATCGCGCCCAGCGCCATCGAATGCCACGCGACAAAACGAAAAATGACGCCTTCGTTCCCCACCTGGTTGGTAGCGGCAGTTGCGATGGTGATGGATTGTGCGTCCACCATTTTGCCCATCACGCCGCCGGCGCTGTTGGCGGCGCACATCAGCACGGGATCGATGCCCAGTTGCTGCGAGGTGATGCGCTGCAAACTCCCGAACAGCGCATTGGATGAAGTGTCGCTTCCGGTCAGCGCCACCCCGAGCCACCCCAGAAACGTGCCGAAGAACGGATAAGCCCATCCCGTGCGGGTAAACGCCAGCCCCAGCACCGCGTCTAGCCCGGAATAGCGGGTCACAAAGCCCAGACCCAGCATGAACGAGATAGCGATCACAGCCAGGCGCATGCGTGCCAGCGTGTGCCAGAAAACCTTGCCTATGCCCGCCGGCGACAAGCCCAACAGCAATCCTGAAATAATTGCCGCAATAAAACACCCGGTCCCAGTCGCCGACAGCCAGTTGAGGTCATAGCGCGCGGCTTCCGGCGTCGGCCTGACTACCACTGGGGCGGCACGATAGACGGCGTTGTGCAGATAGGGGACGTCCCACCCCGGCGGACCGGGCCGCACCGTGCCATCCGCCTGCACCAACTTGAATGCGGGAGTGGTGGCCTGGTTCAACGCCAACTTGACCGCGGGCAGACCCCAGACCAGCACCACGACCGACAAGATACCGAACGGCATCCAGGCCTTCAGAACTTTGCCGAACGGGTAAGAGCGGGCCTCCAGATTCTTGTCAAAATCCTCCTCTGCCCACTCCCCGCCGAATGAGTCAGCGATGCCATCCGCCGACGATGCCACCGGTCCTTTTCTTTCGTCGTAATCGAAGCGCCAAATCTTTTTCGGCTTCCAGAATTTCAGGAACGCGACCGTGGCAATGATCGAAATCACTCCGCCCATGATGTCCACCAGGCTGCTGTCCACGTAGTTCGACCAGAAAAACTGGGTCAGGGCAAAAGAAACGCCAACCACCAGAATGGCGGGAAGCACTTCAAAGGTCTTCTGCCAGCTGACCATGGTCCGGACCAGCCAGAACGGCACCATGACTGCGGTGATGGGTAAAATGCGTCCGATGGTCGCGCTCAGGTCCGATTCCGGCAGGCCGCAAACTGCCGCCAGCGTGTGGATAGGAATTCCTACGCTGCCCCAGGCCACCGGCGCCGTGTTGGCGATCAGGTTCAGCGCCGCTGCGTGAAATGGCCGGAAGCCCAGCCCAATCATCAAGGCGCCTGCGATGGCGACGGGCGCGCCGAATCCGGCTGCGCCTTCGATGAATGCTCCGAAACAGAATGCCACCAGCAGCACCTGCAGACGCCGGTCGGCGGTGATTCCGGCAACCGATTCCTTCATGATTTCGAACTGGCCGGTTGCGACCGAAATGTCGTAGAGAAATACCGCTGCCAGAACAATCCAGGCAATTTTCAGCAGCCCAAATGCGACACCGTAAGCAAAACTCGTGACCGCCAGGATCAGCGGCATCTTGAAAAACAAGACCGCCACCACCGCCGCCGTGGTAGCGCCGGCGATGGCGCACCAGTGAGGCTTAACCTTCAGACCCACCAGTAATCCAAACAACACAAAGATGGGCAGAGTCGCGACCAGCGTGGAAAGCCACCAGCGTCCGAAAGGGTCGTAGGTCTGGTTCCAGTGCACGATCCGCTCTCTTTCAGAGACTCGACAACCAATGATTTCATTCGTGTAGCTTCGTGTCCTTGGTGGTTAAACCGTTTAGGAGCATGAACCACCAACGACAAGAAGGCACACGAAGGAAATTACCGCCAGTTCGCCGGCACATCCACGAATGACCGGTCGAGGCCTGCAATAGAGGTACAACCCAGCAGCTTGAGGGTGCGGTCCACATCGGCGCGCAAGATTTCGAGCGCCCGGGTCACGCCAGCTTCGCCAGCGGCGGCCAAGCCGTACGCATAGGCGCGCCCGCAGAGAACGGCTTTCGCACCCAGGCAGATGGCCTTGACGATATCGGAGCCGCGACGAATACCGCCGTCCATCAAAACTTCCACCTGGCCGCCCACAGCCGCCACGACTTCGGGCAACGCCCGCAAAGACGGAGATACGCCGTCGAGCTGACGCCCGCCATGATTCGAGACCACCACCGCGGCCGCCCCCGCGTCCACGGCACGACGAGCGTCGTCGCCGGTGAGGAGACCCTTGATCACGATCGGCCCGGACCAGTGCTTGCGAATCCAGGTTAAGTCTTCCCAGGTCACAGCCGCGCGGGCAAGCGCAGCGCTGACGTCGACCAGTTCCATTGGTCCCGTCCCCGGGACCACAACATTGGGCAGCTTCGACAGACCGCCGTCGAGCAGGTAACTGACCAGCCATCCGGGACGCGCCAGCATTTGAGGGAGAAAGGGAATCTTGGAAACCAGGCTGCCGCCCATCAGTTCTTTCATGCCGTTGCGGAAGTCACGTTCACGCATTCCTGCTACCGGCGTGTCGATGGTGACCACGAGGGCGGCGCAGCCCGCGACCCGGGCCCGTTCGATCACCGCTTCGGATGCCTCCCGGCCTCCCATCAAATACAACTGAAAGCACACGGGTCCAGAGGACGCGGCCTTGACGTCTTCCACCCGGTGGCCGGAGATGGTCGAAAGAATGTATGCCGTGCCTGCCGCGCCCGCGGCACGCGCCGCACCCGCCTCGCCGTCGGGATGCATGAGGCGGCTATAGCCCACCGGGGCCAGCAAGGCAGGAAATGAAACCTCGAAGCCCAGTACGCGCGTCCGCAAATCACAATTCGACAAGGGCACCGCGTAGCGCGGCCGGAACGTGACATCATCAAACACACGGCAATTCTCGCGCAGCGTGACTTCACCGTCGGCGCCGCCATCGAGATAATCAAAGACCGGCCGGGGCAATCGAAAGCGGGCCAATGGCCGGAAATCGCCGATGCTGACCACGTGCGGAGATGCCACCGCTTGTGACGCTCTGCTCATCGGCTACTCCCGGCAGAACAACCAGTTCGCTCCATGCATGCCCTCGGACTCTCTCCCCCGAATTTACTGAAGCACGCGATTATACCGGAGAGCGGGCGCCGGAGCGCGAGGGTCGAAGATGCCCATGAGCTAAGAGGCAATGAAACGAGCCCCGGTATTGGAAGAGCGCCCCGCTGGCACCGTGGTCGGAAACTCTGCTGTCATCCTGAGCAAACTCCGACTGCCATCCTGAGCGGAGAACGCCGATTCGCTTGCCAATCGGCGCCCGGAGTCGAAGGACCCCCATAGCGTCAAGTGCAGCTTGAGTTATTGGAACTTGTTTCGTGGCGTTGGCTTGCCAGCCAAACCGGGCCGACGAGGAGGGAATAGGGGTCCTTCGACTGTGTTGTAGCTTCGCGAAGCGAAGCCACAACTTCGCTCAGGATGACACGTTCAGCGCTAAGCGCCCGCCAACGCCGCATTCGCTTTGGCCGGCGTAGCCGCCCTGCCATTCACCTTCAGTAACAGATCAGAAATGACGTCATGATCGGCCGGCTTTGAGAAGTAGTAGCCCTGGGCGAAGCCGCAGTCCAGCGCCTTGAGCTGGTTCACCTGCTCCTCTGTTTCGGTCCCTTCCGCAACCGTCACCAGGCCCAGGGTCTGGGCTAACATGATGATGACCTGCACAATCTTGTGGCTCTCCGCGTCACTGTCCATGTGCGAGATGAAAGCCCGATCGATCTTCAGCGAATCCACCGGGAACTGCTGCAGCCTGCTCAGGGATGAGTATCCTGTGCCGAAATCATCCACGCTCAGGCGAACTCCCAACGCCTTCAGTTGAGAAAGCACAGAGGCTGCCTTCTCCGGATCGCCCATGGCAATGGTTTCGGTAATCTCCAACTGGAGATGGTTGGGATCCAGTCCGGTCTGCTTCAGGGTTTCCGCAATCCCAATCGCCAGGTTGGGATGGGCAAATTCCTTCGAGGTAATATTCACGCTCATGCGGAGCGCCGATTCCGCGGGAAATTCAGCGTGCCACGAGCGCAGCTGTTCGCAAGCCTCGCGCAGCAGTATTCGATTCATTGGGATAATCAGCCCGGTCTCGTCGGCGACCGCTATGAACTCGGCGGGCGAGCGCAGGCGGTCGCCGTGTTGCCACCGGGTCAGCGCCTCGAAACCGGTAATCCTGCCGGTCTTCAGGGAAACGATCGGTTGGTAGTGAGTCCTGAATTCGCCCAGCTCCAGGCCTTTGCGAAGTTCCGTCTCCAGCTCCAGACGCCGGACCGCGCCTTCATGCATGGCGGTGTCGAAGACTTCACAACGCGCCTTGCCCGCCCGCTTGGCCCGAAACATGGCGATGTTGGCGTCCCGAAGCAGGTCTTCCGCGTGGGCGCAAGTTGCGGTACTCAACGCAATTCCGACACTGGCGTTTACCACAATTTCGTAGCCTTGCACGGTGAAGGGCACGGCTAGCTTGCTCTGGAGCCGCTCCGCCACGCGAATGGCGTCGCTGGGGTTGCGGATGTCTTCCAGCAGGATCGTGTACTCATCACCGCCGAGGCGAGCAAGGGTATCGTCCTTTTGGGACTGTCCCACCTGCGGACGCGAGATGGTATCCACCTCCCGCAGCGATGTGGTCAACCTCAGGCCGATTTGCACCAGAACTTCGTCTCCGACTTTGTGTCCCAGGCTATCGTTGAAGACCTTGAATTCGTCAACATCAATAAACAGGACGGCGAATTTGTAATCGGTATGGCGCTTGGAAAGCACCAGGGCGCGCTGCAGTCGGTCCAGGAAAAGGGCACGGTTAGGAAGATTGGTCAGCCCGTCATGGAAGGCACTGTGCGCCAGCATCTCTTCAGCGCGCTTGCGCTCGCTGATGTCGCGGTTCACAATCACCAGCTTTTCGGTCTTCCCTTTTGCATTGCGGATGGCGCTGGCGGTCGATTCCAGAATGCGCCAGGAACCGTCCTTGTGGCGTATGCGGTATTCCAGCCTCTGCCCCTGCCCCGTGGAGCGCGCCTTGTGCGCCGCCTCCAGTACACGCTGCCGGTCATCGGGATGAATTTGCTCGATCGACGAGGTGGTCTTCAGTTCCTCCGCTGAGTACCCGAGGACGTGCTGGTAGGCCGGGCTGTTGTAAATGCGCTGCCCGGCGCTGTCCACCACCGCAATCATGTCCGCGGCGTTTTCGGTGATCAGCTGAAACAACTGGTCCCGCTCGGCCAACCGGCGGCGCATGCGTTGCAGCTGCAAATGCTGATAGAGGGTGTAAATGTCGAATAGCAGCACGACGCAGGCCAGCCCGCGGACCCATTCCTTGAGATCGGTCCAATACGCGCCTTCAGTCTGCGGGTGTAACTGGAAGTAGGTCAAAGAGACGATTCCAAAAGTCAAAACCAGAGTCACGACCACAGCTAGGCCCCATAACCACCACTCGCGCCCCTCGATCTGCCACCCCTGGATGGGGGACGCGGACCTGTTGTGATCAGTTGGGAATTCGTCCTGGGTCATGCCGCCGGTCGCTCTCTCGTCACAGAGAAGATTCTAGACCGGTAAAACTGGCGCGAAAGTTACCGAAGTTTAGCTCGAGTAACGCCAAACAATTTCTGTGAGCACGCCAAACCGCTCGCCCAAGGCGGGAATCAGTGCGACGGCACCACCGGCAAGATCAGCGCCGACGGATGCTCGGTATCGTGATACACCGTGTTGGTAGCCGAAACATAGTTCTTCGCGAAGGCAGGGTCTTCCCCGGTATTGAGGTTCCGGTCGAAGCGGGGGAAATTACTACTCGAAATCTCCAGCCGCAACGCATGCCCCTTGCGGAAAACGTTACTGGTTGACCACAAATCAATGGTGAACTTGTATAGCTGACCGGGATTGATCAGGTCAGCCTTCTCTCGTGAATCGCGATAGCGGGCACGGACAATTCCTTCCGTCAGATTTTGCGCAAACCCGTCGGGCCCAACGTCCACCAGCTTGGCGGTGAAATCCGTGTCCACCGCCGAAGACTTGGCAAAGAGTTCGAGGCTGACCGGCCCGGTGACTTCGGTGTCCTGAGCAAAGGCCGGCGTAGTGTAGATCAACACGTCGTCGCGAGCCTCCACCGCGCGCTGGTCGCGAGGGCCGGGTGCCAGATGATTCGAATCGCAGCATAGGGGTCCGCCCACCGTGGGCACTGGGTTCGAAGGATCGTAAACGAAATGGTCAGCAGCCTCCGATCGTGGCGTAACCGTGGAAAGACTTCCGTCGCCGCGCAGGGAGTTCGCGCTTTTGGCAGAGTGCAGAAAATATTTTGTGCTTTGCGCACGGGCCAACGGCCAGTCATCTTCTTCCCGCCACTGGTTGGCGCCCATGACGAAAATCTTTACCGGCTTACCCGCAAACTCGTTCTGCACGCCTTTGAACAGGTAGTCGTACCACTTCAGAGTAATTTCGTTTTCATCGAACTCGGCGGCGGCGGGTCCAAAATCGACATCGCCGATCTTTCTGCCGGTTCCGGCATGGCCTCCAATGGTCACGAACAGATGCTGGCCGCGCCTGGCCGCTTCGCTCCCGCCGTGCGCCTTGATCCCTACATAGTTGCGCAGTGATCCCCCTTGAAAGATGTCGTACCAGGCGGCCACGGTGAGTACGGGAACGGTGATATCACCGAAGTGTTCCTCGATCGACCACTGCTTCCAGTACTCGTCATAGCTGGGATGGGCTAGCCAATCGAGGAAATACGGCGCCAGAGAAGCGGTGGATACCGGAGCCGATGCGTCCGAAAAATTGAACAGGGGATAGCTGGCCAGCGGCAGTTTCCACATGCCGCCAAGCGCGTTGGTATGGTTGACTACGCTGCGATTGAATGTGTCCTGGGACAGGCCCGAGGTCCACGATTCATTGAACCATTGCTCGAATGCACCGCCCTGGTAGGTCCAGTTCTCGTGATAGTTGCTGGCGGTAACCACGGGGCAGATGCCCGCCAAGTGAGGCGGGTGAGCGATCGCAGCCAGCATCTGCGTGGCCCCGACGTACGAACCACCCCACATGCCTACCTTGCCATTCGAGTAAGGCAGCGAGGCCGCCCACTCCACGGTATCGTAGCCGTCATCCGGTTCATGTTTGAAGGTGTACCACTCGCCGTCAGAGGTGTAGCGGCCGCGCACGTCCTGAATAATGACGACGTATCCCCTCGCCGCCGCCTTGAGGCCAAAGGCCACCCCGCCGCTCTTGTTGTACGGAGTGCGTTGCAGCAGGACGGGGAACCGGCCTTCCGCTGTAGGCCGATAAATGTCCGCCTGGAGGATGACGCCGTCGCGCATCTTGGCGGTCACGCCGCGTTCCGTCGTTACCTCGTAGGATTCGGCGGCCCGCAGCAAGGGCGTGGTCAGGACCAGGCCGAGAGCAACCGCGCACACAGCAGTTTTCCTGCAGAGCATGAGGCAGCCTCCCGTGCTTAAAGAATAGATAAGGTACCAATTTTTGGCACTCTTGGGGACATGAAATCAGCGAGCGGGGGCCTGCCCAAGCTCCGCCTGGGCTGGGATTCTATGCGCCAAGCCGGGTACCCGTCGCTGATCCGTCAGACTTTCGTCGCGAATGTTGCGGTGACTCAGTGGGTGAGGATCTTCTCTATTTGCCGCAGGTGATTGATGTCGTGTCCGGCGAACATGCGCACCATGTGTTCGATAGATTCGCGGCCGCGTTCAGAATGCATTCCATGGTGCTTCCATTGCCCGGGCGTAAGGCTCTTAAGTAGTTCAATATTCCATTCCCGGAGCATGCAAAAGTGGGCTAGCGACCTCCGCGGATCGCACTGGTCGTAATGCCCGCTCGTTACCCACTGATCCTGATCGTAGGCAACGATGGGTGCACCCGGCGAGCCGAGGATAAACCGCAGGCGAAAGCCGCCAACGATTTCAGCGTCGGCCAGGTGGGAGATGATCTCACTGACCGACCACTTCTCCGGAGCGGGACGCTTGCGCAATCTGGCAGTTGATAAGCCCTCGATGAGGCGCCTGAGCTTCCTGGGAGTTGCCGCCTGGACCGCAAGAGGCTGCTTGCCTTCCACGTAACCCAGAATGCGCTGTGTGTACTGCTGTGGTGTTTCCTTCATTTCACACTCCGCTTTAACGCGCAGGCTCGGGCGTCACGTTAACCAGCATGTTCGTCCGCAGATTCAGGGTCTCGACGGTCACTCTCGCAATCAACCCGCTCACCTTTTCCGGCAGCAACTGATCAGCGCTCTCAGCGAGAATGCCCGCCAGGCTCGCGCGTGGAAGAAGGCAGACATAACGCGGCGTACTTCCGCCCACCACCAGCCGATACCAGAGCGTCTCCTCCCGTAGTTTGGATTGCTCGGCGGCAAGCGCCGATTCAAACGCTTTGCCCGTGCCGTAGTTCAGCTCCACAGTTATGTACTCCGCTCGAAGTGTCGGAGTGGGCACGCCATTCCCACGCGAAAGTGCCGGCAGGAATTCGTAGACTCCGTTCCCCAGGAACTGGGCATGCGGCAGGATATTGATGAGAGTGTCCCGCTCGTCTTCGGCGGGCGAAACCGGGTTGTTCAGTTCGGCGGCGGTGTGTCCAAAGGTTGCGTAGATGATCCACCGTTGCCGTTCCGTGGATGCCCAGACCGAATAGCTATACCAGGCAAACGGGTCTTTGGCCTGCCGATGCCACTCCAGGTGGCGGACGTACCCCGCCTCCCAGTCGACCGAATGCCCGTCAAGTGCACGCATGATGGCGATGCGTGCGTAGGGACCGGAAGGCGGAGCGTTTTGTCCTGTTTGAGATATGAGCAGCGTCGGGAACACAGTGCAGACGAGAAATGCCGCGCTAGGGATTTTCTGCCACCAACGCTTGAGCATTCTACCTCCTGCTGGGGGGAACCTTTCGGTCTCTCCATCCGTGGAGCCAATCCTAGCCAACCAAAACAGGCGATTTGCGACACAGGTTCGTCGAAATCCGCCATCCCCATTTGTCAGCCTTGCTAAACGCGTCAAGCCGGCGGCATAGTGACTGAACGCATGGCTGCATCCAGCAAATCTCCCGCGCCTCGCCACTTCTCGTCGAGTCGACGGATCATCGTGGTCGTGGTACCGCCAGTGGATGAACTCGATCTGGTTGGACCTCTCCAGGTATTCAATTCAGTTAATCGCCTTGCGGACAGGAAGATTTACGCGATTGAAGTGGTCACGAACGCAGAGCGCCTGATCGTCGAGGGCGAGGGAGGCGTCCTGACTTTCATGGCCAGGGGCCACTTCAACAAAGTGCAGGGCGCTTGCGACTCCGTGCTCCTGGTTTGCGGTCTGGGCAGTCGATCAGTACGCGACCCGGCGCTCTCTGCCTGGCTGATGAAGATGGCAGCAGAAGTGCGCCGGCTGGGTGCTGTCTGTGTCGGCGCGTTCCTGCTCGCCGAGGCGGGGCTGCTCAATGACCGCCGGGCCACCACGCATTGGAGATTCGGTCGCGAAATGGCAACCCGATATCCCAGTGTCCGCGTCCAGCACGATCCGCTCTGGGTCAAGGACGGAAACATCTATACCTCGGCCGGCATTTCCGCCGGAATCGACCTCGCGCTTGCCTGGGTGGAGGAAGACTGCGGCGCCGGTCTGGCGCATGAAGCGGCGCGGGAACTGGTCTTGTTTCTCCGGCGCCCGGGAGGACAGCCGCAAGTCAGCGTCTCACTCGCCTCCCAGGCTTCGGAGATGATGTCGATCCGTGAGCTGCAGATCTGGATTGCGGAGCATCTCCACACCAAGCTGTCGGTGGAAGATCTTGCTGATCGAATGGCGATGAGCGTGCGCAACTTCGAGCGCGTTTTTACTCGGGAGGTGGGCACGACCCCGTCACAATACGTGCTTCAGACGCGCGTAGAAGCGGCGCGCCGTCAACTCGAACGGACCCAGAAAGGCCTCAAGCAGGTGGCCTCAGCCGCTGGGTTCGGGAACGTTGACCTGATGAGGCGATCCTTCGTCCGGCTGTTGGGAATCACCCCGCGCCGTTATCGCGAACTCGCGGAACATCCGACCGGCGAATGAAGGGGAACATCGCTACGGCTGACGGGACTTTGGGCAGAAACGTTCTGCTGGCTTCGCCACAACTCGGTGACAAACCGCGGCTGACGCTTACCAATAAGCGAGGTTCAACTTGTCCACCTTGACCGAGTAAGGGGTTTGCGTCTTGTTCCCGTCCATCTGAAACTTGACCGTGATGCCGTACCAATCGGAGGGGGCCGTGTACGGAGCGAAAGTCCGGTTGATGTCGTGGGTCACGCCGTTGAGCGTAATCGACTGATATAGCACTTTATTGTCGGAGGTTCGTTGAAAGCGAACGATCACGTGGTTCCAGGCGTTGTTTAACGGATTGCAGGCAATACCAGCGCTCACCCAGTGCCGGTTCACGTTGTCCCAGATGTCCCATGCATGTCCGCCGACGATCCGGCACTGGGACCCATAGATGAAACTCATCCCGCCAAAATATTGACTCACGTCAAACTCCAGTACCTGAGCGGCGCCAATGGTGCTGGAGAAGAAATACGCGTCGTAGATGAAGTTCTTGGTGTTCGGGACCAGAGTTTTGTTCTTGTCCGGCAAATTCAGCACGGATGCCGGGCCAACCATGGGGTAGCTCCACAGGACATCCGAATAGGGCTTGGTACCGCCGATATTGAACGTGGTCGCACCGCCCGTCTGAGTCATGGACCAGGTGACTCCGGGCTGGCAGTCGGTACAGATGTTGTAGGCGGGCGCCAGTTCGCCCCAGCCCCGCCAGCCGTCGCGAGCTTGCAGGTTGGTGAGCGTATTCCCATTCACGTTGATGGTGACCGGTGTAAAGGCCGCGCCTCCGCAGTAGTCCCACTCCTGCACCACGGCGTTGTAGGTGCCGGGACTCAAGGCGACGGTCGTGTTCAGGCTGTCTCCCTGGGTCACGTACACTCTTTTATCA
The DNA here is from genome assembly GCA_049799615.1 of Terriglobales bacterium. Classification (GTDB taxonomy): domain Bacteria; phylum Acidobacteriota; class Terriglobia; order Terriglobales; family Acidobacteriaceae; genus JAIQFF01. The sequence goes on from JBARIF010000106.1 coordinate 11,334, forward strand.
GGCGACGGGGCGGTGTAGATTCCCATCGAAGCCACGCCCTTGGGGCAGGTCGAAGTCGCTGCCGTAGCGGTGAAACGCACCGGCGACCCCACTGTACTGTTGTTCGCCGGAGAAGTCACAAACACTCCCGACGCAGTGGTGACCGTGAGGGGGATAATGGTGTAACTCGAACCACCGCAATAGTCCCACTGCTGCACCACAGTTTTGTGGCTTCCCGGATTCAGCGACAATTTAGTGTTAAGGCTCGTTCCGTTGACGACGTAAGTCAGCTGATCGTCAATGTAAACGCCCATCGAGGCAACGCCTTGGGAACACGTTGAGGTGCTGGCGCTGGCGACAAAACTCACCGGCGAGCCAACCTGGGTCCCGCTGCTGGGACTGCTCACGGTAACTCCCGCCCAGGCAGAGGCCACAAAGGCCACAAAAAGAAAAATGAGTGCGCAGAGCCTGTACATGGCTGCAGAATTTCCCCAATTTGTTGGATTTTTCTTCTTGAAGTGGGCGCTTGATGACCGTCGATTACCCGAGATTCTAGTGACATGGTCCTCCCACCGCAAGACAAAAAATCAGTCCCGCCAATCAGAGGTACAGGCCGCTCCTGAGGGCCTTGGTAATCAGGGCATGATGGAATGAAGTAGCCGCTCTGAAGATGGACAGAGTCTATGGCAGAAGGCCATACACGTTCAGTTGATCGGCCGCGACGACATAGACCCGACCGTCAATGACCGTCGGAACCGCGAAGACGGCTCCGCGCCCCAGCGCGTCTCTCGTGGCATTTTGTTGCGTGTTGTAGAGTTCATTGGCCAGGTTGGTGCCGTCGTAGGCATGCAGGATCACAGTGTTGCTCAAGGTGTATTCCACGGTCCACACAATGCCCTCGGTCGCGCCATTTGCGGAAACCACGGGTATGGGCCCGCGACCCTGTTGTCCGTTTTCCTGGAAGACGGTACCTGAAACCGAGGTTTGAGTAAGCTGCCCGTTCGTCAACTGGAACGCCCGCAGATTGCTCCCGACCGAGCCGATGTAAACAAATCCGTTCCAATAAGAAGGAGTGCCGTAAATGCGGAGGGTATTATTGACGTCCAGCTGGCCGCAGGGTTGAGGATTGATGAGAATCTCCTGCGGAATCTGACTATTGCTCCCCAGGTTGAAATTCCCCAGGGCATCGCGGTCCAGCAGATAGATTCGTCCTTCCTTGCTCCCACTCACCATCAAGTGCGGATGCGGGCCGGCCTGGTCGGGCAGCAACATCGGCCCTCCCGATCCGAGGTCGAGATCGTCCTGATCGATGCAAGCCTGGTTGAATGGCATGAACCAGTCCACAACCGAAAACGATCCGCCGTCCAGCTTCAGTTTTAGTACTGCGTCACCCCAGTCCGGCCCCCCCGTAATGTTGAGGTTGTGTCCATCGCCGGTCTGCACATAGATATTTCCCTCGGCATCGGCAGTGGGAGCCGCCCCGGCCTGCCACAGGCCCGCCCCTTCACTGTTGGGCGATAGGTTCAAGGCTGCCAGTTGCGCCAGCGTGGCGGCGTCATACGCGAAGATCCAGCCATGGTACGGCTCGGTATCGGAGAACGAAGCGAACGCGATATAGATCACGCCGTTCACCAACTGCAAACCGGCACGCTGATTTTGGGTGGGCGAATTGAAGGTCACGTTCCCGCTGCTGTCAGTGTCAATTCCTGTGCCCGGCACCATGGCGGTGATCACGCTTGGTCCGCCGAACTTTTCCGTCCCGGTGGTGATGTCCAGAGCATGCAATCTGTGGAACGTGGTGCCATTCTCCTCGGTCATGGCCGAGACATACAACGTTTGCGTCACAGGATCGATCACCGGAGTGCCCGTGACCCCGACCAGCGGCCCTATGCCGGTGCGTCCGCCAAAATTGCCATCAGCCGGAGTAATTCCGTTGGCAGGATCGATGAAACTGCGCTTCCACAAAACTTGCGTCGGGTCGTCGGCATCCAGCGCATAGACGCTGTCGTTCTCCGTGCCCAGGAAAATAACGTTGTGCGTCCCGCCCGCGATGGCAAGATTTCTTACGAACAGCGGTTGCGTGAATATCACGCCATCCAGATGCGCCGACTTTGTGAGTCTTCCAAAGCTACTGACATTTACATTGGCCGTTGTGAGAGTGGTCTCGCTGAGG
>JBARIF010000107.1:0-5096 GCA_049799615.1 Terriglobales bacterium
CCACACTACTGAACGGTCAGGGCCACGTCCACGCTGCGTGTAAACGAGCCCACCGCGCCATTGACGGTGATCGTATAGTTCCCGGGAGTAGTTCCGGGATGACCGGCACCACCACCGCCGCCGCAGCCTCCACCTCCGCCGGGACCACTGCTGCCTCCGCCGCAGGCCATCAACATGGTGAGCAGCGAGCCCAGGATTGCTAGCCGCAAGCCCTTCTTCTTGCGTCGTCTGCGAGGATGTTTCAATCCGCCGAGAGCCACGACTCCAGCCAGGGAAAGGCATAGGTCATACCCCAGCAAATGTGGCGCCACCAGCCTCGAGACTGCGGAAGTGGCCGCGGTGGTCTGGAGTTTCAGCACCACGTTCGTGTCTCCTTGTCCTGCAGCCACCAGGCTGGGCGTGAATGAGCATGTGGTCAGCGGAGGCAGGCTGGCAGTCGCGCACGACAACGTTATGTTGGCGGGGAAGACGCCGCCATTTCCCAGCGGCACCACGTCCAGGTTATAGCTGGCGGTTTGGCCGGCCTTGACGGCCTGGGCGGCGGAATTGTTATTGATGACAAAATTCGGGGTTCGATCTCGAATTTCAGATCTCAGATTTTAGTTCTTAGGTCTCAGAGGTGGATTCCTATGTAGATTCGGCTACCACTTCTTGTTCCTGTTGCCCGAGGCCGGGTATGCCTAACTTGATGCGGTTACCTGGGCGCAGGTAGAGGGGAGGTTTTTGCCCGAGGCCCACGCCGGGAGGCGTACCGGTGGAGATGATATCGCCAGTGCGCAAGCTCATAAACCGGCTTAGATAACTGATCAGGTAGGCGACGCCGAAGACCATGGTTTTGGTGGATCCGTTCTGAAAGCGGTGACCATCAATTTCCAGCCATAGATCCAGATTCTGCGGGTCGGGAACTTCGTCGGGCGTGACCAGCCATGGCCCGATGGGACCGAAAGTGTCCGCGCTTTTGCCTTTGACCCATTGGCCGGTGCCTTCGAGCTGGAAGGCGCGCTCTGAAAGATCATTGACCACGCAATATCCCGCAACATGGGAGAGGGCGTCGGCCTGATCCACGTACTTGGCGGGCTTGCCGATGACTACCCCGAGTTCAACTTCCCAGTCCGCTTTTCTTGCCCCCCGCGGAATTACGACGTCATCGTCGGGGCCGCAAATCGATGATGTGGCCTTCATGAAGATTACCGGCTCGGCAGGCACGGCCATGCCAGATTCCGCGGCGTGATCGGAATAATTCAGACCAATGCAGATGAACTTTCCCACGCCGCCTACGCAAGGACCGATCCGGGGTTTGCCGGCAACGCGAGGTAAACGCGAGATGTCTGCCCGGCGCAGCTGATGCAGCGAATCCGGAAGCAATGCCGCCCCGGCGAGATCTGGGATGAGGTTCGACAGATCGCGGATGGTACCGTCGGAAGCCAGGACACCGGGCTTCTCTTCGCCGGGTAAGCCGTAACGCAGCAATTTCATCTTTCCTCCGTGGCCTGCAAGCTCTGGAATATTTCCTGGTTACTACTCCGATTTGGACGGCGTCACAGTCTTTATCCGGCCACGCAATACGCTCATCGATGCGGGTGGCAGCGTATATTGCGCATCGTGGCTGGCATCCATTGTGGCAGTTGCGGCGGGGCCATCGGGATCAGCGTAGCCCTCTTTCCTTCCAGGATGCCACTGATACTGCGCCTTTCCGAAAGTGATCATGGTGACCGGCCCTGAAAAGGAGCTGTAGGCATTGGCATCGCCATCATGAAATTTGATGCGCACGGCATGCGGATTGTCGAAGTCCTTGTTGATCAGCAGGAGTGACCACTGCTTATCGGGACGCAGGACGGCATAGGCTGTGACCAGCACATGGCCGTCCGCGTCTTTGATATCGCTGGACGCAGTATAAAGTTGATGCTCGGCATCGATCGCTTGCGACCATTCCTGGGTGAGAAGCTGGGCGGCGAAGAACTGCGAGGTACGCGATCGGATCTGGTAGTTCCGGTCCACCATAAACATGTGGTACGTGCCCCAGCTGTTGGGACACACCGGGTGGGCCGGCGAGTAGGAGAGCGCGTGGTAGTAGAACGTGGCTTGGCCACCGGCGGTCAGAAAGCCGGCGAAGGTGTCGCCCAGCCACAGGGCCCCGAAGATTTCTACCGAAGCCTCGCCACCGTGGGCATTGGTCTCGGTGTCCAGCAGTGGGACGTTGGGGGGCAGACCGTCGTCACGCCAGACCTGCATGATGTGCGTGAGCAGTTGAGGTTCCTGGTAGAGATTCTTCCATGGAGTTTCGCAACCGTCATAGGGATAGTGTTCGAACGACATGAAGGCCAGGTCGGAAAGCCGGCCGTGGGCTTTCAGGTAATCGAGGAAGCGGCCAAACCATGAAGTTCTGCCTTGCGCGTCCGGCCAGGCTTTGATGTCCTCGGTGACGCCTTCGAAGACTGGCCCTCCTAACTTGAAGTTCGGGTCCACACGATGAAGCGCCGTGGCCCACTGCAGGTAGAATGCGCCGTAATCTTCGGGCTGCATGTACTGACCGTCGGGCTCTTCGCCCATCTCGATATACCAGACGGGATAGCCTCGCTTCTTCAGGTAAGTCATCTGGGCCACCGAATCTTCCGGCGTGCCATAGAGCATGGCCACCGGAATGACTGCGGGCAAGCCGCGGGTGATGCCGCTGGTATAGAAAAGGTCGAGGCCGGGCTGATCTCCCGACTCCATGCGATCGGGCGCGAGGTAAAGATCGGAAGACTGGTGCCAGGGGTCCACCGAGGAGCAATAGGTGAGCGATTGTTTCTGATCGGGAGAATGTTGCAACAGGTCTTTGAAATTCCCCTGGGCATCGACTGAGCCCACATAAATCTCCCGGATCGCATACCCTACGCAGTTGCGACGGTCGCTCGAACCGTGCGTGTCGCAGGTATTCGAGGATGCGGTCATCAGGATACGGACAAACCTGGTGCTGAGTGGAGATGATTCCAGCGGAAGAGTTGCGGTGCCGCCTTTGCCCTCGGTCACGCCTCCAGTAGAAAAGTTCTTCCATTCACCGTTGCCCTGGTCGTCCATGGCATCTTCGCCGGTCCAGTACTGTACCTGGTAGGCGCGGGCATAAGGTTCCGTCCAGGCAATCCGGATGGCGTTTATGTCCTGTTTTTTACCCAGATCGATGACCACCCACTGCGGATGAAGGGAATCTGCTTCGCCAGTGAATCGCTGGGTCAGATATGGATTGCTCTTCCAGTATGTGTTCAGGTCGCCGTCATCGAGGCGCGAGAAGCCGTCGAATTCGGTGCCGCCGTTGCGGGTGAAGCCGCGGTGCTGCAGGGAATAGCCGTAGGAATGGCGGATCACTTCTTTGGTCGGGGTGGCGTCTCCGGTGAAGTATCCCTTGCCCGAGGGGTCGCTCCATTTTCCCTTGGGATTCCAATGCCAGGCCTGGACGAACAGCTCTGTATTCTGGCGATAACTGACCGAGCCCCAGCCCGCGGACAGAACCTGTTTCAACTGGTCGGGGCGGAAGAACACGTCGGTGGAGTTGCTGGGCACGCGGTCCACGGTGGTGCCCAGGGCGTACAGCGGGCTGAACTTGTTGACCACGTGGCTGGGGGTGGCATCGACTTGAACGGTTTGCGCGATGCTGTGTTCCCACGAGGATGTCGTGATCGAGAGAAAAAGCGCCACAGGGAGAAAACGAATCAACCATCTTCCGGACATCGTGTGTTGCGGGACCGAGATTGAGAGCATGGGCATCCCAGAGGAGAAGTTTGCGTGCGCCACAGTCTAAGAGCCGCGTTGCTTCTTGGCAACCGATTTTGAAGGTGGAGGCCACGCTATTTAATCGTTATTGGCCAATAGAAAGCGAGACCCTGGTCTTGTATAATCGCGGCACTTCGAAGCCGCTGCACTGCCGGCGGTGAGGATATCCGACATGGCCCTCAAGGTATTCAAAGACAAGAGCGCGGCCAGCAAGGCCGCGGCCGGGCAAGCCAGCAACGCGATTCGCCGCGCCATTCGAGATCGTGGGCAGGCCCGCATCATTGCCGCCACGGCTGCTTCTCAACTCCTGTTTCTGGAGGCGCTTACCCGCGAGCCCGGTATTGACTGGAAGCGGGTCGAGGTGTTTCATCTGGATGAATACATCGGGCTGCCGATTACGCATCCCGGCAGCTTTCGCAAAATGCTGCTGGAGCAGTTAGTGCAGAAAGCCGGAATCACCAAGTATCACTTACTGGACGGCGATGGCGATGCCGCGGAAGTCGTTCGCCGCGTGGGGAAGGAGCTGGCCTCCGCGCCCATTGACATCGCGTTTCTGGGCATCGGCGAGAACGGGCATCTTGCCTTCAACGACCCGCCGGCTGATTTTGAAATCGAGGACCCGTATCTGATCGTCACCCTGGACGAAGCCTGCCGGCAGCAGCAGGTGGGCGAAGCCTGGTTCGCGAACCTGTCGCAAGTGCCGACGCAAGCCATATCGATGTCGGTGCGCCAGATTCTTAAAGCGAAGGAAATTCTGGCGGTAGTGCCGGACACGCGCAAGGCGCAAGCGATCAAAGCCTGCTTTGAGGGCGAGATCGGTCCCATGGCGCCGGCATCGATTCTTCGCACCCATCCGAATGCGACGGTGTATCTGGACACAAATTCCGCGGCGCTGCTCAGTCCGGCTGTGTTGACCTCGCATTAAGATGTGAACCACGGAATCGAGGCCCTTCTATTACCCGCCGTCCAAGCTCCATGGCGCCAGCCGGACCGTCGAATGTCATCAGGCCGCGGGTCATTTCCTCCCTGCGCTGGTGGATTGCCAGTCTCCTGTTTGCCTCGACCGTCATCAACTACATCGACCGGCAGACGCTCTCGGTGCTCGCGCCCTATCTAAAACTGGAGCACCACTGGAGCAACAGTGATTACGCCAACATCGTGATCGCATTCCGGGTTGCTTACTCTCTGGGCATGGCGCTATGCGGCCGGTTCGTGGACCGCGTGGGCACCCGGCGTGGATTGACGATTACGGTCATCTGGTATTCGGTGGTCTCGATGCTGACCTCGCTGGCAACGGGCTTCCGCAGCTTTGCCGGATTTCGCTTTCTGCTGGGAGCGGGCGAATC
>JBARIF010000108.1:0-18588 GCA_049799615.1 Terriglobales bacterium
TCCGCGGGAAAAGATGTCTACCTCGTGCTTGCAATGGGGGCAGACAAAGTAGCTCATGTTCTCCACCACCCCGATTAAGTCCACCTTCATCTGGCGGAACATCTCGATGGCTTTGCGCGCGTCCTGCAGCGAAACATCGGAGGGCGTGGAAACCACGATCGCTCCCGTGAGTGGAACGGTTTGAATCAACGACAGCGCCACATCTCCAGTGCCCGGGGGCAAATCCACGACCAGGTAGTCCAGCTCTCCCCAAACCACCGAGCCCAGAAACTGCTTGATGATGGAATGCAGCATGGGACCGCGCCAGATGAGAGGCTTGTCGCCAGGATTCAGAAACCCGACTGAAATCACCTTCAATCCGTGGGCTTCGAGCGGTTCAATGCGATTATCGCCGAGTACCTTGGGTTGCGCGTTGATGCCGAGCATCAACGGAACGTTAGGACCGTAAACATCGGCATCGAGCAGGCCGACTTTGTGTCCTAGCCTGGACAAAACGATCGCCAGATTGACCGCCAGGGTGGTCTTGCCCACGCCGCCTTTGCCGGAACCGACGGCGACGATAGCGCCCACACCGGGCAAGGGCTGCGGAGATGGCGGTTGTTGTCCGGGGCGCGGGGGAAGAGGAGAACTCATGCTTCGATTATACGTGAGGGTTTGGCATTCAGCCGTCAGACCGCGGACCTCAGACTGACATCCCAACGGCGAGCTTGCGCCAGACGAATGTGAGAGGCCGAGGTCTGAAGGCCGAGGTCTGAGGTCTGCCTTCCTCACACCGCCAAGTATCCTCCATCGATGGGAAATGTCGCACCTGTCACCCAGGACGACTCGTCGCTGGCGAGATAGACCGCCAGTCCGGCCATGTCTTCGGGCTGGCCGAGACGTCCGAGAGGATGGACTCCGATTCGCTCGCGCCGCACGGCATCCGGATCCGGTACCTTGCTCAGTACGGCCGCGGTCAGGTCGGTATCAACATACGAGGGACAGATTGCGTTCACGCGGATGTTTTCGCGGCCATGATCGATCGCCATGCACTTGGTCAGCAGCACCACCGCACCCTTTGAGGCCGCATATGCGGCGCGGTTGCGCGCGCCATTGATTCCGAGCACCGACGCAACGTTGATGATCGAACCGCCGCCAGCCTGGCGCAGATGCGGCAGCACCGCGCGGGAGAGCAGCCAAAGCCCGCGGACGTTGATGTTGAAGGTTTCGTCCCACTGCGCTTCGGTAATCTGCTCGGCGGTGCCGGGATGAAGAATCCCGGCGTTATTCACCAGGACGTTAATTCCGCCGTACGCCTTCACGGTTTCCTGAAGGACGCGTTCAATTTCATTCCGCTTCGACACGTCGGCAGCGACTGCGATTGCCGACCCTTCCGCCTCGCGGGCCACAGCCTCCACTCGATCTTTGCGGCGCCCCACCAGGACCACGCGGGCGCCCTCGCGGACCATGGCCAACCCGATTGCGCGACCGATCCCCGTACCGGCGCCAGTCACAATTGCGATCTTGTCTTTCAGGCGAGAGTTCATGGGAGCAATGTCTTCTGCCGGACGCAGGCTATCAATTACCTCGGGCCAGGCGGGGCATTTGAACCAAGAAGAACCACCCGCAGAGGCCCCAAAGCAACAAGAGGAACGAACTGCAGACGATCAAGAGTGACGAAAGTACTTTGCGCATCCGATCCGCTCCGGAAAACGATCGGGCAAGCAGGACAATTGATGCAACCGGGAGAACGAGAGACAGGATGAAGCCAAACGTCACATAGGCTTCGGTCAAGCCTCCGGCTACCGCCGCCAGGCCAGTTGCCTTTTCTCGAGAAATACCGCGAAACAGGTTGGAGAATAAGATGAGGAATGGAAGGGAGGAAAGGCCAGCGAGCGCTACTCCCCACAGAAGCTGCGCTTTTCTCCGATCGTAGCCGACGCCGTCATTCATGATGGTGAGAGATCCTCACGGAGTCATCCGAAACAACAAACTGCGGCGCCGCACGTGTACGCTGCTAGTGTCCGGCGATGCGCTTGCGTTCCATCTCCAAGCGCCTGATCTCGCGCCTGCGTCCGGCATCTTCGTAGCGGCGCCTCTGCTCGTCGGTTTCAGGAACAACCGGAGGCACCGGGAGGTGACGTCCGGCGGCGTCCACCGCGACAAACGTCAGGTAGGCCGAACTCACGTGCTCACAATGATCCAAAATGTAGTTCTCCACCCAGACTTTCACTCCGACTTCCATCGAAGTGCGGTACACGCGGTTCACCGAGGAGCGCAGGATCACCAGGTCGCCCACGTGCACCGGGACCTTGAAGTCGAGGTGATCGATGGAAGCCGTGACCACATAGTTGCGCGAATGACGGTGCGCGGCCATGGCCGCAGCCAGATCGATCCAGTGCATCAGGCGCCCGCCCAGCAGCGCGCCCAGCACGTTGGAATCGTTGGGCAAAACAATTTCCGCCATCTCCGATTGTGAGTCGCGCACGGGGCGGGGCAATACCAGATCTTCGTTGGTTGTCATGAAACGCTCTGGGTCATGAGCCTGGGCTCACGGTTGAGTCGGCGTAGCCGATTGAATTCTACGCTGCAAATAGGTTTGAACGTAACATTCCACCATCTTCTGGATGCGCGCGTCGGAATGCGCAGAGATCCACTGGCCGCGCTCCACGTCGTACTCCAGAGTACCGTCAGTTGCGGGGCGATGGCCGGTTTCGCATACAAAGCACAGCAGCAGCCGTGAGCCGTGGTCGCGGACAACCGAGAAACGGACTGCATCGCACTCGCGCTCGACCGGCAGGCGTGAACACTTCGCGGCATACCCCAGGTTGCAGAATTCGTGCAGTTCCTGATCGGAAGGCCGGATCCCCTGGTGGCCGGGGGCGGCACAATGGCCGTCCCATCCCGCACCCAATGGCAGGCGCGAAGGATGCAGCCATCCTCCATCCAATTTCTGTACCGGCATGAAGAAAGGACACGCCAAAATCTGGTTCTCCGATTGTGTGATGGTCATTGTATCCATCTGGCCGGGGACTCGCCAGTGCTGTAGTAATCTGACGTTTGAGCCAGAAGCCAGAAACTAGGAGCTAGAAGCTCTTCTTATGGACCGCATCGCGTTGCTCACCAAAGTTCTTTCGCAGAATCCAGGGGACGCTTTCGCGCGTTATGGCCTCGCCCTGGAATATTCGAACTCAGGAGACGTCGAACGGGCGCTGGAGGAATTTGCCCGGCTTCTGGCGACCCATCCGGACTATACACCGGGCTACTTTATGGCGGCCCAGACGCTGGCGAAAGCTGAACGCACGGAAGAAGCGCGAAAGATGCTGGTGGATGGTATTGCGTCTGCAATGAGAACCGGCAACGGCCACGCCCAGGCCGAAATGGAAGGCATGCTGGCCGAGCTGGGATAGGTAACCGTGTGCGTGGGACACTCTTGTCCGACGCTTTTGAATTTGATTTTAAAAACAGCAAATACAAGGTCAAAGGCATCGGACAGACCGTGCCCTGAGCGACGTCGGAGGGAGTGTCCGACCCACACTGGCATCTTAGTCCACCCGCCGAGGCATTTTCACCATGCCTGCTTCCACCAGGCCCGGAAACAACTGATAGGCCTTGATAGCCAGGTGCATGGTCCAGGGCACCACGACTTCCCGCTTCTGCTTCACATAGCCCCGCAGCACGGCGCGCGCCACACGCTCGACGCTGATTCCCCGCACCGACGACGGCCGCACCGTCTTGGCTTCCCTGCCCTTGACGGCATTGGCGCTGAAGCTGGTGCGGACATATCCCGGACACACCGTCAGCACATGAATGCCCGAGCCCTTGAGCTCCACATTGGCTGCCTTGCCAAACGCGTTCATGGCAAACTTGGTGGCGCTGTAAACGGCGTGAAACGGAAGCGGGATATGCCCGGCAACGCTCGATATATTGATGATCGTCCCCGAACCCTGCTGCCTCATCACCGCCAGCGCCGCCTGCATGCACTCGACGGTGCCGAAGAAATTGGTGTCGAAGGTTTCGTGCAGGGCGTTCATGTCCACATCGGCGGCCGTATCCATCAGCCCGTGCCCGGCGTTGTTGATCCAGACATCAATGCGTTGAAAATGATGCAGGGTGAGGCTGACGACGCGGTCGATCTCCTCGCGGTTGCGAACGTCGCAGGAGAGCGCCAGAGTGTTTTCGGTATGGCCGATGCGGCCGCGGGCGGCTTCGGCACGCCCCGCGTCCCGCGACAGCAGTACCACGCGAGCCCCCTCGTCCACAAAGAGTCTGGCGATGCCTTCTCCGATGCCCATCGAGGCACCTGTGATCACCACGACTATTTCAGAGATGCTAACCTTGGGCTTCATCTTTGGGCTTTCCGTCTTACTTTCTGGGTTTACTTTGCGAGCCTTCGCCAAGGACACCAGGAAAAACCTCAGCGCTGGCGAATTCCGCAATCCCCACAAGTGGGGGCGTACAATCTAAGGAATTATTGGAGTCCCCGAGTGAGTCTTCTCCCTCTATTTCCGCTGGATGTGGTCCTGTTCCCGGGCACGCCCTTGCCATTGCACATTTTCGAGCCGCGCTACAGAGAGATGATCTCCGAATGTCTGGACCGGAAGGCGTCGTTTGGCGTCGTCCGGGCCAAGGAGGAAGGAGTCGCTGAGATCGGCTGCACAGCAGAGATTATCACCGTTGCCAGAAAATATCCCGATGGGCGCCTGGATATCGTGACCGAAGGACGCGAGCGCTTCGAGGTGATGCAGGTCAGTCAGGAGCGGTCGTTTCTGCAGGCCGAGGTGATTTACCTGCAGGACGAACCGCAAAAAGCTACCGTCGAAGAGATTGCCCAGGCGGTGAAGCTGCAAGGCGAGATCGTCGAATTGGCCGGCTCCTCTCCCGCAAATCCTTCGCAGGTCGAAGACCCGCAACTTTCTTTCAGTCTGGTCGCTCCGCTTCCCCTCGATCTCGACTTCAAGCAAACTCTGCTGGGGATGAAGTCGGAAGCCGAACGCATGCAAGCCGTCATCTCCTACTTCGAGGCCATTTTGCCGAATCTCCGGCGGACGGTGCGAGTGCGGCAGAAGGCCGGCGGCAATGGGCACGTGCACTGACGGAGCCTTTCATCAAGAATCATCAGCCCGGGACCACCAGGCGCGGACACGAAGCGCTTCGTCAACGGCGTATAATCCGAGCAGAATCTGTTTCCCCTGGGGGTTTTTCATCATGAGCCTGCCGCGTACGCTGGGCGAATTGCGCCAAAGTCCTTTTAGCGAACAACGGCTGAGTACCCGGCGCGTGAAGGACGAAATGCGCGACAACCTGATCGTGAAGCTCCGCCAGGGTGGTCCCATTTTCCCCGGCATTGTCGGATATGACGACAGCGTCGTTCCCCAGATCGTCAACGCCATTCTTTCGCGCCATAATTTCATCCTGCTGGGGCTGCGCGGCCAGGCCAAAAGCCGCATCCTGCGTGCCCTGACCTCATTGCTCGATCCTCAGGCGCCTTACGTTGCCGGTTGCGAGATTCACGACAATCCATACGCGCCTATCTGCCGCCGTTGCCAGGAGGAGATGGGGAAGATCGGCGATAGCACTCCCATTGCCTATCTCACGCGGGAACAGCGCTACGTGGAGAAACTGGCCACCCCTGATGTCACCATCGCCGACCTGATCGGCGACATCGACCCCATCAAGGCGGCGCGCGGCGGCCACGACCTGGGCAACGAGTACACGGTGCACTACGGGTTGCTGCCACGCGCCAATCATGGCATTTTCGCTATCAACGAGTTGCCTGACCTGGCGGGAAAAATTCAGGTGGGCCTGTTCAACATCATGCAGGAAGGCGACGTGCAGATTAAGGGATATCCCATTCGCCTGCCGCTCGATGTCGTGCTGGTGTTCAGCGCCAATCCGGAGGACTACACTGCGCGCGGCAAGATCATCACCCCGCTGAAAGACCGCATCGGGTCGGAAATCCGCACGCACTATCCGGCCACCGTCGAAGAAGGCATCACCATCACGGCCCAGGAGTCCTGGACGCAGCGCAACGGACACAAACTGCACCTGCCAAAATATGTGCAGGAGGTAATCGAGCGCATCGCCTTCGCCGCCCGCGAAGACAAGAAGATCGACAAGCGTTCCGGCGTCAGCCAGCGTCTGCCCATTTCCGCCATGGAGAACGTGATTTCAAACGCAGAGCGCCGGGCCATCGAACAGGAAGAGAAGTTGGTGGTGCCGCGCATCGCCGATGTTTACGCCGCCATGCCTGCCATCACCGGCAAGCTGGAACTGGAGTACGAAGGCGAAATGAAGGGCGCCGACCACGTCAGCCGCGAACTGATTCGCACCGCGGTGGCGAAAACTCACGACACGTATTTCAAAGGCATCGACATGCAGCAGATCGTGCAATGGTTCGACCTGGGCGGTGAGATTCAACTGGCTGACACTGCCAGCGCCGCCGAGGCCTTGCCTTCCCTGCGCGGCATTCAGGGCTTGATGGAAAAGACGGTCAAGGTCGGCGTCGGCCCCAAGGACAGTCCAGAGGTACAAGTATCGGCGGCAGAATTTATTCTCGAGGGCCTGCACGCGCACAAGCGTATCGGCCGCAACGAGGAGCGCGTCTTCACCGCCGGGGAGAAGCAACCCAAGCCGGCCGAGAAACCTTTCGAGCGCGAAGACCAGCCCTTCCGCGGCCGCAGACCGTATAACTAGTCGTTTGGCCATTGCTCGTTGGCTGTTGGCGCCAACGATTCAGGCAGGGGTTTTGACCAACGACCAAGGGCCAACGACTGCTCTTATGAAACGCATTCGCTACAGCAAGTACGTTCCCGATCCCGCCGGTGACCTGAGCATGGAAGACCTGCTCGGCGCCCTCTCGGACTATCTGCTGCAAAGCGGTTTCCAGAACTACATGTTTTACGACATGGAAGGGGAGCAGACCCTCGACGATCTGCGCCGCGCCATCGAACAGGCGCTGCTCGACGGAAACCTGGCGGACGAGGAAATGCAGGAACGCCTGCGCCAGATGCAGATGGACGGAACGCTCGAGGAACTGATCGAGCAGTTGATCGAACGCATGGAGCAGGAAGATTACATCAGCGTCGATCAGCCTCACGATCCATCGCAGCAATCGAGTGTTGGCGGACAGGCCGGCGAAGCCCAGCACGCCAAGTTTGAAATTACCGACAAGAGCCTGGATTTTCTCGGCTTCAAGACCCTGCGTGATCTGATGGGGTCGCTGGGAAAATCCAGTTTTGGCCGCCATGACACGCGTGATCTTTCCACCGGCATCGAGGCCAGTGGCGCGTCCCGGCGCTACGAATTCGGCGACACGCTCAACCTGGACATTACCGCCACGCTCTCCAGCGCCATCCAGCGCGAGGGCCTGAAGCTGCCGCTGAACATCGAATATTCCGACCTGCAGGTACATCAGTGCGAGTACCAGTCTTCCTGCGCCACCGTGCTCATGCTGGATTGTTCGCACTCCATGATTCTCTACGGCGAAGACCGCTTCACCCCGGCCAAGAAAGTTGCCATGGCGCTCTCTCATCTGATCCGAACGCAGTATCCCGGCGACTCGCTTTCGCTGGTCCTGTTCCATGATTCGGCTGAGGAAGTTCCGTTGTCGCAACTGGCGCGGGTGAAGGTCGGCCCCTACTACACCAACACGCGGGAAGGCCTGCGCCTGGCGCAGCGCGTCCTGCAGCGCCAGCGCAAGGACATGAAGCAGATTGTGATGATCACGGACGGCAAGCCTTCCGCCTTGACGCTCGAAGATGGACGCATCTACAAGAACGCCTTCGGTCTCGATCCCATGGTGGTCAGCCAGACCCTGGAAGAAGTTTCCAAGTGCAAGCGGGCGGGTGTGATGATCAATACATTCATGCTGGCATCGGACTACGGTCTGGTGCAGTTCGTGCAGAAGGTGACCGAGATGTGCCGCGGGAAAGCTTACTTTACGACGCCCTACACGCTGGGGCAGTATCTGCTGATGGATTACATGTCGCGGAAGACCAAGACGATTCACTAGCCCTCACCTGGTTCCGTGATACCAGCCAAACACTTTGGTTAGATTGTCTATCTGATCGGATAGACAATCGGATTCTGGGAGGGTCTTGCGTGGACAGGTTTGTGCCTCCAAAGGTCGATCTGGCAATAGCATGAAACGATGGGGGCTGGCAGTCTTGACAATGGTCACGGACTTGCATGCTCGCAAGTGTGAGCCACGAAGATTGGCTTACCGGGGAGGAAAAGACCATGGCCACCGACATCATGCCTGCCATTTCCGTTGCCAAAGTTCCCAAGGGCCTGATCGTCTTCGCCGTCGGCGCCTTCGGTGGGATCGCGCCAACCCTTCTCCGGATTGGCGTCGATCTGTCACAACAGAATAAGTCGGTAAGTGAAATCAACAGCTCTGTTCTGGTGGGAATGGCGATCTTCGCGATGCTGGGAGGAGCCGTGGCTGCGATATGGAACGAAGTGGACCTGAAGAAAGTCTTCTACCTCGGACTGGGCCTTCCGTCGCTGATCACTGTGGTCACAACGACCGCCACCATGCCGCAGCGCAGCGCCGAAGCCGAAGTGGTTCCTAAGTCCGCGGCCGTCGCCGCCATGAACTGGCAACCTGTATGGTTTCAGAGCACTGGGAGCGGCAAGGTACGGATGCTTCTGCCTGCGGAAGTTGGATACAACGGCGCCGTCGCAACTTTTTATCGGTCTGACAATTCGTCGGTCAATATTCCAATCAGGGCTGGGGTGGATATCTCAACTCCGGATCGATCAGTAGCGGTGGCAGTCAGTAGCCCGGTCGCACAATCCGACAGGGTCGCCCTTGGCCCATCGGCGCAAAGCTCTACCGTCGTCATCAAGTTTACTGCTCAAAAAGATCCGTACTATGGACTTCTCTACGCGGTCGGGGCGCATTCCAAGCCGTTCAAGCTGATCGCTTCCAGTGTTTCCTCAGACAACATTGTGCCTCGCTCCGACAATTCAGCCAAATATTCGGAGCGCATCCCTGCTTCGGTGCTTGACCTGGCCCACCGAAACGGAAGGTCTGTCCTCATACCTTCGTGAGCTCCTCCACCGCGCGATACGCCTGATCAATCGCGCCGTCGGTGTAGGCGTAGGCGCCGGCGTCGGCATTGGCGATCGCAATCCTGCCAAAGGGCTTGCGGGCCACCTCGCAGGGCGTCTCTCCACCCTCCAGCCAGAATTTGTCCCAGAGCGAGTTGTATTCGTAGGCGTAGCCGTGGGGCCAGCGATTTACCGTGATGGCCGTGATGTCGGTCGCCGGATCAAAACCTCCCGGGCCCACCACCCGGGCCAACTGCTCGCGGATATTTCGCTCCATGGTTTCAAACGTCGTGGTGAACAGTTCCACCCTGCCCAGCAGGTGCTGGTCGCGTGCCGGACGTCCCGGCCTGCAGGGCGTCTTCACCATGTGGACGACGATGGGCTCTTCCGGCTTCTTCGAGCATTCGTAGCCGCCGATGCTCACAGGTAAATCCAGGCTCATGTAGGAGTGATAGCCATCGGGCACGTAGATAGCGTTCGTGCCCAACTTTTCAAAGGCTTTCCAGTTGCGGAGAGCAACGTTGCTGTAGAGCAAGGGGACCTTGGCCGACGACGCCAGCGCTTCTTTCTGCTTCTCCGGCAATTGCTGGCAGATGTACGGAATGACGACATGCCAGCATGCCAGGACACAGTGGGCAGCCTCTACCGTGTACACTTTGCCGCCGCGCGCATATGCGATTTCAACTCCCTTGGCGCTGGCGGGATCCCCCTGATGCTTCACTCGCACCGCCGTGCTGTTCAGGCGGATGCGGACCGGCGACTTCTTCTCATCGAGTCGGGCGTAGTTGGCCCGCGCCAGGACTACATCAGTGGCGGACTGGCCCGGAATCGCCTGCGGAATTAATTTGCGCACCAGCAGGCGCACGATGGAAGCATTGCCGTCGGGAAAGTGGAAAAAGTATTTCTCCGCTTCCTTGTTCGGGATGGCATCGCGGTTCATGCCTTTGCCCGGCCCTGCCTCCAGATTCATCCCGGCAAAACCCGGCGCCCCGAGTCCCCACGCATCTTGCGCGGCTACCGCATCAAATCCAACTCCGAACAATGGCTGGGGCATGTTCTGAAAAAGCTTCACTACTTCAGGGCTGACTTTGACCAGGTCAGCCAGAAAACTGTTGTAACTCATGCGGGCCAGGCGGGCTTTCTTTTCTTCCGAACTCAGGCCGGGCAGATAGTCGGTCTTTTCCGTGACCAGGCGCCTGTAGTCTGCCTTCGCGGATTCCGAAAAAGGGGATTCCTGCAGGAACATTTCCAGTGCGTGGGCCAGCACTTTGTCGTCTTCGCTCTCCCCTCCGACGCGCGGCGTTGGATTGGTGACCAGCTTGTCGGCGCCGAATGTTTCCTTGTCGAAAAAAATCTTCGGGCCCAGGCCAAACGACCGGTATAAATCCCGGTTCACATACTTGGGATAGGAGGGAACATCAATTCCCAGCTCTTCGATCAGTCCCTTGGCCACGGCGCTATAGGGGGCCGGACTTTCGATGGAAAATGTCCCGCCAAAACCCAGCATGGTCCGCTGGGGAGTATGAAACTCATTGCGCTTGGCATGGCCACCGAAGTCGTCGTGATTCTCGATGATCAAGATACGCGCCTTGGGACCCGCAACCTTGCGAAAGAAATGCGCCGCGGAGAGCCCGCTGATGCCGCCCCCCACCACCACCAGGTCGTAGGTTTCTCCAGTGTCAACCGGGGTCCCGGCCTGGGCCCAGAAGGTGCCGTCTCGCAGGCTGTGCGCCACTTCGAATGACCCGACGTGACTGCCGCGAAGCCCGGTCAAAGCCGGGGGATAGTAGTCGGGCGATTTCTCCCGCCCGGCTTGCATATCGGCAGCGGCAAGAAAATCGACAGGAAGAATTGCCGCACCAACCGTCAGTGCGACTCCGTTCAGGAAATCACGCCGCGTGATCCCGCGACCCATTCCTAATTCTGCATCTTTCCAATCGCTCAAGAGGGGCTCCTCCAAAGGTTTGATGCCAGAGAGTCCAGCGGCCGGCGCGGACGGGCGAACGCCTGGCTTGAGCCAAGGCTTCGCACGCCCGTCCCGGAAATCCCGAGCCCGGTCAGGGGAAGTTCGGGGGGCTAGCTGCTCTCTGCCTTTTTGACCGCCGATTCCGCTCCCTGGAACCCGATCCGGCTGTGGGTGCCGTCACAAAATGGTTTGGTCACCGATCCACCGCACCGGCAAAGAGAAAATGCCGGCTTGCCCGTCAGGTCGTACTTGTTACCGTCGGCATCCACCAGTTCGATCAAGCCCTCGGGATCTTCCACCCGGTAGGGGCCGTTCTTTCGGACAGTAATTTTGACTGCCATGGGGCCTCCATGTTCGCTATTGAAGATAGCAGAAAGGCAGCCGTCAGCTCTCGGCTGCGATTCACCCCCACCGTTCGCGAGGCTGCTGGCATTTGCGATTAGGCAGCCGCACAGAATACGTAGGGGCGGGTGCCCTCACCCGCCCAGCGGAGCGCAGCTCCGCAGCTTTGCATAGCTTCAAACAGGCGAGCGTTGCTCGCCCGCCCGGACGAGGGCGTCCGGGCCTGCGTGGTTTCGGAGAGCTAATAGCTTCCTAAGCCGCCGCCCATTTGGCCTGCAGCAGGTTGCCATAGAGCTCAAGGTATTGATCGATCATGCGTTTGGAGGTAAAGCATTCGCGGGCCCGTTGATAGGCACGGTTGCCATAGGTGCGGCACAGGTCTCGCTGATCGCTCAAGCGGCGAATCGCGGAGGCCAGACTGGCGGCATCATTTTCGCGGAAGTACAGCGCCGCGTCGCCCCATATTTCCCGAAAGGCAGGAATGTCATTGGCCACTATGGCGCAACGGGAAAATGCCGCCTCCACAGCCGTCATGTCGAAAGGTTCGTAGCGCGAGGTCGCGGCATAGATTGAAGCCCGGCTGTAGAGTGCGCGCAGTTGCGCTTCCGTTTGCGGCCCTTTCAGCGCGACATTCATTTCGTTGATGGACAGTTTGACATCGGCGCGTATCGGAATCCTGGCAGGACCGTGGACCGGCGTCTCCGACCCCACGATGCAGACTGGAAGGGGATGAGTATGCTGGGTCAGCAGCGACACCTGTTTGCCCGCATCCAACAGCCGGCCTACCGCCAGTACGGAATCATCCTTCCCCACGTAGGGATTGAAGAAAATCGGATTGCGCCCGTTGTAAATCACCGTCTCGTGCCGAGAGCGGGTGTACGACTCGCGCACTGCGTCCCGCATCCAGATCGAAGGCGCCACCGCGACGCTGGCCATGGCCAGGCCGCGCGTAACCACTTCCCGGTACCACTGCAACCAACGGTCCTGCCTGGGCTCCCGGCCGTGCACCGCCCGCCACCACGTAATCAAGTCGCCATGCGCCACCACCACGCGCGGCACCGGAACCGGCAAGTCGCCGTAGCACAATTGGTTCAGGTGAAGCACGTCGGGCTTGAGTTCCTTGACCAGCGCGGCGAGGTAGGCCGAGGAATCTTTCAGATCCTGCTGCCCTTCCTCCATCCAATCCAAGCGGAACGCCGTGGGACGATACTCCAGGCCATGCAGGTTTTCCATCCAGAGGGTCTGCTGGGGCAGGGGGATTTCGCCGAAACTCACCAGGGTCACGCGCAGTCCTCGGCTGACCAGCCCGGAGACCAGCTCGCGGGTATAGGTCCACGTACCACTGAGGGTGTCGGCGGTAACCAGAACGTGCACGAATTTCACCTGGGAAGCGCGGTCAGTGGCCAGGGAGGAGCGACTTCACGCTTCTTTCTGCTGCGTCATTGTAGTGCGGGAATCGGGATGTTCGGGAAGGATTTTTTGGGAAGTGCGCCGGTGCGCAAAATGTTGCACTTCCGGCTCAAAGGCAGCGCGGATTGCCGCCGCGGCTTCAGAGGGGACTTTCGAGCTTGAGGCGCATTTGCTGGGCAAGGGCGTGGACGCTGCGCATCCTGCTTTCGGCTTCGCTCGGGAGATCAGGAACCTGCAGCGCCAATTCGCAGGAGAGCAGCAACGCCGTCATCGTACCTTTGAGCTCATTTCGCAGAGCTTGCTGTAATTCCTGCCGAACTAACTGGACTTCTTTGTGGTGCCGCTGCAGCGCGGCCCGCAACTCGCTCGCGACCCGATCCATGCTGTTGATGGCGAAGTTCACGTGGACGGGGACGGCGGTCCCGATGTGTTGCAGTACCATGTCACTCTCGACCGGTTCGGTTTCGAGGAATGCCTGGTCGATGAGCACGGCCACGTATTCCTGGGCGCGCAGGCGGGCCAGCGCCTGCGAGGAGGTGGCGGCGACGTGAGTTTCTTCCGAGGTGACTTGTTGAATCGCCTGGGCGCAACCCCGAGCTTTGGCGGAAGGCGTAATGACTAGTAGCATGCTGGTGTCCTTGGCCTACGGGGGCTCTGCGCGGACGCGAGCGAGTCCACGCCAAACCGGGGCGGGCCTGCTGCCGGCAGCACGGCGGCAACCCGGCGAAAAATGCTCTGAGCGAGAGATGCCATTTGATAACTCCTTCCACTCGACAACTCGGCCCCCGAAAGTGGGCTGGCCTCGGGCCAGTCCACTAATCGAGTGCATGACTCTTAGGGTGCGTCAACCGCATTGCTGTCCAAAGTGACGGCGCCATTGCGCGCTAACGCCCGGCCCTGAAGAGTTGCGCCGGTCTTCAGCGTGATGGATTGAAGCGCCATGATCGTCCCCTTGAAGATTGAGTTCGTTCCTAATGTCGCGGAACTGCCCGTCTGCCAAAAGACGTTCTTGGCCTGGGCGCCTCCGGCCAGGACTACCTGCGTGCTCCCGATAGTGGTGAGGGTGGACGCTACCTGGAAGATGAAAATCGCATTCACGTCACCCTGGGCATCGAGGGTCACGTTGCCCGCGGACAACTTCACCGTGCTCGAGGTCTTATACAGGCCGGGAGTGAAAGTCAGGCCGCTCAGATCTCCGGGCAGAACCGCACCTCCGGGTAACCCGGCGGTATAGAGATACGCCGTAGTCAAGTCCACCTGGGCCTGGGCCGCCGTCGGATCGGTGACGTGCATGACGGCGGGGGTCGTAAGCGTCCCCGGCGGGAACCCGGTGACCGCGCTTCCCGGGCTGAGGGCCAGGTCGCCACCCGTAATGATGGTGGGGCCGGTACTGGTGACGGTCGAGCCAGCCAGAATATCGACATCCGCAGCCGATCCCAAACTTACCTGCGGCGCCCGGCAGGCCGCGGCAGCGGTCGTGAACGTCCATGTAGAAGCGCTCGCAGTGGCATTGCCCAGAACGTCTTCTGCGCCGGTGGTGACCGTGGCGGCATAAAGTGTACTCAAAGCGAGAGGGTTGGATGGAGTGAAGATTGCGCTCCGGCCAGGCGCGTCGTAGGTCACTTCTCCGGCCACCGATACGGGGCCCGGAGCGGTCACGCTGAATGAGGTGGCATTGATGGTGGCGGGATTCATGTCCGCGCCGAACGTGGCCACCACGATGGTGTTGGGGCACACGCCGCTCGCGCCATCCGTCGGGCTTACGGAAATCACGCTGGGCGGACCGGGCTGACATAGCGCGCCCGCGGTGGTGAAGCTCCACACCAGGTTACTGGCCAGCGCATTGCCCGAAGCGTCCTGGGCTCCAGTTGTGACCGTGGCGGTATAGAGCGTGCTCAGTGTGAGAGCGCTGGATGGGGCGAAGATCGCGGTCTTGCTCGACGCATCGTAGGTGACTTGTCCCAAGACGGCGGTCGAACCAGGCCCGGTGATCGTAAAAGTTGTGCCGCCGATGGACGAAGCTTTCATCGCCTTGCTGAAGGTGGCGGTGATTAGAGTATTGGGACAGGCCCCGCTGGCGCCGCTCGAGGGTATCGAGAAGATCACAGTAGGCACGGCGGGGTTGGTGTCCGACTTCTTTTGTGAGCCCCCGCACCCACCCCCGAAAATAAGCAGCAGGACGGCTGCACACCAGGTCTTATTGCGGTTTCCGTTGCTCATGAGCATTTCTCCCTTCGGCGGTACCGGCTTGGGTCTCAGATCTTCAAGAGTTTGTCCCGAATTTGAAGCCGGCTTGTCCACTTCCCAAAACAACTGGAAGTACGGCTGTGCAGCTTGCACTTTCGCCGCCACGATGGTTCTGCTGAAAATGGACGGTTTATCGGAGCGGCACGTCCTGCTCTTCCCGGCTCAGGAAGCGGATTGCGGAATCGGGACGAACCACGATTGGACTTCCAGGCGGGGAACTTCCGGAACATCGCGGGCCGGCTGGCAGCAAGCCGCGACTCCTTCTGATCACAGGCATTGCAGGAATGCCCTGCGGTGGCACGGGTACTTCGCCGCGCTCCAGTACGTCGCGGTGGAAGTAGCCTGCCTAAGGGCGAGCGAAATTAGAGATGCTCCCGACCCACGGGGCCAGGGATCTAATCCTGCGCCACATACTCCTTCAGCTTGCGGTAGAGTGTGGTCTTGCCGATGCCCAACATTCGCGCCGCCAGAAGTTTGTCGCCATTGAGCTGAGCAATCGTGCTCAGGATGGTATGTTTTTCCAGTTCTGCCATAGGCATGATTTGAGTCTTGCCGTTGTCTCCATTCGAGGAATGGAGGGGGGCTCCATGGATGGCGCTGGGCAAGTCCGCCACGTGGATTACTGGTCCCGAGGTGAAGGCACAGGCCCGCTCCAGGCAATTCTCGAGTTCGCGCACATTCCCCGGCCAGTCATAGGCGAGCAGGGCCTTCATAGCGTCGTCACTTAAGGTCCGCTCGTGGCCCGAGCCTCGTGACAGCCTTTCCAGGAAGTATCCCGTCAGCAGCGGAATGTCCTGGCGCCGGTCGCGCAGCGGGGGGATCTTCAGACTGAGGACATTGAGCCGAAAATAGAGGTCCCGGCGGAAGGTGCCCTGGGCCACGGCCTGCTCCAGGTCGCGATTGGTGGCGGCCAGAATTCTTACGTTAATCGCGATACGCTTGGTGCTTCCCACCGGGCGAATCTCCCGCTCCTGGATAGCCCGCAACAGCTTGGCCTGAAGATCGACCGGAAGTTCTCCCACTTCATCGAGGAAGACGGTGCCGCCCTCGGCGATCGCGAGCAAGCCGTCGCGTGATTGCACCGCCCCGGTGAAGGCGCCTTTGACGTAGCCGAAAAGTTCACTCTCGATCAGAGTCGGGACTAGCGAGCCGCAGTCCACCGGGATAAAGGGCTTGTCGCGAAAGGGTCCGGAGAAATGAATGGAGCGCGCCACCATTTCCTTTCCCGTTCCGCTCTCGCCCAGAATGAGCACGGGATGGCTGCTGTGGGCGGCTTTTCCGATGATGCGATACAGCCTTTCCATCTCCGGCGCCCGGCCCACGATGCTGCCGAAACCGAGCTTGGACTTGATCTTCTCGCGCAGGGTGCGGTTTTCGGTCTTCAATCTCAGGTGTCCAGACACCCGCTCCAGCAACAACCTCAACTCTTCCATGCTGAAGGGTTTGGTCACGTAGTCATAGGCGCCGTTCTTCATGGCCTGGACCGCGGATTGGACGGTGCCGTATCCGGTCACGACCACGATCACCGCATCAGGCCTGCGTTCGCTGATCTGATGCAATGCCTCCAGGCCGCTGGCGCCCGGCAGTTTCAGGTCGAGCAACACCACGTCGATGTTCTGTGTGTCCAGCAGACGATAGGCATGCTCGGCAGAATCCGCGACGGCCGTGTTGAAGCCGAGCGATTGCGCGACTTCGCGACAAACATCCCGGATGGCGCGTTCATCGTCCACGATCAGGAGGTTTAGGAAATTAGCTCCTTCGATCTGGACCGGATTGGGGGCGCTGAGTGCGGCTGTGGTCATGAAATCACCTCTTTAGCTTTCGAATTTTGATCGGGTTGAACTCGCGGCAGACGCAGGAAAACTCGGGTGCCTTTTCCCGGCTCGCTTTCCGCCATGATGGTTCCGCCCTGTTGCCGGACGAGCCGGCGGGCGGTAGCCAGACCGAGGCCGTTGCCGCGGCCGGGATTTTTGGTGGTGAAGAAAGGCTCAAAGGCGCGATCCAGGGTCTCGGCATCCATGCCGTCACCGCTGTCAGCCACGGTGAGCTCCACCCATTGCCCAACTTGCGATTTTGACTCACCGCTGAGGCAAACTGAGTCACAGGCGTTGCGCGTGATGACCGTGATCCGGCCGCCGTTAGGCATCGCGTCACGGGCATTCAGCACCAGATTAAGCAGGATTTGCTGGACTTGCGCCGGATCCATCTTCACCTGGCCCAGGTCGGCGGCCAGCGCGGTGCTGAGAACGATATTTTCACCAATCAGGCGGACCAGCAGGTCTTCGATTCCGCGGATCGCATCGTTCAGCACAAACGCACGAGATTCTTCGGCGGACGGCCGCGCCACCGCCAGCAGTTGTTGCACCAGGGCCGCCCCATGTTCGCCTGCCATGCGCATCTCCTGGACGTGACGGCGGGACCGGCTGCCTTCCTCTAATTCTCCCAGCAAGAGGTCGCAGTAGAGCATGAACCCGGTAACCAGATTGTTGAAGTCATGAGCGACCCCTCCCAGCAGGCGGCCAACCGCCTCCATCCCTTGCGCTTCGCGTAACCGTCTCTCGGCCTGCGTCTCGCGGCTGACGTCACGCGTGTGCATCACCTGAAACTCGCAGCCGCGCAGCTGAAAGTATGCCCGGGTCACCTCAAGATGCCGATGGGTTCCGTCCCTGCGGCTGTGAGTAAAGCGCGCCTCTGGACTGATTTCGCGTTGCTCGCCCGGCGCCGCCCCAGTCTCGACCGAGAGCAAAGGCGGGGGGAACAAAGCCTCCATTTCTCTATCCTGGAGCTGTGAGCGATCCAGGCATTCAAACATTTCGCACCATGCTGGATTCGCATACACCACCCGCCCGGAAGCAAGAATCGCCAGACTCCCAGGAAAAGCCTGGACCGCGGCCAGCAGGGTGGCAGGATCGGGAGATCCGGGACTATTCGGCCGTAGCTGCGCGATTGCACTCATGGTTTCAAGACCTCACTGCCAGCCCTGCTTCCAATCCCCGTCCTGAGCAAGATCCTTCGGACCAGTTTCCGCGAATGGTCCGTCAATCGAAAGCATTAGGCCTGCGGCACGTTTCGGGAAAGCACCAAATGGGTGCGGCAACACTGTCGAAAGGCTCGCCCCTCCCGAATCGGGAAATTTGCTGCGACAAGTCTCCCTGTGCACCCTCTCCATTTCGGGAAGTCTATGCGGGCGGGGCTAATCTGCTAAGGGCAGCGGTCACACCGCAATGTGACGGAAGAACATGCTTGAAGTTCTGGCTGTCGATCGTCTCCCGACGCCATCGGGCACAAAGTGCGCAGAAGATTTCCAGACCTCGCTCTGCCAGATCCCGGCGGCTCGCGGCGGCTAAATCCATGGCGCATTTCGGTTTGGCTCAGGCCCTTCCCTTGCGAGTGAAGTGCAACTCTTTGCAATCTCCAGACCGGGCGCGGATTGGCAGCATTTATCGGCTTGATTTTCCAGCCGCATGTGGTACTTTTAAGTTCCCTCCCCCCTGTGAATTCTCCCCCCATAACTCCCGACCGGCGGTCGAGCGGCTTGGTGTGCCGCGGGACCGCGTGAGAACCAGAACCAAAAGGGCCATGTAAGC
>JBARIF010000109.1:0-9693 GCA_049799615.1 Terriglobales bacterium
ACCAAACGCCGCGCCAAGCGCAAAAAGATACTCGACCGTGCCAGCGGCTATTTCCTCACAAAATCCAAACTCTACCGGTCCGCCAAAGAAGCCGTCGAGCGCGGGCTCAAGTTCGCCTACTCGGGACGCAAGCAGAAGAAGCGCCAGTACCGCTCCCTCTGGATCGTACGCATCGGCGCCGCGGCCAAGTTGAACGGAATGAGCTATAACCAGTTCATTCACGGACTCAAAAAGGGCGGAGTGGAACTCGATCGCAAGATCCTGGCCGACTTGGCGGTGAACGATCCGGGCGCGTTTAAAAGCCTCGCCGAGCAGGCGAAGGGCGCTCTCGGCGGGGCAGCGTAGACCAGCCTTTAGCTTTTGGCCTTTAGCTTCCAAGAGCGCAGCCTCAGCCGCGCCAGGCTCCGATATTTTTTCCCGGCACGTATCCATGAACTGAGAACGAATAACCAGCTTTATGTACACCGTCCCCAGACTAAAAAGCTTCTCCGCCGCCTCCCTCGACAAGGCTGCCGAGAAGCTGCTGGCCGCGCTGAAGCAGGAAGCCGCAGCGGTCAAATCCGAGGCCGACTGGAAGTCCTTCCGCGACCGCTGGATGGCCCGCAAGAACGGAGTGCTCACCGAGATCAATGACCTGTGGCTCAAGGCAGCCCCGAAAGAATCCAAGCGTGAGGTGGGACAGCGGGTCAATTCTCTGAAGACGAAGGTCGAATGGCAGGTCGATAAAACTCGCCAAGAGATATCCCAACGTGACACGCTCGACAAGCTAGTCGGTCCGGACGAGGTTACGTTTCGCAAGGACGTCGAGCACGCCAGGCACATCAGGCAATCCGAGGCACTCATCGACATCACTCTCCCCGGCATTCGCCGCCCGCTCGGCTCCGAGCATCCGGTGATAAAGACGATGCACGAGATCGTCGCGGTCTTCCGCAATCTCGGCTACTCGGTCGAGGAGGGGCCGGTGATCGAGACCGACTACTACAATTTCGAGGCTCTGAATTTTCCGCCTAATCACCCGGCGCGCGATACCCAGGACACGCTGTTTATCGCGCGCCAGGAATCGAAGCCGCAACCCGATCGCCTGCTGCTGCGAACCCATACTTCTCCGGTGCAGATTCGCACCATGGAGAAGATGAAGCCGCCAGTCAGGATTGTGATTCCGGGCAAAGTGCACCGCAACGATCCGCCGGACGCCAGCCACTCGCCCATGTTCCACCAGGTCGAAGGGCTGGCCGTGGACGCGAACATTACCTTTTGCGACCTGAAAGGAACACTCGACCACGCCATGAAGGCTCTGTTCGGATCGAGCGTGAAGACCAGCTTCCGCCCGTCGTTCTTTCCCTTCACCGAGCCCAGCGCGGAAATGATGGTCTCGTGTTTTATCTGTGGGGGCAGCGGTAGGCGCGGGGTGGAGCCCTGCCGTCCTTGCAAGCAGACCGGGTGGATCGAAATTCTCGGCTGCGGCATGGTGGACCCGAATGTCTACGGTTTCGTGGATTACGATCCCAAACAAGTTTCGGGATTTGCCTTCGGCATGGGCGCAGACCGTATCGCGATCCTGAAATACGGGGTAGATGACATTCAGTTGTTCTTCAACGGAGACGTGAGATTTCTGGAACAGTTTGGATAGAAGCTCTTAGCTGTTAGCTCTTAGCTTTTAGCGAAGAGCGAAACGCCGACGCTGTGGGATCGAGCTAGAGCTAAAAGCTAAAAGCTAAGAGCCAAAAGCTTCATGATGAAACTTTCTCCTGCATGGCTGCGTGAGTTTGTGGATGCCAAGGTGGACGACCGCCGCCTGGCCCAGGACCTCACCGCGGTTGGAATCGCGGTCGAGAGCAGCAGCGGTGAAGGAAAAAATACGGTCTTCGAGATGGAGATTGGCACCAATCGTCCCGATGCCATGAACCACTACGGGGTCGCGCGCGAAGCTTCGGTGATCTACAACCTGCCGCTGCGTGCCGTGGACTCGAAGCTGCCTCCCGCACCGGGCAATTCGGATTTCGCCATCGAAATCGCGGACCAGGCCGGCTGCGCCCGGTACACGGCTCGCGTGATTCGCGGTGTCAGTGTCAAACCATCTCCTGACGCGATCGCACAGCGCCTGCTGCTGGTCGATCAGCGGCCCATCAACAATGCCGCTGACGCGACCAACTACACCCTGTGGGAGATGGGGCATCCTACCCACGTCTTCGATCTCGATCTGCTCGCAGGCGGCAAGATTGTGGTGCGGCGGGCGTTCAGCGGCGAGAACCTGAAAACGCTTGACGGAACTGAGCGCAAGCTTACGCCGGAAGATCTGGTCATCGCCGATGCCGTCAAACCGGTTGCGCTGGCCGGTGTCATGGGTGGATTCGACACCATGATCACCGCCAAGACGAAAAACATCCTGATCGAGTCGGCGTGGTTTGATCCGTCTACGGTCCGCAAGAGTTCGCGGCGTCACGGCTTGCATACCGATGCCTCGCATCGTTTCGAACGCGGCGCCGACTTCGAGGCCACGATCAAAGCTTGCGACCGGGTGGCCGTCCTGCTCCTCGAATCGGCCGGAGGCAAACTGGACGGCGGCGCAATCGACGCGGTAGTCCGGCGGGTTGATCTAGCGCCCGTAGCCCTGCATCTTTCGGACGTGCACCGCATTCTCGGGGAGAAGCTGGAGACCAATGAAATTTTCCGCATTCTCCAGCAGTTGGGCTTTGAGTTGATGCCGGAGCGGGGCGGCGATCCTGATTTCACCGTTCACATTCCCAGTTGGCGTCTGGATGTGGAACGCGAAATCGATCTGATCGAAGAAATCGCGCGCCTTCACGGCTACGACAAATTCGCCAATACTCTGCCGGCCTATGCCGGAGCCGTGGTCGAGGCCCCGGACGCGGAAAAGGACGGTAGGTTGCGCCGCACGCTGCTTGCTCTGGGCTACGACGAAGCCGTGTCGCTGACCTTCATTTCGCACCAGGATGCCGAAACATTTTCTTCGGCGCCGGTCGTCGAACTGGCGAATCCCCAAAGCGAAGAAGCGTCGGTGATGCGGAGTTCACTGGTGCCCGGCATGCTGAATATGCTGGCGTACAACCTCAACCGCGGGGCGGACCATGTGCGCCTGTTTGAGGCGGGCAGCGTTTTCGAAGCGAGGGATGGTGGAACCGCCGAACCTAAACGCATCTGCCTGGGCATGACTTCCCCGCCTCTGCAAAAGGTACAAGGATGGGGCGCCAGCGATGGGGGCTTCTTTGATCTGAAGGGCGATGTGGAGAACTTGCTGCACGCCTTTCAATACAAATCTTTAAAGTACGATGCGCAAACCTCCGAGTACTACCATCCCGGGCGCTCGGCGCGGGTATTGATGGATGGGGCTCCGGTGGCCCAGTTTGGGCAAATCTACGCGGACCTGGCCTCTGCCCGGAAACTGCGCCAGAACGTTTTTGTTGCGGAGATTTATCTTGACCGGCTTTATCCGCAAGGCCTGCGCGTCGTCCGTTATCAGCCTTTACCACGCCATCCGGCGGTGGAACGGGATTTCTCGTTTGTCTTTGACGATGGGGTTACATTCGAGAAGATTCAGCAGGCTGTTTTCGGTCTCGGCCTGGCTCAATTACGCGGCTTTGTTCCGGTAGAAATTTTCCGCAGCGGCAACGTTCCTAAGGGCAAGTATTCGCTGCTGCTGCGCGCCCGGTTCCAGTCGGCCGAGCGTACGCTTCGGGAAGAAGAAGTGGCGCAGTGGTCGGCGCAGATCATCAAGTCGCTGGAAGGTCTGGGCGGAAAGCTGCGGGCATAAAAGAATCTCCAGCGATAAAACTTCCCCGCTGTTACCCTGAGCGCAATCTGCCCATTCGCTTGCGAATGGGCGGGTGAAGTCGAAGGATCTCTATCTTGCCGCAGTAGCTGACGTGACAGAGGCCGCCTGAAATTCCACGGCGAAAGTTTGTGCCGCGGGCAGGGGTCCTTCGACTGCGTGGCTGCTTCGCGAGGCGAAGCAGCCACTCCGCTCAGGATGACAATTTCGTTCTTGTACACTAGTGCAGTGCGCGTTCTTTTCGGCGTGACTTTGCTCGCCGCGACTCTTCTGGTTGCAGTTGCCACAGCTTCCGCTACCGACAAACCAACTCCTACTTTTTATAAAGACATTCTCCCTCTGCTCCAGGACCACTGTCAGAGCTGTCATCGCCCCGGGGAAGCCGCTCCCATGCCGCTGGTGACGTTCGAGCAGACGCGACCATGGGCGGCGGCTATCGCAAAAGCAGTGGAGAGCAGGATGATGCCGCCGTGGTTTGCCGATCCGCGCTTTGGGCATTTCTCCAACGATCCTTCGCTTACACCCCAGCAAATTGCGACCATGCTGGCATGGGTACATGCGGGCACTCCAGCGGGCAATCCGCATGACGCGCCTTCGCCCCCACAGTGGGCCCAAGGCTGGAACATCGCGAAACCAGACGTCATCGTTTCAATGCCCAAGCCAGTCACGATTCCGGCGAACGGCGACGTGGAATACACCTACGAGATCGTGCCCACTCATTTCACCGAAGATAAATGGGTACAGATGGCGGAAGTTCATCCCTCCAGCCCGCAATATGTGCATCACGCCGTGGTGTACATACGGCCGCCGGATTCAAGGTGGCTGCGGCATGCACCGGTTGGAGTGCCGTTCACCGCTTCGACGCTTAGCGATCCCCACGATCGCCTGGAGGCCCACGGAACAACCAGTGACTTGCTGCTGGTGTATGCTCCCGGCAGCTCGCCTGACCACTGGCCTGACGGCATGGCAAAGTTTGTCCCGGCGGGATCAGACCTGGTTTTCCAGGCCCACTACACCACCACCGGCAAGGCTGGTAGCGACCGCACCAGCGTCGGATTGGTGTTTGCGAAGACGCCCCCCCGGCAGCGCGTTCTCACCCTGCAACTCAACGATCACGCCTTCATCATTCCCCCCGGCGCCGATGACTTTCGAGTGGAAGTGCAGGGCACGCTGCCGCACGACGCCACGCTGCTCAGCCTGATTCCGCACATGCATCTCCGCGGGAAGCGTTTTGAGTACGACATTGTGCAGCCGGATGGTTCGATCGAGACCCTGCTGCGTGTCAACTACCATTTTCACTGGCAACTGAGCTACCGGCTGGCTGAGCCGAGACTCTTGAAGGCTGGAACCAGGCTGCGCGCCGTGGCCTGGTATGACAACTCGCATAACAATCCGCACAATCCCGATCCCAATGCGACCGTCACCTGGGGCGACCAGACATATCAGGAGATGATGGTTGGGTTCTTTGATGTGGCGGTACCCGCGAACATGGACAAAGAACAATTCTTTGTTCGCGGCCAAGATGGGCACTAAACAGCCGGGCATGCGCGATGTCCGCGCTCTGGTCGTTTGTCTTTTGTTATGTTGTGACTTCCTGAACAGACTCCACAAACAGTCTTCAAGCTTGCTATCCAAACTCACATGGTCCGCGTCTAGCAACAACGGGGCATAAGTAAAAATCCAGATTGCCGATCCCCACAGGAAATATCGGGACGAGATACTTGCTCGGTACGAGTCCGTCCACTCATGAGAAATTCAAAGGAGTGATTTTATGCACCGAAATGGTTTCAACCGCTGGGTGCTGGCTGTAATTGTGTCCGGCATGGCAACGTGGATTGCCTGTGAGCACACGAATACTGCGGGGACATCCGCAGCCGCGGACTCCGGCGGCAAGATTCCGGTCACGACCAAGTCGGAAGATGCGCGCAAGGAATTCCTGCAGGGGCGGGAACTCTCGGAAAAACTTCTGGCCCAGGATTCGGTGCAGCATTTTGACAAGGCCATTGCGCTCGATCCCGAGTTTGCTGCCGCGGAGCTGGCACGGGCCAATGCCGCCGGCACGGCCAGGGAATTTTTCGAGCATTTGAACAAGGCAGTGGCCCTGGCGGACAAAACCTCGGAGGGCGAGCGGCTGCTCATTCTTGCCAACCAGGCCGGCGCCAACGGTGAGGCGGTGAAACAGAAGGAACACCTCGAGAAGCTGGTGGCGGCGTATCCGAATGACGAACGGGCGCACTTCAACTTGGGTGCGTTCGATTTTGGGCAGCAGGAGTATCCCCAGGCCATCGAACACCTGAAGAGGGCTCCGGAGCTGGCGCCAAACTATTCGCCCGCATATAACATGCTGGGTTACGCTTACCGGCAGGCAGGCGACTACGCCGGCGCCGAGCAGGCCTTCAGGAAATACATCGAGCTGATTCCGAACGATCCCAATCCCTATGACTCTTACGCCGAGCTGTTGCTGAAGATGGGCAAGTTCGACGAATCGATCGCGCAGTACCGCAAGGCGCTCATGATTGATCCCCACTTCGTACCGTCGCATTTCGGAATCGCGGCTGACCTGCTCTATCTGGGCAAGCCGGCCGATGCCACGGCGGAACTGCAGAAGATGGCAGACTTGGCGCGCAATGATGGAGAACTCAGGCTTGCCCTTTTTGGCATGGCGGTGGTGGCCTCGGATAGCGGCAAGCTGGACAAGGCAGTACAGGCGATGGACAAAGAATATGCCGTTGCGGAGAAGAAGAACGACGTAGCCGCCATGGCGGCCGACCTTCAGGCCAAAGGCAACATCATCGCTGAAATGTCAAAGTATGACGTGGCGGCGCAGCAGTTCGACCGCTCCCTGCAGATGGTGGAGAGTTCAAGCCTGTCGCAGGAAATCAAAGACAATGCCAAGCTCCTGCATCACTACAATCTGTGTGCCTTGGCGATCGGGAAGAAGGATTACGCGGCCGCGAAGACCCATGCCGAAGTATACCGCCAGGGAGCAGAGGCATCGAAGAACCCGGCGCAGTTGAAGCTGGCTCATGAACTGGCGGGCCGGATGGCGTTGGCACAGAAGAATTACGACGATGCAATCAAGGAGCTGGAGCAAGCCAACCAGCAGGATCCCCGCAATCTTTATCGCCTGGGCCAGGCCTATCAGGCCAAGGGCGATAGAGACAAGGCGCAGAAGTTCTTCGCCGAGGCGGCCGGTTTCAATTCGTTGCCGGCGCTGAACTACGCTTTTGTTCGGGCGAAGGCGCAGAAGATGGCGACAGGAATGAAAGGATAGCCACCACAGCCCAGGTAGGGACGGACGCCCCGTCCGTCCGGAGGAGCGCGGCTCCGCGCCTTGCGGCGCGGCTTCAGCTCTTTCGCCGCTCCGGGGCTCACCCTCATTTCACTCGCATGCCCAGGGCTTGCGCCCTGGGCTGCATTCTTGCGCCGCGGCGCGGCTTGGTTCACGAATATCCTGCGGTTTCCACGTCCTGAAGGAAACTACGCCCCGGTGTAGGATAATGAATTGATTCTGCCCGGGAGCTCTTGCAAGGACCGGGCAAGACAATCGCATGCCAACTGCATATCTGGAAGAAGTGAATCCCTGGGAGGCGCAGGTTGCGCGCTCCGACGTGGCTGCCCAGAAGCTCAAGCTTGACGATGGCCTGTGGAGAATACTGCGCGAGCCCAGCCGGGAATTCATCGTGCACATACCGGTCCAGTTGGACAATGGGCATCTCGAGGTGTTTACCGGGTTCCGGGTGCAGCATTCGATCGATCGCGGGCCGGCCAAGGGCGGCATTCGCTATACCCCGAACGTGACCCTGGACGAGACGCGCGCCCTGGCCAGTTGGATGACGTGGAAGTGTGCCGTGGTCAACATTCCGTTCGGGGGCGCGGCCGGGGGAGTCATTTGCGATCCGGACCGCATGTCGAGGCGCGAACTGGAGCGGCTCACGCGCCGTTACACTTCGGAGTTGATGGAGGTGCTGGGGCCGGAAAAAGATGTTCCCGGACCCGACATCAACACCGACGAGCAGATCATGGCCTGGATCATGGATACCTATTCCATGCACGTGCACCACACGGTCACGGCGGTTGTGACCGGCAAGCCCCTCGAACTAGGCGGGTCGCATGGGCGCGTTGAAGCCACCGGGCGCGGCCTGATGATCGTCTGCGATGAGGCAGTCAAACGCCTGGGCATGAGCGCTGATCGGACACGAGTGGTGATTCAGGGCTTTGGCAATGTGGGCTCGAATGCCGCCCGCCTTATGCGCCGCAGAGGATACAAGATTGTTGGCGTATCCACCAGTAAGGGTGGTTTGTACAACAAGAACGGCATCGATATTGAAGCGCTCTCTCTGCACTACCAGCGCGAGCGTACGCTGGAGGGCTTTCCCGACTCCGAAGTGACCAGTTCTGCCGAATTGCTGGTGGCGGACTGTGACATCCTTGTTCCTGCGGCGTTGGAGAATCAGATCACCAGCCGCAACGCGGAAAAAGTGCGAGCCAAAGTTCTTTGCGAGGGAGCAAACGGTCCCACGACCGCGGAAGCTGATGAAATCCTGGTGGACAAGGGTGTGTTTGTGATTCCCGACATCCTGGCCAACTCCGGCGGTGTCACCGTGTCTTACTTCGAGTGGGTGCAGGACCGCCAGGGATATTTCTGGACGGAATCGATGGTGAACGATCACCTGCAACACACCATGAAGACCGCCTTCGCAGAAGTTCTGAAGTACGCGGAGACCCACAAGGTCAGCAACCGGATCGCGGCGTACATGCTGGCCCTCGACCGGGTGGCCTACACGCTGCGGCAACGCGGAATCTACGCATAAAACCGGACGGTTGATGACGCCAACCCGTTTATGGCGGCGAGTCGCGACGCTCGTGGGACGCGGATTCGGGCTGCTTCTGGCTCTATCGCTGACCGCCTGGGCCGCGGCGGCTTTGTACTTCGACCTGCTGTCCGGCACTTCCCTTCGAACTCTTGGAGCCTCAAGCTACGGCATTGCCATGGTGGGCATCCTGTTGGCCTTCCGGGGCTGGGGGAAAGGGATCGCGATTTGCCTCGCGGGATTCGCGCTGGTCCTGGCGTGGTGGCTTACGCTGAAGCCATCGAACGACCGCGCCTGGCAGCCCGACGTGGCCCAGACCGCATGGGCGGTCATCGATGGCGATCACGTCACCATTCACAACGTCCGCAACTGCGACTACCGCACTGAAGGCGACTACACTCCGCATTGGGAGACCCGTTCCTACGACCTTTCACAAATACGGGGCATGGATATTTTTCTGACCTACTGGGGCTCGCCCTGGATCGCTCATCCCATCG
Organism: Terriglobales bacterium; assembly: GCA_049799615.1. Taxonomy (GTDB): domain Bacteria; phylum Acidobacteriota; class Terriglobia; order Terriglobales; family Acidobacteriaceae; genus JAIQFF01. Next base: position 9,102 of record JBARIF010000109.1, read on the forward strand.
TAAGTTTCCAGTTCGGCGACAACGACTACATCGCCATGTCGATCGAAACCAGGAAGGAAGTGGGGGAGCAGTATTCGGCGATCCGCGGATTTTTCCGCTACTACGAACTCATTTATACGGTGAGCGACGAACGCGATGTAGTGCGCCTGCGGACCAATTACCGCAAGGGAGAAGAAACGTATCTGTTCCACACTAGAGCCACGCCCGAACATGCGCGGTCCACGTTTCTAAACTATCTGAAGAAGATTAACCGGATACGAAATCATCCGGAATGGTACAACGCGCTGACTAACAACTGCACTACGAACATCGCCACGCTGGCGGGAGAGCCTGAATGGGACTGGCGGGTTCTGCTGAATGGGCGCGCGGACCAGATGCTGTATGAACGCGGAGATCTGGCGACGGGAAACCTCTCTTTCGCCCAGCTTAAGGAGCAGGCGCACATTAACGCCGCGGCACGGGCGGCGAACGACGCGCCCGATTTTTCCAGCCGCATTCGAGAGGGCCGCGCCGGCTTTTGAAACCGCGACGGATGGACCGACGCAACCCACGTAGGGGCGGGTGCCAACACCCGCCCGGCGGAGCGCAGCTC
>JBARIF010000110.1:0-2304 GCA_049799615.1 Terriglobales bacterium
GAGAAGAACGTCCCAGGACCGGGGGAATTGACTGCGGTATAGGAGAAAAAGGGAGCTGCCTGAGTGGTGAGAAGTATGTACTGATAGGGCAGAGGCAGCACGTCGAACATTCCAAAGCCGCCGCGCACCGCGGTCTTCCCATTGCGGAATACGTCCCAAGCAAAACCGATGCGGGGCTCAAAGTTGTGCAGCGTCGGGTTGGCAAAAAATGGACCCGATCCGGAGCACTGTCCTGGGACCGCTTTGCCGCAAACTGGCAGAGCATCGGATAGGTTTCGGAGATTGGCAATCTTGCCGGCAGTTTCCGTAGGAACCGTCGACATCTCGTAACGTAAGCCCAAATTGAGCGTGACGTTGGACTTCCAGCGCCAGTCGTCCTGCAGGTACACGCCAAAGATGTTTTGGCGGAGATTTCTTGGTGAAAGCGTGCTGGCAATTCCACCCTGAAACTTGGCGGGATTGTTGGTGAGAAAGGAGGGCAAATCAGCGAACCGCCAGATCCCATTGGGATCGGTGTCGGCGAGCACATTGAGAAACATGCGTTCGAAAGCGAAACCAAACTTGATGGAATGCGTGCCCCGGCTCAGCAAAGCGTCGTCGTACACCTGGGCGGAATTCCAGTGGTAAAAATAAGTCGGACTCCCTCCAATGCCGCCAGTAAAGGGCGTGATCCCGGACATAAAAACCTGGGCCGCAGCACGGCCCGCAAATGCCGTTCCCCCGACGCCCAAGTCTGTCCTCGATGCGTCTGGATTGATCGCTTTTAGGCTCTGGTTATTGTTCACGGCTTCATGGTTATAGCCAAGGCGGAACGAATTCGCCAGGCTTGCCGAGAAAATGTGGGTTTCCTCCACCGCAACAATCTGCCGCGATGTCAGCGTGTCAAACTCAACGTTATTTAGACCATCGGGAGACGAGTAAGGAGTCTTGTCGTACATGTATGTGCCAGAGAGGCGATCACTGGCTGAGAAGTTGTGGTCGACACGAGCCGTCACAAAGTTTTCGCTGACGATTTGCTGACCGGCAAAGTTGTACTCTCCAATGTCGCCGTTCCCCAGGATCGGTCCGTTGGGCACATGCCAGAAGGTAAGGTAGGACTGTGCCGCCGGATCTACGTTGATTTGAGTCGTCGTGCACGGGTTGCTGGGGTCCGCACCCGCCGGGTTCGAACACAATAGCCCGGTGCGGGCATTCGCGGAGGGCACCGTCGTAAGAGATGTAATCCCTTTCGATTGACGGATACCCTCGTAGTCAGCAAAGAAGAAAGTCTTATCCTGGAAAATTGGTCCGCCCAGTGTTCCCCCAAACTGGTTTCGCTTGAAGGGAGGGATAGGCTGCGCGTGGTCGTCGAAGTAATTTCTGGCATCCAGCGCACTGTTTCGAAGGAACTCGTAGGCGCTGCCGTGGAGCTGATTCGTTCCCGAACGCGTGATGGCATTGACGACCCCGCCGGAAGTCTTGCCGTACTCCGCCGAGTAGTTGCTGGTCAAGACTGAGAACTCCTGAATGGCATCCACGCCCAGGCTGCCGCCGAGAACGCTACCCGGCGCTCCATTGGCATAGTCGTTGAGGCTCACGCCGTCCAGACGATAGTTGTTTTGCTGAGGCCGTGCGCCGGAAATGGTCAACTGTTGTCCGAAGCCGCGATTTCCACGGTCGGTGCCCGCGGCAAAACTCGGCTGCGTCTGGATGGCGTTCACACCTGGCTGGAGAGTCGCAAGGTCAGTCCAGCTGCGCCCGTTCAAGGGTAATTCGCGGACGGTAGTGGCATTGACCACCGCGCTGATCTCGGAACTGTTGAGTTGGATGGCAGGCGCCTCAGAGGTAACGACCACAATCGTCTTGGACGTGCCCACTCTGAGGACAAGGTCGAAGACCTGTTGCGCTCCCACTGTGAGCACGATGCCGGTCCTCTCTTCCGTGTTGAATCCGCTCGCGGAGACTGTGACCGTGTATTCTCCAGGCAGCAGGTTTGCGGAGGTGTAGAAGCCTTCCGAATTTGTCGTGACCGCCGCGATCACAGCAGTGGCCACATTCTTGATCGTAATCTGCGCGCCTGGGACGACGCGGGCGGCCGAATCCGTGATGGTTCCGGAGAGAGTGGCACCCGCTACCTGGGCGCGAGTGGGAACCGTTGAAAAGAGAACTCCGATGATCAAAGCGGCGAATGCTGCGTGACTGATGAACCGCACTGTGACGCTTCTTCGAGAGGACACAGGATCACCCCCGCACTTGTGGCGGGGCCAAATGTACGCCTGGGGTGGGCTTAACCTAACATTAATTTCTGTTCAGGTTTACTTTCGG
>JBARIF010000111.1:0-8552 GCA_049799615.1 Terriglobales bacterium
TTGTGGAAGTCGTTTTTTCGCCCCTGGTTACCGACGACAATCGGCGGACCGTTCCCCGCACCGCATCCCGGACCAAACCAACTATGGGAATGGTCCGCTGATCCCGCACGTTTTCATGTTGGCATCATTCGCCAGAGGTCTCCGAAGAGCCTATGGTCAGTAGTCAGCAGTTAGGTTGTGAACGAGCCCGACAGTCGTCCTCCGCGGTCCATTGCATTGAGAACAGCCCCTCGCCCTGCTGCCGCCAATGGCGGAACAGAACCTCGTACTTCGGCCCTCGGACTCCCTTAACTCATCGCTGAGTTGGTCCAGTTGGCGCTTGTCGAACGAGGCCGTCTGCCGTCGTTCTAACAGATCGCGATCGTGAAACCTGATCCAGCAGTCGCCGGACTTCCGGGTCGAGGGGCATGCCGTTCGGTCCTCTGCCGGCCCCCCCGCACAAGCGCGAGAAAATGCTCTCCGCCTTCGGAAACATGGACTGGTCCGCCGTGACGTATCCACCCGGAACGAGTCCAGCCGAGCGAACAGATCTCTGTACTGCAGCAAGTAAGTGTCGAAGCTGATGGCTTTCTGATCTCCCCGTCGATGTAGCAAAACTGACCACAGGAGGCCCCGCGCCGAGCGCGCGCGAGAGGAAGAGCGGGAACTTGTCCCCGAAGTACCGAGCGGTCTTGATTCGACCGTCCTTCGAGCGATAGATTTTCCGTGGTCAGGTACTGGTGCTCGCGATGAGCAAGGACGTAGACGAAACCCATGAGTTTGATCTTGATCGGGTATAGTTGTCGCCCTCGCCGTTAGGGCTCATCGCCCCTTAACCGGTTCCCGAGAAGCCCCCAACTTGTTAGAACCTTTAACAGGGCGAATGCCCGCCGCCAGGTCGGCGCTGAAAAGACCGCAGTCGGGTTTTTCGTGCGCGAGGCGGTGCACTCCGCATTGGGATTTCGCACGCGCAAATCTCTGCGGGGCCCTCGGTGGTCCGTCGCCTCAGTTAGGAGCAGTAAGCAGTTCGGTAGAATCCGGCATTTCTGGTAAGAATTCGAAAGAAACCGAACTCGATTCCACCATACGCTCATCCCAGCTCCCGCGGCACCTGTGGAGGTGGTGCGCGCGGCGGGACAGTGAATAACGCGAGAAACCAACCACGCGGTTTTAGTTTTGCTGCTCGCGATGCCGACTCTTTAGAAAAATGCGCGTGCGGCATATGTCCACTGCCATCGCTGGGTTTGACAATGGCCATGTAAGTAGTGTCGTTGATGCAGAGGGTCAGCCCAGGCAACTACCGCAATGAGGTGCTAATTCAATGCTAGCCAATACCAATCCACAATCCAAAATAAACTCCGAGGACAAGAAACAAGCGCAACGAGTCGAGTCCGCAACCGGTTTTGAGCCATTGCTGGTTGTTGCTGAAGCCGCCAAGCTTTTGCGAATCCACCCCAAGACATTGCGCACAAAGGCGCGCCGCGGAATCATTCCCGCAACCCAAGTTGGCAGACTGTGGCGATTCCGGGCCTCCGCGCTCAACGAATGGCTAGAAGAGATCGCGAGCTGAGGAACCGTTGTGCTGCCTGCAAATGCTTCTCGACCGTACCGAACCACTGGGCTATTCTTGATGGGGCTGTCAGTGCCGTTTAAACGAGGGAGGAACTTTGTTTAGACGGATACGCTACCAACAAGGAAGTCTCACACTCGAAGAGCGAAAGAGAGGGCCCGCAGTATGGGTGTACCGCTGGTGGGAAAGAGACATCAACGGAAAACCAATACGTCGGAAACTGCAGGTTGGCGGTTTGGAGAGATATCCAAGCGAGTCGGCAGCGCAGTCAGCAGTGGACGCTCTTCGGTTAACCATCAACAACCAATCGAAACGGCAGAACCTACGGCGAACCACGGTCAACACTCTTTGGGAGCACTACTTCCGCGAGGAACTGCCTTCCAAGGAGATATCCACACAAGACGCATATGTTCTGTACGCAAAGAACTGGATTCTCCCACGGTGGGGCAATTTCCTCCTCGACGAAATCAAGACCGTCGAGGTGGAACGGTGGCTACGCGCAACAGAAGTGGCAGATGGAACCAAAGCCAAGATCAAGTGCGTGATGTCGGCTTTCTTTTCACATGCCGTTCGTTGGGAGTTCTGTGGCCACAATCCGATTTCATCGGGAATACCAGTTGGATCTGGGGGGAAGAGAGGGCCAAGCACTGGCGTACGCATCAGTGCGAAGCGTCAGAAGGCCCCCTTGGTCTTGTCAGCAGGAGAGGTCATACTCGGCCTGGCGCAACTGGAATTTCGAGACCAGCTTCTCGTGTTTGTAGACGGTGCCTTAGGAATACGTCAAGGGGAACTCGGAGCACTGCGTTGGCTGGACTGCGACTTCGACAACATGAATTTCAGTGTGCAACATTCATACTACTGGCGTCGGGGCGGGCACCTGAAGAGCACAAAAACGGAAGCGTCTGCAAAGCTTTTGCCGATGCATCCGAGTCTGAGGCAGGCCTTGCTGGAGTGGAGGTCACAAAGTCTCTACAACCAGCCGAACGATTTCGTCTTCCCTTCGGAGAGACTGAAGGGGAGCAAACCGCTCGACCTGGCTTGCGTGTTGAAGAAGAAGATCCAACCGGCCTTCAGGAAGATCGGCATCATCGGCGTGGGCTGGCATACTTTTCGGCACACGGTCGGGTCCATGCTGGCGGACATGGGCGAACACCAACTCATGATCCGCGACTACTTGCGTCACAGCAATCTGCACGTAACCAACAAGTATCTTCAGGCAACGACGAAGAGCAAGCGCTTGGCGCAGGGAAAGCTGGTGGATGCCATCCTGCCCGGGGGTGTGTTGTCAGCAAGCAAGTCAAACCTAATCCAGTAGGTCCTGAGGAGCTCGTTCCTTTCGATTGTCTGGATGCGGGGCATAATCGGCGGGGACCGGAACGCCTATTGGACCCAAACGGACCCAGATTGTTTTTGAGGGTTCTTCGTAAACCATTCAAAGGAATGGCGGGGACGACGGGACTCGAACCCGCGACCTCTGCCGTGACAGGGCAGCGTTCTAACCAACTGAACTACGTCCCCACTCGCCAAATCAACAAGATGCGCAATCGTCAGTGTTTATGCGGCTTGGCGCGATCTGCAAAAAAATGCCCTCGATTGCCCACCCCCGCCTTGACTGGGGCTATGACCGGCGACACCGGCAACAGGAATTGAGCAACCTTGAGCACAGAAATATCCTAACAGCTTCTCGTGACATTGGGGAAGGCTCGCTACGGCGGAATTGTAGCCAGACGGAACGAGACTCGATCAGGAAGTCACGGGGCGGGTGGCCCATTCAAAGCCTGCCCTGAGCCTGTCGAAGGGCCCGCTTTTGGCTTGAGTGGGGCAGCTCGACAGCTGGGCAGAGCCCTCCAGCCGCTCGTTCACGTCTTCGCGCCGTCCACTCCGACTCGATCTCGACGCATCCCTCACTGCCGTCTGCGTAGTGACGAAAACTGCTCCACTCCCACTCCTCCGCACGCTCGCACCACCCAGCCGTCACCGGATTCCGATGAATGTACCGAAGCTTCTCCACAAACTGCGCGTAGTTGCGAATATTGAAATCGTAGTACCGCTTTTGCCAGAAATGCTCCGCATCGCCAATCAAACGCCGCGCTACTCCCTGCTTCAAGGACTTCAACCCATCCGCCAAAGTATCCCCAAGCCCGACCGGTGGCCCATTCAAGCCATCTTTTGGCTTGAGTGGGGCAGTTTGCGGTTCACTGAGCAGAAGGTGAACATGCTCCGGCATGACGACATACCCGTAAACGCAGAGTCTGTAACGACGCCGCACCCGCTCCAAAGCCGACTCGAAGACTCGACAGCTTGCCTCCGTGGTAAACAAGCGACGGCGGTGGTAACAGCAGAATGTGACGAAATGACTCTGCCCGCTGTGCTGAAAACGCATTAGTCCCCATGGCATGAGGACAATCTAGTTTGCTCGCCGGCCCAGGTCTGTGACGTGTGAACATCCCCAATCAAGCCAAAACCGGGCTTGAGTGGGCCACCCGTCCTTCTAGGGCATCAATTCTTACACGGGTAGGCCAGGTTTATTGCCCGGTAAATCGAATGGTATGCAGGCTGGTGAAGGCTTCCGCGAGTTGATTCAAGATATTCCATCACCGCTCGATTAAGATCTCTCGGCGTCACAGTGTCGGCAATGCAAATATCCCCACTGATTCGTAGAGCGTCGGTTATACCTCTGACGTATCCCCTCCAAAACACCGTATTTGTATCTGTCGCGGCTTCATCCTTCAGACTTGATACGCGGAGACCCTCACTGTCATGAGTGTCGAAATCAGGATGAGAATTCTGAGCAGACCCGAAGCCTAGGATCAAACCGAGCAGCAAGAGGATGGGCAGCACGCGATTCATGGTATTAGGCTCTCTTTCTGAATCGTGCCATTTTGCCATAGACAATAACGTGTGCAAAATGGGGCAACAAAGGCCAGACTACGCCCTCAAGTAGACGCGGGGTCTTTGCTTTCCAAACTTCTCCGTCTTGAGACTAAAGCTTATTCGGTATAATCCTCCCGCCAGACGGGAGCCAAGCATGGGAACGACTCCACCTCAACTTCCACCGAACTTTGCGCCTTTCGTTCAGACTGCCATAGATACACTGCGACAGGAGTTTCAGAACGACCGGGTCGATAGGTCCACAAGAACTATGGAGCGGATGCGCAATTGGATGATGTTCTATACGGCGTTCTTAACGCTGTTTCTCACGTTCTTCTCACTGTTTCTCACGGGCATAGGATATCTAGGATATAGAGGATGGACAGATATAGAGGCCAACCGCAAAAAAGTTGAGCAAGTCTCCACTGAATCCGGGAAATTGCTGGGTGAGGCCCAGAGGAATGTTGATGCGATAAAGGGGGACGACCTTGAAGTCAAGAGGCTTCTGGAAAAAGATACGAAGGTACTGAAAGACGTTGGTTCCGCTATAGACAGCTTCTCAGGCAAGGTTGCGAATCTGCGGTCACAAACACAAGAACTACAGGGTAAGCAAAGACAACTAACCTCGGAAGTCGAGAAGTCTTCGGCCATCACAAGTAAGTTCGGAAGTCTCATTGCAAATAGATTAAGCAACCCCATTATCACAAAGGCTGCTATGTCCGGAAATACCATCACAATCATCGGAAATAATTTCGGTTCCGCCAAAAGGGCGCTTGCTAGTGAGTCTGTTCGGCCGAAATGCTTTTCCAGGTGAAACTCTGAAAGTAGATTCCCAAGCGGTAGATGCGACTAAGGCGGTCACGGCCTGGAATGACAATGAGGTAAGAGTCGACGAAAATGTGATGAGCCAGCTCGCTCATGGTCAGCCTGGGGAGGCGGGCATCCTAGTGCAAGTCGAAAATCAGGCCGGCGTCACGTCTCAGCTATATCGAGTTATGCCAACGACATCCGTGCAACAGTAAGGGGCGGGTAGCCCACTCAAGCGTGGTTGGCTTGAGTGGTCGTCCCACCGCTCGACAGAGTATTCCTGCCGCTCTTTCGCATTTTAGTGTCGTCTATCCCGACTCGATTCCCGCCCCCAATTCCTGTCAAGCCCCAACCGCACGCAATTCCCCCTAAACCCTTCTCCCCAAACCCGCCATAGTTAGTACACCCATGTCCCATTCCCCCCACCCAACCTGCTATCCTTAAACTAGAAGACCAAAAAAGGCGCAGCCCAAAAGCTGCGCCTTTTGTATTAGGAGCAAGGATATAGACAAATCAGGCCACTCGAAATCAGGTTAAGTAATGGAGAAGTCTCAGGCGCCCCCGCTTCCGCGACGCCCCGCCACTAATCAGCGCCACGCTCTTCCGCCCAAGCGCCGCGGAGAGATCGCCGAACTGGCCTTCATGCAGAAAGCTGTCAGCCTGGGCTTCGGCGTAGCCAAGCCCTGGGGAGACAGCGACCGCTACGACTACATCCTCGACGCCGGACGCCGCTTCTGGCGCGTCCAGGTCCGCTCCACCGCCTACGAGAGCCATCGCGGATACGCCGTCCACACCTACGTTTACGTAAGACGCAAAATGGTCGCCCTCACCGCCGACCAGATCGATTGCATCATCGCCTACATTGTGCCCCTCGATCTCTGGTACGTGCTCCCGGTCGAGGCCTTCTCGCCGTGCAAAAATCTATGGTTCTATCCCAACGGCAGCAAGAAAGGATCCCGCTTCGAAAGCTTTCGCGAAGCCTGGTGGCTGCTCGACCCCGAACTCAAAGAAGCAGGCACGGAGCAAGCGCCCGCCACAGACCGTGTAGGGACGGGTCTCTGACCCGTCCAGGCCGAGCGAAGCTCGGCAGGCCTTTGCTGTTTTATCCTCCGCCCGAAAACTCAGCCGAGCTTCGCTTGGCCTGGGCGGGCGAGGGCGCCCGTCCCCACACAGTCAGGGGTTAACACCCAGCCCGTGCCGCCACAAAAGCAAAAGCCCCGCTCAAAAGAACGGGGCTTAAGTTTTAAGCTAGAAGCTAATAGCTAGAAGCTAGAAGCTGCTCTTAGTACATGCCTTCCATACCGCCGCCGCCGTGTCCGCCGCCGGCTGGAGCTCCCTTTTTCTCTTCCGGGATCTCCGCTACCAGGGCTTCGGTGGTCAGCATCAGGGACGCGATCGAGCCGGCGTTCTGCAGTGCGGTGCGCACCACTTTGGTCGGATCGAGCACGCCCGCCTTGACCAGGTCTTCGTACTCGCCGGTCAGGGCGTTGTAGCCGTAGTTGTTGTCCTTGGAGTCGTTGACCTTGCCCAGAACGATTGCGCCTTCTTCGCCGGCGTTCTCGGCGATCTGGCGCAACGGCTCTACCAGCGAGCGCCGTACCACGTTGACGCCGATCTGCTCATCGCCTTCGAGCTTCAGCTTGTCGAGCGCGCCTACGCAACGGGCCAGGGCCACGCCGCCGCCGGGGACAATGCCTTCTTCCACGGCCGCACGGGTAGCGTGCATGGCATCTTCGACGCGAGCCTTCTTCTCTTTCATTTCGGTCTCGGTCGCAGCGCCTACCTTGATCACAGCCACGCCGCCAACCAGCTTCGCCAGCCGCTCCTGCAACTTCTCGCGGTCGTAGTCGCTGGTGGTCTTGTCGATCTGGCTGCGGATCTCCTTCACCCGGCCTTCGATGTCCGAGTGCTTGCCTTTGCCTTCGACGATCGTGGTGTTGTCCTTGTCCACCGTGATCTTCTTGGCCTGGCCGAGGTCGCCAATCTGGACGTTCTCCAGCTTGATGCCCAGGTCTTCGGTGATGGCCTTGCCGCCGGTGAGGGTGGCAATGTCCTGCAGCATGGCTTTGCGGCGATCGCCGAAGCCGGGAGCCTTGACGGCCGCGACTTGCAACGTGCCACGCAGCTTGTTGACGACGAGGGTAGCGAGCGCTTCGCCTTCGACGTCTTCAGCCACGATCAGAAGCGGCTTGCCGCTCTTCGCGATCTGCTCCAAAAGGGGCAGCAGGTCCTTCATCGAGCTGATCTTCTTCTCATTGATCAGGATGTAAGCATTCTCGAGCGAAACTTCCATCCGCTCAGGATCGGTCACAAAGTAAGGAGACAGATACCCGCGATCAAACTGCATGCCCTCAACAACGTCCAACTGGGTCTCAAGCGTCTTGGCTTCCTCGACGGTGATGACGCCATCCTTGCCCACCTTCTTCATAGCCTGAGCAATAATGTTCCCAATAGTTTCGTCGTTGTTTGCAGAAATTGTGCCGACTTGGGCGATCATGTCGCCGGTGACTGGTTTGGAGAACTTGTCGAGTTCGCCTTTGATGCGGTTGCCTTCTTTGTCGAGGCTGCCGCAGATTGTGGTGATTGCCTTCTCGATGCCGCGCTTCATGGCCATCGGGTTGGCGCCGGCTGCGACGGTCTTCACGCCTTCGCGGTAGATCGCCTGGGCCAGAACGGTGGCTGTGGTGGTGCCGTCGCCGGCAACATCCGAGGTCTTCGAAGCCACTTCGCGCACCATCTGTGCGCCCATGTTTTCGAGACTGTCTTTGAGTTCGATTTCCTTGGCCACGGTGACGCCGTCCTTGGTGATGGTCGGCGAACCGAATTTCTTCTCGATGACCACGTTGCGGCCCTTGGGGCCGAGAGTGACTTTTACCGCGTCAGCCAGTAAGTTGACGCCGCGGAGAATCGCCTGTCGCGACTCCTCGCCATGTACGATCTGCTTTGCCATATCTGAAATCTCCTATCTTTTAGTGGCAGGCTCGGCCTGCGAAAATTTGTGAACACCAGTTTCTAGTTTTCAGTTCCCGGTTCTCAGTTAGCGGCGCGATCCGGCGAGCTCTTTCTTGGCGGCGCCGGTCAGGATGCCCAGGACTTCCTCTTCGCGCATGATGATGAAATCTTCACCATCCAGCTTGATTTCGGTGCCGGAGTACTTGCCGAACAGGATGCGGTCGCCCTCTTTTACTGCCAGGGGGAACACCTTGCCTTCATCGTTGCTCTTGCCTTTGCCGACGGAGATTACTTCGCCCTCCTGCGGCTTCTCTTTGGCGCTGTCGGGGATGATGATGCCACCACGGGTGGTCTCACCTTCTTCAATCCGCCG
>JBARIF010000112.1:0-4466 GCA_049799615.1 Terriglobales bacterium
ATGGGCTCTACTACGAGAATAGAACTTCAGAATAAGGCAATCATCGAGAGTGTTTCTGGAGCAAACGTTACCGCTAACTGAAAATGGTTGTCAAGCAACTTCCCAGAGCCCACGAGTCCGGAGTGGCAATCTGTCTCACATGCACCAAGTCCTTAAAGCATTCAATATCAATGATCTGAGAACCGCAAATCGGACTGAAAACTGTCACTTTGCGGGATGAAGACGCTGTCGGCAAAGGTTCTTTCTGCAGCGAAAAGAAAAGCTTGCCTGCACCGAGGCGCATTGATGCAGATCGTGAAATGCGATGGTCCACATGACCCATTGGCACTCGTCCTTCAACGTCGTACAAAGACATATAGACAAGGGCGAGTGAAGAGCGTCGAGGGTTCCGTTAGCCCTCATTTGCCCAGTCGCGGTCTCTTCTCCCTTCTTGTCTGTTGAACGGACCAGCCTTGGAAACCTAAGACATACCACCTAAGGAACAGATGCCGGGAAGACGAGAATTTCTGCTTGGGAGTACCGCCGGATTGGCAGCGCTGCTTCTCAAAAGGCCATCGTTGTCCGCCCAACTGTCTTCGCACATCGCCGACTCTCGCATCGATGTTCTGGTCTCAGAGCCGCTGGGCGCGATCTCGCCCAACATCTACGGACACTTCACTGAAAATCTTGGCGGCGTCATCTACGATGGAGTGTGGGTCGGCGAAAACTCCAAAGTCCCCAATCAGCATGGCATTCGCAGCGCCCTGATTGAGCACCTCCGAAGAATCAAAGCGCCGGTCATTCGCTGGCCAGGGGGCTGTTTCGCTGACAGCTATGACTGGCGTGATGGCGTTGGGCCGCGCGAGAAACGTCCTCGGCGGACGAACTTCTGGAGCGGATCTCCGCAATCGCCGGCGATCCACAAATATGACCCCAATCAATTCGGCACCGATGATTTTGTGCGCTTCTGTCGTCTCACGGGTGCGGAACCCTACCTGGCGGCGAATCTGCGCAGCCTCCCCGCCGAAGAGTTCGATCGTTGGGTTGAATACTGCAATTCTCCTGAAGGCAGCACGACGCTGGCCGACCTTCGCAAAGCCAGTGGCTCACCCCAGCCTCTTAACGTACGTTACTGGGGCGTCGGCAACGAGTCATGGGGGTGCGGGGGCGAGTTCACCGCCCAGGAATACGCAGTGGAGTTCCGCCGATACACTACGTGGCTGCCCCGCTATGGGCTGGAGTTGCAGCTGATCCCTTCCGGACCAAATGACGACGATTGGAATTGGACGCGTGCGTTTCTCGAAGAAATCACTCGAAAGCGCCCGACTGATCGTTCCGGCATTTATGGTCTCGCTTTGCATCACTACGCCTGGGATCTCAGCCGCGGCATTCCCCAGATCGGGACCACGGGAAATGGAGATGCCATCAAGTTCGAGCCCGTGGACTGGTATGAGCTGCTGCACCAGGGCAATCTCATGGAAGGCCTCATCGAAGGTCATTGGCAGGTCATGGGAGAGTTCGACAAGAATCACGATATCAAGTTGATCGTGGATGAATGGGGCCCGTCGTACAGAGCGGGAAGCGAAGCTACCGCAGGTGACCTTCTGGAGCAGACCCCCACCCTGCGTGACGCTGTCTTCGCTGGCATGACTCTTGACACTTTCAACCGCCATCCCGAGAAAGTCGCGATGGCCAACTGCGCTCAACTCATCAACTGCCTCAACAGTCTTTACCTGGCGCATGAAGATCGGTTTGTAATCACGCCGGTGGGGCGCGTGTTCGAAATGTACGCCTCCCATCAGGGCAATCATGCCCTCCGGACGATGATCGCAGCCCCGCAAGTGCACTACGATCGTGATGGCAAACCTGCAACCTTCTGGGGGCTGCAGGGTTCGGCATCCCTGGCCGACAAAAAGCTGGTGCTTACGGTGGTGAACCCGCACGTCAGTGAAGCGCGCCTCACTGAAATAGCCATCCGCGGCGCGACCGGGAAAGCGGGAACAATCAGCATTCTGACCAGTTCAGATATTCATGCTCACAACACCTTCGATCAGCCCGATATTCTCATTCCGAGGAAAGACAGCATCAACGTAAAAGGCCCGTCCCTGGTCCATGAGTTTCCACCTGCGTCGGTCTCTGCACTCGAGATCGAATTGGCCTAACGGCGTGCCTTATAGATCAAGGTGCTTGCACTGAAATTGCCTTGCCCTGGTAGTGCATCACTCTGTCAGGTTTGTCCTCGACCGTTTCTCCGACACCACGGCCCCGGGATACCCATACAACATTGAATGTCAACTCTTTGGGCATTCCAGGGTAATCGCCTTCGCGGTCTCCTATGGTCAGTGTCTTCTCTGCCTCATACCAGCGCAATGGAATGAGTGCGTGAGATCCCTTTTCGTAGTTGTAATTGTCTCCCTCATCCTCGTATAAGGTGAACTTGCCATCCGCGCCGCGGAAAATGCGCAGCTCAATGGGTCCAGCCGGCGCCTGGCTTGCATATTCAATCTCCGGCCCGAATGGAATGATCGAACCTGCACGAACGTATAAAGGGATGCGATCCAGGGGGGCCTCTGCTTCAACTTCCTGCCCGCCTTTCAGGGAAATTCCAGACCAAAAGTCATACCAGGCTGGGGCGTCAGGCAAATACACGGTGCGATGTGTCGCCTCCTCCTTCAACACTGGATTCACCAGGATGGCGGGCCCGAACATGAACTGATCCCCAATGTTCCTGGTCTTCGGGTCCGCGCGCCAGTCCATGACCAGCGGCCTCTGTATGGTGTAGTCCTCGTCTGTCACTTTCCATGCCAGCGAATAAATGTAGGGCATCAAGCGATAACGCAGCTTGTCGTAGTTAAGAAGGATTGGTTCAACTTTGTCGTAGGTCCAAATCTCGTTGTGGGCGCGGTGGCCATGCGTGCGGAAGATTGGACAGAAAACGCCAAACTCAAACCAGCGCGTGTAAAGCTCCTGGTACACCGGGTCATTGGGAGGTCGATCGTTTGGCTGCCAATAGCCTCCAATGTCGGTTGTCCAATACGGGTAGCCGGAAAGCGCGAAGTTGAGACCGGCCGCCACCTGGTGGCTTAGCCCCCAATAAGTGCTGTAAACGTCGCCGGACCAGACTGTCGCCCCTACGCGCTGCTGCCCTGCGAAAGCCGATCTCGTGAGCAGAAATACCCGTTTCTGATCGGTCGTCGCCTTCCAGTGCTCCTGGATGCCATTCGTATGCATGAGGGGAAAGATGTTGGTATAACGCGCACCACTGCCGATTGCGAGTTGCTTGTCACGGAGGATCGCGTCTCCCATGTGCGGCCAGTATTCTTCGGGCTCCGCGCTGTCCAGCCAGAAGGCGTCCCACCCCTGGGAGAAGAGCTTACCCACCAGATTTTCCCAATAGAAATCGCGCGCCTTCGCACTGGTAGCGTCATAGACGTGGGCGTTAGGCACCATCAGGTTCTGGGCATCGAGCTTCTTGAAATTTTCTGACTCTGAATTGAACAGGCCCCACACCGAGAGCATCGCGTGAACGTGTTCGTCATGCAGTGTTCTGAGTTCGCCGGGAACGTCGGTAAAGTTGGAATTGAAGATGGGATCGCCTTCCGTCTTCCACCAAAACCAATCCTGCACGATCGCATCGAGAGGAATGTGCTGTTCGCGGTACCGATGCGCAATCCCGAGCAGCTCTTCCTGAGAGATATAACGGTCTTTCGACTGGAAGAAACCGTATGCCCACTTGGGCAGCATGGGAGTGTGACCGCTCAGGTTGCGATACTGGTGCACGACTTCATCCATCTCAGGCCCGTAGATGAGGTAGTAGTCAACCGAGTCCGCAGCCAGCGAACTGAATTCAAAGGCCAGGGGAAACCGGTTGTCGGCATAAGTAAACGAAGCAGTGTTCCACAAAAGCGCATAGCCCTTGCTCGAAACCAGGAGCGGGAGGGCTACATCTGTATTGTTCTGTCCCAGTTCAACCGTACTGCCACGATAGTTGAACATTCCGCTCTGGTGCTGGCCTAGTCCGTAGAAGCCTTCGGTGACATCCGGCGAGAAACGATCCGCCACGTGGTAGACGCTCTCCCCGTTTACTTGAGCAGGTTCATAGGTACGTGGGATGGCATCGCTTTCGCGCAGCAAGTGCTCTCCACCAATGCTGCTGTATTTCAAATTCCCGCGCTTCAGCGAAAGTTCGACCCTTAAATTTGCGGTGGTCAGGGCGGCAACGTCATCGGTCTGAGAGAACTGGAACTTCGCGCCGGGGCAGGACTGTTTGGGATCGAGTATCCAGGGATGATCATCCTTGAGGGACCCGGGCGGCTTCGGCGTGGCGATCACATGAATCACGGACGCGTTGCATACGGAGACGCGCAGCGTCTCGTCTCCGATAGTTGCGGTCAGGCCATCGGCGGTCTGCGTGACTATAACTGGCGGCAGGGGTGGTATTGCGCCCAGAAGTTGAGCGGCCAGCGGCGTGGAACATGCGACGAACA
>JBARIF010000113.1:0-1878 GCA_049799615.1 Terriglobales bacterium
CAAATGGCCGCGCCACGGCCCCGCCCGCGATGGGCTGCATCATCGGCGTTTCCACCTCGACAAATCCATGGCCGTCCATGAAGCGCCGCAGCGACTGCACCAGCTTGCTGCGCTTGATAAAAACCTCGCGCACCTCAGGATTCATCACCAGATCGACGTAGCGTTGCCGGTAGCGCAGCTCGACGTCGGTCAGCCCATGCCACTTCTCCGGCAAGGGCAGCAGGTCTTTCGAGAGAAACGTGATCTCTTCCACGTGCACCGACAGTTCCCCGGTGCGCGTGCGAAACAGATATCCGCTGACTCCGATGTGGTCGCCCAGATCGAGCAGCCTGTATAATTCGAACCCCTTTTCTCCCACCGCATCTTTCTTGACGTAAATCTGCAGCCGCTGACCCTCCTGCTGCAGGTGCGCGAACCCGGCCTTCCCCATCAGCCGGATGGCCATGATGCGCCCGGCGACGCGCACGTTGACCCGCGGATTCTCCAATTGCTCCGCAGTCTTCTCCGCGTACTCCGCCAGAATCTGTGGAATCGTGTGCGTGAATTCGTACTTGCGGGGATAGACCTGCTGTCCCAGAGCTTCAATCTGTTTCAGCTTCTCCCGCCGCAACTCGTAGATTTTCTCGTCGAGGGCCAATGGATTCCTTGTCTGCTGAACTCAAATGGTGAACAGCGATTATAAACAAGCGGCTGATAAGAAGACGTTTGGATTGCCTGATTGCACCCGCTCACACTTTCAGCAGTTCAAGATAGATCGCCATTCCGACCACGGCATCGACCCCCAGGACGTCCAGGCGGTCTACCTCTTCCTGCGTCCTGATGCCTCCAGCCACGATCAGGTGTTTATCGGTTACGCTGCGCAGTTCAGAAACCACATCGAGCGGCATGCCCAGCAGCAGCCCCTCGGTATCAATGTGGGTATAGAGAAAGCCGCTACACCAGGGTTCAAGAGCACGCATCATTTGCGCCGCAGAAATGTCGGTCAGATGCCGCCATCCCCGAGTTGCGACCTTGCCGCCCTTGGAATCCACCGCGAAGATCAGCTTGTCCGCACCTAACTTGTCTGCGAGCTCTTCGGCAAATGCACTCTGAATTCTTCCATCGCTGATAAGAGACGATCCGACGATGACCCGCAACGCGCCGTCCGCGAGCATTTCCTGGGCCCGCTCCACCGTCCGAATCCCGCCCCCCACCTGGCAAGGCAGCCGTCGAAAGAGGGAGCGCACCAGCCCGCGGTTGTCTCCCTGCCCCATGGCAGCATCGAGATCAATGATCTGGACCAGCGGATACTTCCCAAAGCGTTCCAGCCAGGGTTCAAAGTCGTCGAACTCCAGCGCCTTCTTTTCTCCCTGCACCAGTTGAACGATTTTGCCGCCCATCAGATCAATCGAAGGAATCAGCATGGCCACCTCATGGGAATCCCAGAGGCCTGCAACTCCTGCTTGAGCTCGCCAATGGGAGTGATGCCCAGGTGAAAGATGGATGCCGCCAGGGCCGCGTCCGCCCGCCCTTCGCGAAAGACCTCGATGAAGTGTGCCCCGGTTCCCGCGCCCCCGGAAGCAATCACCGGAATGTTGACCGCGGTGACCACCGCCCGCGTCAGCTCACAATCGAAGCCGTCGCGCATGCCATCGCGATCGATCGAGGTGAGCAGGATCTCGCCCGCCCCGCACTGTTCCGCTTCGCCAGCCCACGCCACCGCATCGCGTCCGGTCGAATGCCGGCCTCCCGTTGCCCTTACTCCGAAACCCGACCCGTTGCCGTTGCTGACGCGCAGAGCGTCAATGGCCACGATGACCGCCTGCGAGCCATAGCGGTGGGCAATCCGGCCTATCAGCGCCGGGTCAGCCAGGGCCGCGGAATTGACCGCGACCTTGT
>JBARIF010000114.1:0-1835 GCA_049799615.1 Terriglobales bacterium
AGGCGTCGGACAGGAGTGTCCGACCCACACACTCTGCGCACGCTAGATATCTGCCTCGGGCCGCCAGGCCTTGCGGTTCTCCTGAATTTCGTATTCCTGGTCTTTGAACTCGCGCTCCAGTTCACGCATTTCCTGCCTCAGTTCTTTCTCATGTTTGCGCAATTCCTGCGCGGCTGCTTCCACGCTGGGCCTTATCACCCGGACGGCGGCTTCGATTTCGGGCTTCAGGTGAGCCATTTCAGATTGGACCGCGCTCAGGTCAATCACGGTTTCGGCGTCAATGTCAGGCGCCTCAAGACTCTCGTCCATATCGAGAACCTTCGACTGGCTGCGGTCGGGGACGGTCAAAGTGAGGTTCTGTTCCTTCCGTTCCCGAATGATGCTTACGGTTACAGTGTTGCCCTTGCGCCCGCGAATGGCATGAGTAAAATCGCCGCTGTCACTGATGGATTCTCCGTTGACTTTCACAATCACGTCGCCGGCCCGGAACCCGGCCTGCTCGGCGCGGCTGCCTTTTTCGACCGAGCGCACCAGCACTCCCTTGCCATTTTTCGCGCCGAAGTAGTCTCCCAGTTGAGGAGTAATGTTTTCCACCATCAGTCCACTGCGGGCGGAGGAATGCACCACCACGATGGAGACCGGCATATCCATCTCGGGCGCAAAAGGGGCGACAACCGGCATGGCCGGCATGGCCGGAATTGCAGGCATGGAGAACGTGATGGCGCTGCCCGGCCGGGCCAGGGCAAAAGTCTGGCGGCGGTCGGCCAACTGGGTCTTGAGGGTCATCAACTGCCCGGCGCGACTGATTCCGAGGTTCACCGTGCGTCCTGGAGGAATCTCGCGGATCATGCGGCGCAACTGCTCAACGCTTTCCACCTGGTTGCCGTTGAGGGTGAGAATTACGTCGTGTTCCTTGATCCCAGCCTTGCCGGCGGGAGCATCCTGATCGACCAGGGTGACTTCGACCCCGTGTTCTTCCTTCAGCTTCAGATCAGCCAGGCGGTCCGCCGTGACATCGCGAGTGTCAACTCCCAGATAAGATCCGCCGCCGAAATCTTCGCTGGAGTATCCGAAGGACTCGCTGAATGGTTCCTGCGAACAGAGTTGCGCGCCATTCGCAACGGCTGCAAACATCGGCAAAATCATCAGTGCAAGAATCGATCTACGCATGTTCGTCCCCCTTATCTCTCCATCCAGCTTCACCGGCTGGCAAGAATAGTGATGTCTCCGGTGGTGGTGCGCACTTTCAGGGTGGGGCCGCCGCCATTCAAACTACCCTCGGCAGTGGCGGTGCCGGGCCCCCACTCGCCTCCCTCGGTTGTAACTCGAATCTCGGAAAAATCGGAGCGGATGCGATGGCCGTTCGCCAGTTCGATGGACGCCCGGATGGTGATGCCCAACGTAGGCGCCAGGTAAACTGTAATGTCTCCGGCAGAAGTTTCCAGCACCGAATCGGTGCGCTCAGAGCCGGAGACGAACTTGGCTACGATGCCGCCGGCTCCGGTCTCGGCCCTGGCCGCAGGCACGCCGTTCAGGGTGATGCTGCCGCCTCCGGTTTCAGCCCGGACCGCTCCGGTGGCCGAGTTCAGACGGATGCTGCCGCCTCCAGTTTCTATCTCAGCCGGGCCCGCGATCTCGCCTAGCTCGATGCTGCCGCCTCCCGTGGTCACTTTGAGCGGCCCGGAGCAACGTTGGACCTCGATGCTTCCACCCCCGGTTTCCAGCACGGCGCCCTGCATCCCCGAGACCACGACCACGCTGCCGCCGCCGGTCTCGGCGTTGATCTTGCCCTTGGCGGAAGACACCTTGATGCCTCCGCCACCGGTGTGCAGCGT
>JBARIF010000115.1:0-2985 GCA_049799615.1 Terriglobales bacterium
AGACTGACGTTCGGACCATTTTGCTCTTCCATGTCACGTCGCGGGGAAGGCCGACATTTACTGAGAGCAATTTGGGCATGCGTACCTCGTCAAGGTCCAGTGTCTGGGCAGAGTTCTTTTGTTTTTCACCAACGACGAGCCGGAGTGGCACCATCCACGTGGAGTATCTCTCCGCTCACATGGCCTGCTTTTGCCAGGTAAAGCACCGCATCGACGATATCCTTGATCGTTGCCGTTGCCTTTTTCGTAGCCAGCTGCAACGTCGAGTCGATGGGATCATTCTTGTGCATCGGTGTATCTACTTCGCCGGGGGCTACAGCGTTAAAGCGAATGCCATCTTGTGCATACTCGATTGCCAGATTCTGGGTTGCCGAATTCAAGCCGCCCTTCGTAATCATGGAGATCGAGCCATTTACGCCCGCAATGGGCCGATCGGCAAGCGCAGCAGTAATGCTTACAACGCATCCCGATTTTTGTTTTATCATCTCTTTCACAGTGCGCTGAGTGATGTAGAAGAATCCAAGCAGATTAGTAGAAACGAGGGCATCGAAGTCCTCGATAGTGAAGTCTGTGAAAGGCTTTTTTAGGAAGATGCCCGCGTTATTTACCAGAACGTCGACGGCTCCGAAGTTGTTGATGGCTGCTTCGACCGCTTCAGCAGCAGTTTGCTGCTCGCCGATATCGCCATCCACGAGAACCAGGGTGCCCGAGGCGGTCAACTCTCGACTGGCCTGACGAGACGTCGCGACGACGTTATAACTTTCTCTCAGAAACTCTTCAACTAAACCCGAGCCAATACCTCCCGATGCTCCGGTGATGATTGCTGTTTTCTTGCCAGACATAACAACCTCTCAGCTTAAAGGTCCGAACCCATTACATCGCTGGGCACCGTCCCTCTCAAAAGCGGCTTCACCCTGCCCGCCGCGCCAAAACCCCTTCGCGCGAAGAACCCATGAAGCGCTGCACCAGGGCGGCGATTTCGTCCGCGGCAGTGTCCAAGGCGAAGTGGCCGCCATCGACGATGTGGACTTCGGCCTTTGGCACATCCCGGCGATAAGCTTCCGGCTCCGATGGGTCGAACGAGGACTCGTACTTGCCCCAGATCACCAGCAGGCGCGGCCGTTTCTCGCGCATCCATGCTTGCCATTTAGGGTAGGAATCGACGTTGGTACGGTAGTCGTAGAAGAGGTCACTTTGAATTTCAGCCTGGCCGGGCTGGTTTAGAAAATAAAATTCGTCGGTCCAGAGATCGGGGTCATGGCGTTCCACGTTGGGATCGTTCCCCGCGTGGCGGGCCTTCGTGGTTGCAAGCGACAGGAGATTTGTGCGCAGCGCGCTTTCGTTGGCAGGGCGATCGGCCCAGAAGGCGCGTCGCGTTTTCCAGTTCTCGCCGAGACCGGTGTTGTGTGCTACCGCATCCTGGACGATGAGAGCCTCGACTCGCTCCGGGTGGGCCAAGATCATGCGGAAGCCGACGGGGCCACCGTAATCCTGCATGTAGAGGGTGAAGCTGGAGAGACCGAGCGCCTCGGTGAAGTGGTTCATGATTTCCGCAATGTGATCGAAGGTGTACGCGAATTTCTTCGGGTCCGGCCAGTCACTGTGACCGAAGCCCGGGTAATCGGGCGCGACAAGATGATAGCGATCGCACAGACGGGTGAAGAGAGGCTCGAACATTCGCGAAGAAGACGGCAAACCGTGCAGCAGAAGAATCGTCGGGGCGTCTTTCGGACCAGACTCCCGATAGAAAATTGACAGCCCATCGATCTGTGCGGTGCGATAAAAAGTCGGATACTTCATGGTTTGCTCCTCTCGTAGTGTCTGGACTCGGGGCTCCTGGACTTAGGTGAACAATTGAAATGACGCAAGCACTATAGAAACCATCAGCTTCATGCAGGAGCGCTGCATGGATGAATCCGAACGGCAAGATGTGAAAATGTGCATTCTCTTCGCTCCATTCACGTTTAGGCCCGCAGCCAATTCTGCAGATAGGGCCTTTCGCGGCGTCGCCCACGTGATGGTCCTCACTTGTCTCTGCTCTAGCTTTCAACGTCAAGGTGCACAACGAGTAAAGACAAGGTCGGTCGCTTGCGTCTTCTCGTGGCAGGGGAAGCAGCTTTTCATAAACACCGCGTCGCCAGGTTTGCCGTCCGCGAAGTGACCGAACCCCCAGCCGCCGGTTGCAGCATACTTGGTTGAGTCCTTGACCATAAACTGAATGTTCGTAGGCGCGCCGGGAACGAAAGATTGAGCCTGGCCAAAGACTCTGTTGTTCTCCTCGGACGGGACGTTGCGGTAGTGCAAAGCCGCAATGATCGTGCCGTCCGGGAACGGAAGCTTCCCTGCGCGGAAGGCTTTGATCGCTACATCGTTGCCCAAGACCGCGCCTAAACTGTTCAGGTTGCCTGCTTCATGGGCCGAGGAGATCCACTGCCAGTCGCGATACCCGGAAGGGATGTCGGTAACGTAGGGAGCGGACTGCCCGTCCGCGTGGCTGGCGACGGGCCCAATGAGCGCGACAAGGCCGGCCGCTGCAACTGCAAACAAGAAGAATGTGAAGCGTCTCATAATGGTTCCTCCATATGGTTCCTCCATTCAATATGCTTCGGTGAAACGAAATCGGCTGCGATGAGGCATCACACCAGAAGCGCACATGCGAAACAATTGGACGATAGTATTTTCGAAAGCTTCGAATCAGTGGATGATGCGGGCGGTCGACGGTCTCGTGCTCCAGTCACACGATTTGTCAATCGGGCCGAGGCTGCTACTGTGACTGCTCGCCAATCTCGAGTGGTGGCTCGATGCGGGCTATCCATGAGTTCCAGCTCATCGAGCCAGTCCTCTGTCGAAAGCCTAGCCTGCTCTGGACCGAACAATTCCGACACCGCAAGGATGAACGCCGATAACTCACGCTCCGCCATTTTGATATGGCCTTCGCAAGTCGAATTGGAAAAAGTTTTTTCCTTGTCCATGGGACGTTTCCGT
>JBARIF010000116.1:0-2750 GCA_049799615.1 Terriglobales bacterium
GCACGCGCGAGGCGGTGCGCGAATCTGCGCAGTCCACGATGACTGCCTCAAACCTCCGGCGGGTCAGCTTGTGAATGGCGGATTCGGCGTCGGCGCAAAGCTCCAGGCCGATTTCCAATTCACTCAGGACCCTTCGCAGCACCCGTACGACTTTCTCGTCAGCACAAAAAACCAGCGCTTGTAAACTCATAAGACGCCATTTAGATCAGGCCAGGCTCGTGGTTCGCCTTAGCCCCGGGCGGCGGCCCCTTCCGCTTCCTCGCGCTCGTCGTCCAGCAGATGAGCCACACCGCGGAGCTGTTCTGCAGCCGTCTGCAGCGCTTCAATCTGCTTGCCCAACTGGGCCTGCTCCGCCTGTTTCTTACGCAGCACCTCGTAGATGTCCCTCACAGTTTTGGCCTCCTTATCGCACTCTAGGTTTGTCCGTGGCAACCGTCAATGACCGGTCATCGCCTTTTCATTACCCCGGTAATGCAGCCTGTGGGCATGGCAGTATCGCGGCACTGGCCGAATTGGCTAACAAGCTTTGTTCGCACCAGTTAGCATGCGCTCGCTAGCGAACCAGTCAGACCGATGGCAGGCATAAGATTTTGGGAAATCCCGGAAGAGGAAGCTCAAGGTCGCATCAAATCATTAATTTTCTGCAAGATAGCTTGAATCTATCCGGCAAAAGGATGATATTTTCATTGACTTGTTGAGTCAAATGTCCTAGAATCTATGGCTTCCAGTCATAGCTATGGTTTAGTAATGAGTCGGCTTAGTAACGTAGGCTGTGCAAATTGGCGTGAATCTCAGACGCCCCTGCGTGAATCTAACAGTTCCATAGCCTATCAGTTTTCATATTTCAGGTACGAGGCATAGTCTTCATGGCCAAGCGACGCGGAAATCCTAACTGGGGCAAGCCTGAGCCGATCGGGCCCATTACCCCAACCATCACCGAATTCGAGCAGGTCGTGCGCGAGTACAAGCTCTCGCCAGACCAATATCTGCGTTCCACCCGGCTGCGGGAGTGGGCGCGGCGTAACAAGAACTCCAAATACATCCCGGAGCCGCTTTTGGAGGCGTGGGGATTCGAAATCGAATCCACCCTGTAACCAATTCTCGCCGGTTCCACGCCGAGGCCGCCTGACAGGCGGCTTTTTATTTGTGGGATAAATGGCAATGCGGCGGATTATCCTGACTGCGTGATCAGGTTTTCCGGAGAGCAGATCGTGGCCGCCGTGGTGGCGACCAGCTTTGCCGCTGGCCTCAATGTGTACGCTACCGTGGCCACGTTGGGGCTGCTGGCCCATGCGGGAGTACTGGCCCTGCCTCCGGCCCTGGCGATTCTGGCGAGTTGGTGGGTCATAGGAGTCAGTGCTGCGCTGTTCGCTATCGAGTTCTTCGCCGACAAGATTCCCGCCTTCGACCTGGTCTGGAACACCCTGCACACCTTCATTCGGGTCCCGGTCGCTGCCTTGCTGGCCTATCGCGCAACCTCGGCGTTGTCACCCTGGGAGCAGATGGCAGCGACCGCGGCGGGCGGTGTGATCGCGTTCGCAGCTCATGGTGGGAAGACCGCGGCCCGGGCAGCCGTGACTGCCTCCCCTGAACCGTTCTCCAATGCAGCGTTGAGTCTGGGCGAGGACGGTCTGGCCATCTTTCTGACCTGGTTTGCCACCCGGCACCCCTACTGGGCGGCGGGGATTGTGGGTTTCCTGCTGGTGATTATCGTCATTCTGGCGCGTTGGGTGTGGCGTGCCCTGCGGGCGCTCTTCCGGGGGGCGGAAGACGTGCTAGTGCACTGAACGGATTCCTTTCTGTGGAGACGTGAGAGCACCACGAATCGCGTAGGGACAGATGTCCTCATCTGTCCGGTCCAGCGCAGCTCGGCAGTTTTTTTGCGCGGAGCAACGAGCGGAGCTGTGCGCCGCCGGGCAGATGAGGACATCTGCCCCTACGCCGACATTTGCTAGAATTGGACCACTATGATGGCGCATTCAGCGTTTACCGACGTTCCTGCCGCGATCGAGGAAATCCGCGCTGGGCGGATGGTTGTGGTGGTGGATGACGAGGACCGTGAAAACGAAGGCGACCTGACTCTGGCCGCCGAGAAAGTTACGCCGGAAGCCATTAATTTCATGGCCAAATATGGCCGGGGGCTGGTTTGCCTCGCCATGACCGAAGAGCGCCTGGACCATCTTCGCATCGGCCCGATGACGGTGGAGAACACTTCGAATTACGGGACGGCCTTCTGCGAAGCTATCGATGCCCGCGAGGGCGTAACTACTGGGATCTCGGCTTACGACCGCGCCCGGACCATCAAGGTGGCGATCGACCCTGCCACCCGGCCCGCCGACCTCGCCCGACCCGGCCATGTGTTTCCCCTGCGCGCGCGCAAAGGCGGAGTGCTGCTCCGCGCCGGACAGACCGAAGCTGGGGTGGACCTGGCACGGATGGCGGGGCTGGTGCCGGCCGGAATCATCTGCGAAATCATGCGCGACGATGGGACCATGGCGCGGGTGCCTGATCTCATCGAGTTCTGCGAAACCCACGGCCTGAAGATGCTGACCGTGGCGGAATTGATCCGCTACCGCATGCAGCACGAGCGTCATGTGCAGCGCGTGGGTGAGGCCTTGATCGACACCCATCACGGGGAGTTTCGCCTGATCGCCTACGAAAGCGAAGTGGACGGCGGCGAGTCTCACATGGCCCTGGTACGCGGCGACATTGAGAGCGGCGACGAACCGGTACTGGTCCGTATGCACTCC
>JBARIF010000117.1:0-8977 GCA_049799615.1 Terriglobales bacterium
TCCGCGCACCTGGGTATACAGGGTCAGTCCGGTAATGATCTCGATGAACATCAGGGTGAACATTACCAGGTAGGTCACGGCGGCCAAGGCGTTGTGCCCGACCTGATGCACGAGGTCTTTGCGCAGGAAGCTGTAATAGGCGACCATCCTGCCCATACCACGCCACTGGCGGCGATGGACGGGCACGAATGCCCGCCAGCTCGACCAATCGTTCCCCTTGAAAAACCAGTAGATACGCAGCAGAAAAGCGCTGATAAATACAGAGCCCGCTACGACGTGAATAAACCGTATCGTCGCCATTAGGAAGGGGGTGCCGCTCTTGGCGACAATAAATGGATTGTGAATGTAGTATCCAGTGAAAGAGAGCACGACCACAGCCAGAAATATGAACCAGTGCGAGACCCGCACCGGCTGTTCCCATACATAAACCCGCACGGGAGGAAACGCGGGTTCCGGCCGGTGGGCCTCACCCCACCCATGTTTCCTTAACTCAGTCATCGCCGGCCTCCTCTCAACTCGCCTTGAGCACGGAATGGCACCGCCCCTGGGCGTCCACCACGTGGACGGCACAAGCCAGACAAGGGTCGAACGAGTGAACCGTACGCAGGATCTCCACCGGGCGCTCCGGATCAGCGATCGGAGTCTTCAGCAGCGAGGCCTCGTACGCGCCCCGTTGGCCTTTTGCGTCACGTGGTCCTGCGTTCCAGGTTGTGGGCACCACCGCCTGGTAGTTCTTGATCTTCTTGTCCTCGATCTGGACCCAATGGGCAAGCGCGCCACGAGGCGCCTCGTGGAAGCCGAAGCCCTGCGCTTCCTTCGGCCATGAGTCGGGATCCCATTTCTCGCCGTTGTGCACGCGCAAGTCTCCGTGCCCGAGCTTGTCGCCGAGTTCCGCAACCCACTTGCTGACCTGGCGCGCCATGAGTTGGGCTTCGATGGCGCGAGCGGCGATGCGTCCCAGGGTTGAGAACAGGGCGGTGGGCTGCGCGTTCAACTTGGCCAAGGCGCCATTTACTAAGTCTTTGACCTCCTGATGTCCGGAGGCATAGGCCACCAGCATGCGGGACAGAGGTCCGACCTCCATCGGATGGTCCTGGTAGCGCGGTGCTTTAAGCCAGGAGTACTTCTGGTCGGTCTGCAAATGGTCAAACGGTGGTTTCGGTCCGGTGTACTTGGGGTTGGTTTCGCCCTGGTAGGGATGCTTCGGGTTCTGATCTCCGTCGGAATACTGATACCAGGAATGAGTCACGTATTCCGCAACCATGGCCGGATCGACCGGATACACCTTGGAAAGATCACGGTTGAAGATGGCGCCACGCGGCAGGTAGAAGCGAGCGGAATCCTTGATGCTGCCCTGGGGATAGTCGCCGTACGAGAGGAAATTCCCCAGTCCCTCGCCACGCCCGAACCAGTCGCGATAAAAGCTGGCGACGGCCAACACATCCGGAATGTAGACCTGGTCAACGAAGGTCTGCGCTTTACTCGCCAGCTCCGACAGGAAAGTAATCCTCTCGGGATTGATCGTGGCCTGCGGCTCGTTTGGATCCATGGCGGTGGACATCCCACCGACCAGGTAGGTCTGCAGGTGCGGATTCTTACCACCCAGCACCGCGTGGATGCGGATGTAGTCCCTCTGAAATTCCAGGGCCTCGATATAATGGGCGACGGCCAGCAGATTCGCCTCGGGTGGCAGATGATAGGCGGGGTGGCCCCAATATCCGCTGCTGAAGAGGCTTAACTGCTTGCTTTCCACCAGCGCTCTTATCCGGTCCTGGATGCCCTTGAAGTAGCTTCGGCTGGACTTCGGCCAGGGTGAAATGGACTCAGCCAACTGCTCCGTCTTGGCAGGATCGGCGTTCAGCGCCAGCGTCACATCGACCCAGTCGAGCGCGTGCAGGTGATAGAAATGGATCACATGGTCCTGCACATACTGGCTGGCGCCGATGATGTTCCGGATCAAGTTGGCATTCTCTGGAACCTCGATGCCGAGCGCGTCCTCGACGGCGCGCACCGACGTCAGGGCGTGAACGGTCGTGCACACCCCACAGATCCGTTGCGTCCAGATCCAGGCTTCGCGAGGATCGCGGCCGCGCAGGATCAGCTCAATCCCACGAAACATGGTTCCTGAGCTCCAAGCGTCCGATATCGCGCCTCCGTTGAGCTCAGCCTCGATGCGCAGGTGGCCCTCAATACGGGTCACCGGGTCAACCACGATGCGTGCCATATGATCCTCCTATGCTTTCGGCGGCTGGTTGCTCGCCTGCGGTGGAACTGCTTCCGGCATGGTTCTCATGCGGTCACGAATGGCGCTGGCGATTCCATGGACAATCGTGGCGCCGGCCACGGCCGCCGTGACACCCATTCCGATCTCGCCGGCAGTCACGTCTGCGCCGAAGCCCGGAACCTGCGGCAGCCGCTGGTAGAAGGGAGAGCGAACATCCCAGAAACGGTGAGAGGCGCAAGCCAGGCAGCCGTGGCCGGCTTTGACCGGCCAGCTTGTACCTTCGTTCCACCGCACCGAGGGGCAGTTAAAAGTGGCCTCGGGTCCTTTACATCCCATCTTGTACAGGCACCAGCCCTTGCGATGGCCTTCGTCACCCCATTCCTGCACGAACCGGCCGGCATCGTAATGGGCGCGACGCTCGCATTGGTCGTGGATGATCCGTCCGTAAGCAAACAAGGGCCGGTGATATTGATCCATGGCAGGCAACTGGCCGAAAGTGAGGTAATGCACCAGCACGGCCGCGGTGTTAGCCGGATTCTGCGGACAACCGCCCAGGTTGATCACGTTGGCCTCAGGCACGGCCTCCGAGATCCCTACTGCACCGGTGGGATTGGGATGGGCACGGACCAGCCCGCCGTCCCAGGCGCAGGCTCCCGCCGCAATGGTGGCGGCGGCCTTGGGGCAAACGTGTCGAGCGATGTCGCGTGCAGTTTGCCCACCTATCGTGCAGTACACGCCGTCATCACCCATAGGAACTGCACCTTCCACTACGGCAAGGAATTTGCCCTTTTCCTCCCGTACCACCCGTTCCAGTGCAGCCTCGGCCTGGTGCCCAGCGCCTGCCATGATGAGTTCGTGATATTCCCAGGAAAAGAGATCCAGCACGACTTCCAGCACCGAAGGATGGCTGGAGCGCAGGATGGATTCGGAGTTTCCCGCGCAATCCTGAAACTGCAGCCACACCAGCACGGGCTTTCGCGCTTTTTCCAGCGCAGCTGCCACCTGCGCTACATATCGCGGAGGAAGCGCCAGAGTAGCAGTGATCGCGGTGCAGAATTTGATAAAGCGGCGGCGGTTGATACCCTTCTGCTGCAGTGCCCAGGAGAAGGACTGATTCGACGGGAACATAGGCTCACCTCTTTTTCGCGCCTTACCCGGGGAGCCAACCGAGGCGATCACCGGAAAACGAGCCTAGAAGTCTTCCCCGGTGCCAATTATTTCCGCTTGAATATCAGAGATCTGCCACCAGTGCTGTGACTCAGGTCACGGATCAATGTGATTCGACAGACTGCCTTCGATTTCTTGCGATGGCTTCCGTGTAGGGCGCCCTGGCTCGTCGAGGGCATGATTGTCGGATGCTCGGTTCTCCGCAGTTGACAGAATGTCTCAGTCGCGGGAAGTTGGATGGAGCGCCGCCGCAGCCTACAAACAGAAACGTCCCAGAGTCGGTTGAGTCATGGGACGTTCGTTGAACAGCCCTCCCCCGAAGTCTGCTCACAATCAGCCTAACGGTAGGGGGTGGTCCGTATATGGCTCGGATGGGCTATTCTGGAAATCCGGCAAGGGAGTCCTAAGAGGTTAGGGCCAGTTCGCCTTGAAGGGATTGCTGGGATTGGCGGTTGTTGACAGTCACTTATTGAAAATTCCGGCGTAGACTCGACTGCTCAGCACAATGGGACGACGCTCGATCATTTCCCGCTGACGAACAAAACTGCGTCGCTTTGACGCGTGCCGCGCGCCAAAGCAACCAACTTTCCGTCTGGAGAATACGCGCAGGCCCAAATTACTCCAGAAGAAAAGCGGCTCAGCTGCTTTTGTGGGCCTCCAAACAGCGGGATGGTCCAAAGGTTAGGCGCTCCGGTGCGGAGGTCCACAATCGCTATGGATCGGTTGTCGGGCATCCAACACCCCACGCTGACGCTCATGTCGAACGTCGGCGGTGAAGATACCTCGGACTCAGCCGCACCCTTATCGCCGGAGACAATCGCAACTACGATGGTTCCGTCTTTTCGTGGAGTAGCAAAGGCCACGTGTCTGCCGTCCAACGATGCAAGCCCAGGGCTGAGCGCTACCCGATCTGAAACTCGAATCGGGGTTCCTCCCGAAGCCGGTACTTTGAAGACATAAGAAGTTCCGCCGGCGACTTGTCCCCAATAGAAGATCCAGCTGCCATCTCCTCCACAGAAAGGAGCGAGTTCGCCAGCGCCATTCGTCAGTTTGGAGGAAGTACCCGTCTGCGGGTTGAGCTTCCATAAATGGTTGGTGCCGTCGAAATCGCTGTAGGAGACAATGCTGCGGCCACCATCGCACACCGCAGGCGACCCATGGAAGTGCTGATCGAAAGTGAGCTGGCGGGCGTTGCCTCCGTCGGCATCGGCCATGAAGAGGTCCCAATTCTGGGAATGGTTGCCGTCATAAACAATTCGGTCATCGGGTGTAAAAGTCACGCCCGCGTTCCCGTCCAGGCGGCCTGATGTGACTTCGCGCGCCTGGTCGGGCGCGTTGGCGGGGCCGACCCACACGCTGCTGGTGAGGTTCAGCTGAACGGAAGCGATAGTGCGGCCGTCCCCGGAGATTGCGACGGACAGATACTTACTCAGATCATTCGAAATGCGCCGGACCGTGCCGCCAGGATAAGTGACCACCCAGAGCTGCGGTTCGGTCCCAGTCTTGGGCATCGCCGCCATCAAGAGGCCGCTGCCATCCGGCAGCCAGGTAAAATCCAGGACCTCGCGCCAACGTCTGCCCGGCATTGCTTTCTGCGTGCCGGTGGCGGCGTCAACTTCGAGCAGTCCGACGTCCAATCCGTTGGGATCATTTATGTTTTTGGCCAAGGCAGCAATGCGTTGCCCGTCCGGCGACCAGCGCACAACGTAGCCGCTAGTCGCCACCGAACCTGCGTACTCGGCCACCTTTCGTGCACCAGTGCCATCCGACTTTGCAGTTATCAATTGCACTTGGCTTGACTGGACGTCTAGCACCGCGTATGCCATTTGACTGCCATCTGGTGAGAAGGAGATTCCCGTGTCTGTTTTGTCGAGCAGAAGACGCGGAGTGCCGCCCAGCACCGGAATCTGATACATCTTGCCGTTTTGGTCCTGTCCCGTGAAGACGGCGTAATCGAGAAAGCTCCCATCGGGAGTAAAGGTAGCGTCGATGATCGTGTCCGTGCTGGGGGAGACGGTCTGAACCGCACTGGCCGTCGCAATCTGCCGGACCCACAAGCTATACTTCCCGTGCTGGTTCGAGACATACGCCAGGTAGCGACCATCGGGGGAAATGCGAGCGAGAGTAACGTCACCGCTCGAACTCAGGCTCGAGATGTTGAGATTCTGGAAACCGGTTTCCGCCAAGCCGCTCCGGAAGAAGCCTCGCCGATAAAGTACGCCTACACCCGCAAGCACAAGCAGTAGCAGGATGATTCCCGCCAGAGCCAACTTTCGCGCCAACAAGGGCCGCGAGCGAACAGCGCGAGCATCGATGGCTAGAACGCCTCCCGATTGGATAGATGGCGTCGCAAGGCGGGGTGCCGAGTCTGAGGTCAAGGCGACTATGCGCCCCGAGCTGGAATCGCGCTTGAGCCGCTCGAGGTCGGCGCGCATCTCCCCAGCCGTTTGGCATCGCAGCTTGGGATCCTTTTCCAGAGCCTTGTTGATGAGTTCTTCCAGCCGCGCGGGCAGATCCGGATTGAAGCGAACCGGCGAAACCGGCGCACGGTTCAGAATGGCGTCAAAGATCACACCCGAAGTGTCGCCGCGAAAAGGCAGTGTGCCGGTCGCCATCTCGTACAGCACCACTCCGAAGGAAAACAGATCGGTGCGCGTATCCAGCTCTTTGCCGCGCACCTGCTCGGGTGACATATAAGCGACAGTGCCCAGTGCAGAGCCCGGGCTCGTCAGATTCTGATTCTCGATCGTCGCCGTAGGCTCGACTGCGACCTGGCTGGAAGAACCGGCGGCGGAGTTGATCTTGGCCAGCCCGAAATCGAGAATCTTGGCATGACCGCGCTTTGTGACGAAGATATTGGTGGGCTTGATGTCACGATGAACGATGCCTTCACTGTGCGCGGCTTCCAGCGCATCGGCCATCTGCACCGCCAGACCGATCAGTACTTCAATCTCAAGTGGCCTGCCTGCGATCCGGTGCTTCAGCGTCATGCCATCCAGAAACTCCATCACGATGAACGGCTGGTCCTGGTGCTGTCCGATTTCATAGATGGTGCAGATATTAGGGTGATTCAGAGCCGAGGCCGCCTGTGCCTCCCGCTGGAAGCGGGCCAGGGCTTGTGGGTCGTTGGCTACGGCATCGGGCAGAAACTTGAGAGCCACGAATCGGTGCAAGGTCACATCTTCGGCCTTGTAAACCACGCCCATCCCGCCGCCGCCCAGCTTTTCGACGATGCGGTAGTGCGAGATAGTCTGGCCGATCATGGGATCGGGCAATCTTAGGTAAGGGAGCGGGGCAAGTCAATGGAGGGCGGGAGGCTCGCGGTAGGCTCATACTGGTTGTTGGCGTAGTATCACGATTGACCAACAAGGAAATTCCGGTTAGGTCTCAGTCTCGAATCAGGAGGAACGCCGTATGTCGCACTTCATTACGCTGATCCGCTACACGCAACAAGGAGCCACAAAAATCAAGGAAAGCCCGGCGCGGCTCGACGCGGCCAAGAAGGCTGCAGAGAAAGCGGGAGGAAAGATTCACGCCTGGTACTTGACCATGGGAAAATATGATGCCGTGATCATCTCGGAATTTCCCAATGATGAGGCGAGCGCGAAATTCATGCTAGCCACAGGAGCGCTGGGCAACGTGACCACCCAAACCATGAAAGCCTTTACCGAAGGGGAATATCGCAAGATCGTCGCTTCGCTGTGAGGGTGAAGCAGCGAGAAGGGCGGTGCATCCTGGCGGGAGCACCGCTTTTTGTACGACGCTCAGAGCTGGGTGCAAGAGTGGCTAGGCCACGAGTTGCTTGCAATGACGCAGAAATACCTCGAACCATCGAAGGAAACGGAGAAGCAGCTGGAAGAAATGAAACTGCCGTTTTAGGAGTGATGCAGGCAATAAAAAAGCCCACTCCGCAGACGTGGCGGAGTGAGCCAGCACATTCCTCTATAGCTTCCGGTGGCAATCCAGGAAATCACGCCGCCCGAGTTTTTTCCGCGATTTGGTACGTTCCTTCCCAGTTATTTTCAACTTCCACAGGCGAAGTCATCTTGCCCTTGTAGCTGCCACCACCGGTAAGACCCTCGAGTTTTCCCGTGCCGCCGGTAAATATCCATACGCCCTCAATGGTGACGTGTCCCTCGGAAGTGGCGATCCTGCCTTCAAAAGTGCCGAAGTCGCGGTCACCGTCAGCATGCTCGTTGACGAAGTAGCCGCGCTGCGGACCGTTGCCAGCGATCAAGTCAGCCGTGCCCCAGTAGGTGATTTTGGAGTTGTTCCACTTCACATCAGGTGATTTCTGGACACCTCTGACCTTGAGCAGGCCGAGGTCATGGTTGGCAACGTCGTACAAAGAAATGGTCGTCTGGGTAGTCGCTCTCCCAGAAAAAGAACCCGAAAGATCCGGCATTGTTGCCTCCTTAATATTGTTGGGTTTTTACAACATACTCTCCGTATTGGTTGAGCGAGTACCGTCCGCCAGGTGTGTGGACTGAAGTTTTCACCCAACGATGCGATGGCCCGTAATTGGCGTGCCCAGTGTGGTCCCTCCAGGTGCTCCTGTCAACTAACAGCTAACAGCCGCTGCCGCCCAAAAAAGCCCGCTCCCCCAAATCGGCGGGTTACTGGCGATCAAAAGGATTTAAGGCTGCCCACGGAGGCGGCTGGGTGGCCACCCATGCGGGCGGCTGGGGTCAGGCCCGATTTTCTACGGCCTTCCCTGCGTGAATTGTAGACTGTACTACGCAGCAGAGCTTGCGGTCTGTCCGGTCTGCGGTTGCGGCGCTCGTATTTCACCAGTGATCTGACTCGTCCGTCCCACGTCGATGCTATAGAGGTTCGTCCTCCCCTGGACCAACTCGCTCCGACATCCACGGTCTTGTTCGGGGTGACTGCACATACACTTGCTGGTGATTCTTCGCAGACCATCTTGGAACGGCAGATTAGGGTTCATTTATACCCAGTTCAAACGTTTCTTTCAGCACTAGAACGCGGAGATAAGGAAGCAGGCGCTGCCGGCCACAGTGGAGCTACCACGCGACCCCAGAAACGTGTGGCCGCCTAACTCAGGAAGGCGCCGATCAATCCTGTCCCCAGCAACGTGGATGCCCAAACAAGATCGAGGTTGAACCATGCATGGCGCAGAATGCCGACCCCAATCTTCTCAAAGACAACGACAGCAACGATTGTCGTCACCAGCAGGTATCCAAGCGTATGAACCGATGTTGCAAGCAGCGCAGTCGTTGGGGTCATCGATGACATGGCCATCGCGTGATGATGGCCCTGATGAGCGGCAGCCATCGGCATACTGAGGAACACCGGCACCACCATCAAACCCGCACCGTGCGCTGAAGCCATCAGGAACGACCAAAGCGTTAAGGCACCGAAGCTCACTTGCATACTTGCCCAACGCGGGTGGCGATGCCGGAACAGTCGACTCACGCCGAGAGCCACCAGTATCCCGGCAACCAGCCAGCGCAGCCAGCCAAGCGGAATGACGGCCCCGACAGCAAGTGCAAGGGCAATCGCCGCCCCCACGGCCAGGACATGGCCCAGAGCCAACGGCAACAGCGCTGAAAAGACCGCACCGCG
>JBARIF010000118.1:0-11575 GCA_049799615.1 Terriglobales bacterium
CAAGAGATGTTCGTTGATGAAATAGAACCAGAAAAATCCCCGATATTCGCCGGGCGCGCTATGCATCGAAAATGCAAAATAAGGCGGATTGCGGAGGGTTGCGAGTACATGCCACGGCAGAGCGATCGCTAAAGCGATGGTGATCGCCGTTCCTAGGGTCAATCGACGCCACGACTTGATGGAGAAGAGTTGCCGAGTGAGGGCCATGTAGGCGATACCTGCCAGCACCGGAAAAACCACGGCGATCAGGCCCTTGAGCAACAAGCCGGTTCCCAGACACGCACCCAGCATGACCGACCAGCGAAGTGGCAGATCTTGCTCCGGCTCAAGCAGCGACAGCCACGCCCAGATGGCGCCTGTAATGGTCAAAGTAAGCGCGGCGTCGGGGATCAAGATCCGCGTGAACAGAAACAGTCCAACCGAGGTGGCGATAGCGATGCCGGCGTACAGCCCTGCTTCCTCGTCGAACGCCCAGCGTGCGAAACGATAGGTAACCCAGCACAAGACAACAGCCGCGAGGGCGAGCGGCACACGCGCAGACCAATCATGGACTCCGAATGCCTTGTACGAGAGTGCGATCAGCCAATAGGTAAGAGGTGCCTTCTCGAGATAGGCAATGCCGTCAAGCCGCGCCGTCACCCAGTCGCCACTGGACAGCATGTTACGGGCGATCTGTGCCTGAACCGCGTCCACGTCGTCCATGAGACGAGGCGGGCTCACAATGTTTACCAGAAAAACAAAGGAAGCTACTAGGACTACAATCCAGCCCCGTCGAGGACTTCGACGCTTGGGTTCAGGGGTCCCGCGTCCTCTGACGTTGGCTCGATCTTCCATCGTTTCATCCAGATCAATAGAACCATTAAGCCCCATAGGTGGTATCCGAGATTCGCTCTTCTTTGCAGATGCGCGCTGATCTGTTGCTTTACGGCAGGCCAGTGGAATAGCGCGGTGGCCGAGACGGCTTCCTGCGACAGCGTGTCCAGCAGGAGAGGCCGCAGTACGCCGCGCAGCCACTCATGAATGGGGACATCGAAGCCAATTTTCGGCCGCCGCAACACAGTGGGCGGCAACTTATCTTTCATCAGTTGGCGAAGCACATACTTAGACTGAGATCCCCGCAGCTTGAAGTGTTCCGGCAAGCTGGCGGCGAAGTCGACGATTCGTTGGTCGAGAAAAGGTGGGCGGACTTCCAGCGAATGCGCCATGCTGATGCGGTCCACCTTATACAGGATGTCGTCCGGCAGGTAGTACCGCTGATCAAAGTCCAGATAGCGTTGTAGACCACCGCCCCCAATCATCGTGCCCAGCACGGCATCCAGCGGGCCGGGATCGGCAAACAAGAATAGCCGTTGCTTTTCCCCTTCCGAAAACGTTCCGTTCCAGAAAACATGCGCCAACTCCGGAGATAACAAAGAACCTTGGAGAAATCGTTTGACCTTGTATTCCAGGCTGATCTTTTCGTCGGACACGGGAAGAAGCGTGGCCAGCGATAAAGCTGCCTTACGCAGTTGATGGGGAATCCTGCGAACCATCGCATTGTAGCGATCGGCTCGATAGGTGAGGTAGCCTCCGAACAATTCGTCGGCCCCCTCGCCCGTAAGGACGACCGTAACATCTCGGCTGGTCATCTGGGCCAGGAACCAGAGTGGCAAGGCCCCGGCATCTGCACTGGGTTCGTCGGAGTAGTAGGCGATCCGGTCGATAGCATCCACGAGGTCGGCCCTGTCGCTAAGGTCGAATTCCGAATGCTTTGTGCCGAACCGGCTGCTGACTTCCCTGATGTATCCGCTCTCGTCGAATGAACGTCCCTGAAAAGTGATGGAATAGGTCTGGAGCGGACCCTGGTGCGCTTGCGCGGCGTAATGCAGGATTGTGGATGAGTCCAGGCCGCCACTGAGCCAGATGCCAACGGGGAGGTCAGAGACAAGTTGCTCTTTCAACGATTGGGTTAGCAGACTGTCCAGTTCGTCACTGGCGGCATCAATTGAGAGCGGCGGCTTTTTTGCATCTGAAGCAGTGACAAAGGATCGCACGCGGGCATGTCCGCCGTGCCATTCGAGACAGTGGCCTGGCATGAGCTTGACGACCCCCTCGACCAAAGTGAGAGGACCAGGAACGTAGTTGAGACTGAGAAAGCAATTTAGCCCGGAGAGACAGATGTTTCGCCTGACTGCGGGATGGAGGAGAATACACTTCAGCTCAGAACCGAAATAGATTTCGCCATTTCGAAGGTAGTAGTAAAGGGGCTTAATGCCCATGCGGTCGCGGGCGAGAATGAGACGACCTTCGGACCGCACCCAGATCGCGATCGCAAACATTCCCCTGAACCGTGAGAAGCACGATCCACCCCAGCGCAAGAAAGCGTTGAGCACTACCTCGGTATCGCAGCGCGTTTCGAATCTGAATCCCTCGCTTTCCAAATCGGCACGCAATTCCGGATAGTTAAAGATCTCTCCGTTAAAAACAACCACCACGTCGCGGTCCGAACTGAACAGGGGTTGATCACCTCCATCGAGATCGAGGATGCGCAGGCGAGTCGCCCCTAGAGAAATCCGTTCCGAGTAGAAAGTGCCATGATGGTCAGGGCCTCGGTGAGCCAAAGCTTCCAAAGCCGTGATGAGAAACCCTGCGGGCAATGATCCAGCAAGATGGGAATACCCGAGAATTCCACACATTTGCGGCAGCTCCGATTGGCCAGAGAAGTTATCTTGTCAGGCCCCATTGGGTACAAAGTCTTAATCAAGTAAGACCTGTTGTCAACTGGATGCACCCGGAAGGGCAAATGGTTGTCCTTGTCTTGGCTCTCGACCAGGAGTTTCAGAGCTGTTCGTCTGGTTAGAGTTCTTCGATCTGGGTGCCGGGTGAGAAGCAATCGAGAGCAGCGCATTTCCCTTTCTTGACAAAGTAAGTCTTAACCGAGTAAGAACTGGATAGTGCTGCCGCGAAGGATAATGCGACTGCAGGGAAACGTGGAAAGGACGGGCGCCTTGCCGAATCTGGATGAGCCGGAGTACAAATCACAAGTGGGGTGTGAACGGTGCCAACAGGTCCCGACGATTTGCTACGAACTGTTCTCCGCCCAGCGTCTCGTTAAAGGCAGCCGCTGTGCTGGCTGCTTTCTAGATTTGCTACGCGCCTACCGGTAAGAGGAATCCAGAACGGGGCACCGATGCTCGGGGAAGTCAATATGAAAACCTATCTGATGGCTGTGTTGTTCAGTTTGACAGCCGTGTCAAGCCTAGCCTGGGACAATGGAGTTCCACCAACCCGATCCGCCAAAGAACCGTCCAAGACTGTATTAATAACCGGTTGCCTGGTTAAGGGGGATGAGCCCGGCGAAGTCTGGCTCGCCCAGAAAAATGGGAAGATCTACGGACTTGAGAGTGGAAAGATTGAC
This sequence comes from Terriglobales bacterium, assembly GCA_049799615.1. GTDB lineage: Bacteria > Acidobacteriota > Terriglobia > Terriglobales > Acidobacteriaceae > JAIQFF01. The sequence continues at coordinate 3,398 of JBARIF010000118.1, forward strand.
CTGAACGCACACCTTGGCCAGAAAGTCATCGTGACCGGGCATGTTCTGCCGGAGGGTAGAGAAGAGGGTACCGGAGAAGTGCAAGAAGAAAACAAGGCCGGCAAACGCGAAACCGCCGACTTTCGTGTGCGCATGTTGAAGATAATCAGCAGAAGCTGCACACACGGCGACTGATATTTGACCTATTGTCGAGCGACGATAACGAGAGCCCTGCGGAGCCAGTTCCGCCATGCGAAGGACGCACTATATTCATCCGCAAAATAGCAGCGGATAGATTGAAAATTGGATGGCGCAGTCAGCGAGTTCGCTTGCGCGGTCCGTCTATATCGTCTGGATCAACCCGCCCCGTAGCCATTCCCACCGCTCCGGTGATGGCGCCAATCGCAAGAGAGCGCCATTTCGGGGGACTCGCGAGGGGCATGGGAGTTTCGTCCCAGACAGCGGCTCGGCTCTGTAATTGGAGGTCCTCCTTGAGGCTCGAAGACTCTGTCGCGGCAGTTTCGTTGTCGGCAGTCGAGGGATTCAGCAAGGGCAAGGTTACTGTCGGAATATCCAGAAGCGATTTGATCGATGCCTCTGCCCCGGATCGGGTGGCCATTTGCAGGGTTGCCATTGTCAACGTCTCGGGCGCGGCAGGTTGCACGACTTTGGTGCGTGCCCCTTTCTTTCGCGCTGCGGAAGATGGGTTAGTGGTGGGTCGCGCCAAAAAATTAGTCAGGCGAACCGGTGTGTACAGAGATAGTCCCAGAGCGGGCAGCAACAACAACGCAACAGTTGCGAGAATGGAAACAAGTCCTGCACGGGCAGCTTCGCGAGAAGGAGAGTAGATGGAGGGTTTGGTAAGAATGGCCCGAACTCTGACTTTGAGCAGGGATTCGGAAGAGAAAAAAGTTATTCCCGGCGAAGACATTCTTCTCACCATGAACCAACGGGCGAGGTCGGTAAGACATTCTGCATACCGCAGACGCGCTTCGCTAGATTCCCTCACGACCTCATAGTCGCAGGCCAATTCTCGCTCCCGCCGCAGATGTCGATAGGCTAACCACACCAGGGGATGAAAGAAAACCACGCGGCAGCCTAAAGCTGCGAGCCGGTCCCACAAGTAGTCGTGTTGTCGGACATGGAATAGTTCGTGCCGTAGAACATCTTCGAGTTGGCCGCTGTCGAGGTGAGGAATCAGTTCCAGAGGCAGAAGAATATGACTGTGCCACCAGTAACACGTCGCCGGGGAGCGAAGGTCGGTAGCCAGGCGTAATTCACAATGTCCGACACGTAATTCCTGGCAGAGCCGTTTAAAGCAAGTCTGCAACTGGGGGGATGGCGAGTGAGTTCGTCGCAGAGCAGACTTGAGTCGCATTGACTCCACAAATAAATACAGGATTGAGATCAGTAAGAAGGAGAAATAAAGGAAGGCGGCAGTGGGAGTGACTCTGGCGAAGTACGACGCCCACGACTCCGGCACTGGCATGGCAACATACGCTCTGGCCATTGACGGGAATGGTACCGAGTGAAATCCCACAAGAACTGGTCGGGTTTCCCGCGCCGGTATCCACAACAAAACCCAGGCCGAAATCGTCCAAACCAGAAAACCGCCCCAGATTCGAACACGGAGACGAGCATTGTGTATGAAAGCACAGATCGACAGCGTCGTTAGGTAGGCGATGACAACTTGAAGAAAGTATGTGATCCCCAAGCCGACGCTAGCAATTGATCGGTCGAAGTGCATCATACTGCCGTTCCTTTAACGGCTGTTTTTGCGGTCAGCGACGTTTGCCTTGCGATAGCTTCGGATCAAGCCTTCCAGTTCTTGCAACTCGCTATTCCCGATCCGCTCATCTTCCAACAGATTGACCAGTAGCTCGGTACGGGAACCGCGAAAATATCGTTGGATTAAAGACCGCAACGAAACACGACTAACCTCCCGCCGCTTCACTCGCGGCCGGTACACAAATGCGCGACCGCGGATCGAGTGGCTGACAAACTTCTTATTCTCCATGATGCGCAAGACGGTTTGGACTGTCTTGTAATTTAGCCGACTATCCTTGGAAGCCTGCAAAAGATCGTCGATCGTGCCTTCTTCGAGGACCCAGAGAATTTCAAGCAGACGAAATTCCGAGGCGGTGGGCATCACAATTGGTCGGGACAATCGATCCTCGTTTAAAACTGAAACGACGCTCTACATCAGTCTCCCAACTGCGGGAGGACAAATCTCATTTGAAAGCTTAGCAGTTCACCTCAGGGCTATCAATAGCGGCCGCCTGACGGTGTCCGGAAAGCGAGTCTGGGGAAAAAGTCTCGGGCACACCCCATCCCGCCGGTTTCAGGTCTTTGAACCGGATGGTTGCGGATTGCCAGGTGGAAGCGGCCGTAAACACCTCGGAGGTGTAGTCGTCGAAATCGTAAATGGTGGGTTGCATTGAGCGAAACCGAAACCAGCCCTGGCCGCGATAGTGGAAACGAACACCGGCGTAGGCGGCCAAGCTCGCAACACACAGTAGGGAAAGAGTATCGCCCGAAGGCAGGTCACTGGCACAATCGCGACATGCGCTACACGTAGCTGGAAAGAACCCTGGGCTGCGCAAAGTGCGCCTGCCGAGGCTGCCTGGCTGTCCGCCATATCGGCTTTAGCTTTGTCGGAGTCCGACTGGGCTTTGGCAGCCGGCCTGAGGCCTTGCCGTGTCCGACTCCGACTGGGCTTTGGCTACCTCAGCCCGCGGTCTGCACCTGCGGTGGGGTCCGCTCGTAAGCCTGCATGATCGGAAGCGCTGGGCCGCGCTGACTCGCCGGCACTCGGCAAGTCGAATTCCCGTCCACAATCGAAGCAGACGCGGTAGGTGCGCCCTTTGATGGTGAACACGCGACTCCGGTGACGGTGCCGGCATCCCAAGGTGAATTGCACAATCCAATGCAGCGGATTCATCCCTGATCGCGCCTTCGTTCGCAGCTTCCGTTGGCGTCCAGCCAGTCGAGGAGAGAGCGTACGCTGCCCCGAGCCAGAGCAATCGCGCAATCCGCAGCTCCGTAGTAGAGATTGATCGTGTCGCCGTCCTGATCCATGGTGTAGCCACACGGAAACACGACGTCATCCACGTCGCCGTGGCGCTCATAGTCGGCTTCGGGTCCGAACATCCAGGAGTCACCACGTAGCAGGCATTTTTCCGGATTCTCCAGATCAAAAAGGGCCAGACCCAAACGATACAGGCAACCCGAAGGTGTGTGCCTCACTCCGTGATAGAAAACGAGCCACCCCCGGGAAGTTTCGATTGGCGGAGGTGACAACCCGATCTTGTTGGCGTCCCACCAGGCGCCCCGGCGGGCTTCCAGCATCAGCCGGTGCCGGCCCCAATGATGCAGGTCCGGGGAGTAGGAGATCCACATCTGTGCTCCGAGCTTTGTCATGGGACGATGAATGAGCGCCCAGTATCCGTTGATTCTGCGAGGCAGCAGGGCGGTGTCTTTATCGTCCGGCGGCATAATTACGCCGTAGCGCTCGAAACTGCGGAAGTCTTTGGTCAAGGCGAGAGATACACCCGGGCCACCACGCGAGTAGGAGGTGTAGGTGACCGCGTGTTGCTGGAGTTCGGGCACGAAAGTGATCCGCGGATCTTCGATGCCCCAGACCTCCTCCGGAAAGTCGTTCGGGCTGGGCATCAGAGTCGGCTCCGGGTCGATCTGCCATCCGTCGACACCGTTTCGCGAGCGGGCAGCGCAAAAATGCGATAAACCACGCCGATCTTCCACGCGGCACAGCAGCAGGGTGGTCCCGTCCGCGAGCCGCGTGGCGCCCGCATTGAACACGCTGTTAATCGAATACGGCCAGTCCTTACTGGTTAAGATCGGGTTGGCAGGATGACGATGAAGTAGCGGCTCGAAATGAGTGCTCAGAACGTTTATAGACTGTTGTGCCGGCATGGTCATGACTGGATTCCCTTTGGTTCAGACTCTTGCAGTGAGTGCATTTCGAGGAGCGCCATCAAACACGACAGCGTTGATTCTGCGCCCTGGTTCTCGTTGGCGCGGTCAGGATGCAGGCCATCCCGGCAGCCGCCCGAGACGGAATCGTAAAGTGGAAGTTGCAGATCGTTATCGCCCAGGAACCAGTTGAAGCCCGACCAGGCCTGGTTGCGCCACTGACTGTCGCCGGTTGCGCGATATGCTTCCAAACATGCGGACACGGCGCCGGCGGCTTCGATGGGCTGTTGATCGAAGCGGGCGGGTTCGCCACCTTGATGGTAAAACCCCTGCGAGCCGATCGGCACAAAATGACCGTTGCTCTGGCATCGCTGCGTTTCCATCAGCCAAGTTAAAGACTCGAGTCCGGCAGCGAGCATGGTTTCATCCGCACACGCCGATCCCACCAGCAGCAGGGCCTGAGACAGCCGCGCATTCCCGTACGCCACGACATTCTCAAACCACTTCCAATCCGGGCGCCGTATCGACTCATACATCGCGAGCAATCTTCGAGCCAGAACGAGCCGCACTCGTTGGGCGTCGCGGTCGCCGGGATACGAATGGAGGTACTCCTGAATTCCGAGCACGGAATAGGCGCAGGCCCGAGGACTGTGGAACTCGACCACCGTCGGCAGCGAGAACTCGAACAAGCGGCCGGCAGCGCCTCTCAGCCCTCGATTTGCGGATCGGGCTAAGAGAGTACCGAGGGCCCATAGTGCCCGCCCGTGAGAATCTTCGGATCCCTGCTCTTCCTGCCAGCGGTGGTTGTAGCCGAGGAAGTTGCGGAACCGTTTCTTCTCCGGATTGAAGGCGTGCTGCAGGAACGCTAAATAGCGGGATGGCCAATCTGGGTTAGCGGCTCCGGCGGTTCCGATTTGACGACTGCCGTGTTGATCTTTTCCCAGTTGGTCCAGCAGCACGGTAAAAATAAGCGCCCGCGCATTGTCGTCCGTGGTATATCCCTCGGCTCGATTGGGGATGGTAAAGATCGCGTGCTGTAATATCCCCGTGTCGTCGGTTAGCGCATTCAGGTGATTGAGCTCGAACTCGGGCAGATGGTTCAGTGATTTCTCGTTGGCGCGAGCCGAGAACTGCACCCGCGGAGTTTTCAAGCGATCGCTGCGAACCCGCGCGAAGCTGCCCATGTAACCCTGCGCTACTCTCTTCCAGATCATTTCGCGCGCAAACAGGTAGGCGCGTTTGCGCATGGCATGACGTGTCGCCGGCGTGTGCAACAGTTCGATTGTCTTTTGCGCGATAGCGTCGGGATTCTGGAAAGGGACCAGCGCGCCGCGCCGGTCGTCCAGCAACTCAATGGCGTGCCAATAGGGAGTCGAGATAATCGCTTTACCCGCGCCCAGCGCATAGGCCAGGCTTCCGGAAACCACCTGCGCTTCATGGCGGTAAGGAGTGATGTAGAGGTCGGCGGCGCCCACGAACTCCGCCATATCCTCGGGGCTGACGAAGCGGTCATGGAAGATCACCTGCGATTCCACTCCCGCTTCCTTCGCCAGGGCCTGCAAGCTGTCGCGATACTTATCTCCCTCGCGACGTAAGATGTGAGGGTGGGTCGCGCCTGCGACCATGTAAACCACATTCTTGTGCTCAGCCAGGATCTGCGGCAGGGCTTGAATGACGTTTTCGATTCCCTTGTTGGGGGAGAGCAGGCCGAAAGTGAGAAGTACGGCCTTCCCTTCCACACCGAAGCGGTCTTTGTAGAAATTAGGATCGAGGAAGGGCAAGTCCGGAACGCCGTGCGGAACCATGTCGATTTTGCTGCCGGGCACCCTAAAAATTTCCTGCAGGAACTGGGAGGAGAGTTCGCTCATGACAATGAGGCGATCCGAAAGCTCCGCAATCTCTTCCATCACCTGGAGTTGTTCGGGATTCGGCTCGCGCAGAACGGTGTGCAGCGTGGTCACGACGGGCATCTTCAAAGCTCGCAGCAGACCCAGAATATGGCTGCCGGCCGGCCCGCCGAAGATTCCATACTCGTGCTGCAGGCACACCATGTCGATATTGTTGAAGTTCAGGAATTCCGCGGCTTCCTGATACGACGACAGATCTTCCTGGGCGAGCGACCACCTTACCCGCGCGGGATAGTCATATCCAAGTTCCGTGTCGTTCACGGGCAGCGCCAGCAGCCGAGCGTTACCATATTCCGCCGAGATCGCGCTGCACAAGTCCGTGGTAAACGTAGCAATTCCACATTGACGCGGAAGATAATTCCCGATTACGGCGATTCGCGTGGGCAGCGATGCCCTCGACTGTGATCGCGCCCGGCCGGCTGCGACCCCTTCACGCGGCAGCGCGCGCGGGTTGACGACTAGCAGGCTCGCCATAGGAAACACAGGGTTTGGCAGTGACATGGATCCTTAGTCGAGAATGAGTGTGGTAGAACCAGTTTTTTCGGAGACCGCCCTATGCGACCTCCAAAAGCCGACTTGGGACCAGGGTTGGCTGGTCTAGTCACTTTTAACTTGTTGGGTTGAGTGCACCGCTACACTTCAGTATTCAACGAAACTGACCTTCTGGACTGGTCAAAATTGACCAGACATCACCGCGCATGTGGGGACGACGCTCTTGGCAGCCGCCTTTTGACTTGGATCTGCGTTCGCAACTACGGAACTCTGCAGCCATCGGGAAGGGAATAACGAAACCAAGATCAACTGCGAAGGGCTGACAGGGGTGTCCACCCACACCTGCGGATTCAGATCAAAATTGACCATTTCATTTCTGGACAGCGCTGCATTATGTACTCATGAAAGTCAAGAAGGACCTTGCCATGAGTGTTCGTTGCCCCACCTGCGGCGCCAGGCCGGGAGAGAAATGTGAGCTCAGCACGGGGCTGCCTCGCACCGATCCACATCGCGACCGGCGCCTGACGGCTGTGGACAGGTAGATGCCCCGACGTTGACCTAATCGTCGTAGCTCCGGGATGGCCGCCGTTTCTGAGCGTCATCCAAATAGCAGCCTGGTTGGAGATGGCGTGCGTGCGCAGAAATTGTGGCGTATGGCAAACCCAGGAAGCGCTTGGCAACGATTCCGGTTATTTCAAGGCTGTTGAAGTTTTGCGGCTTTAGCTTCGCCAGAATCTGCTTCACGGCGTTCTCGACCTTCTCCGCGCCAGGCGCGCCGAAGAAATTCACTTTCACCTCTGCCGCCATAAAAAAGAAGTTCCATCCCGCAACCTGGATGCTGCGATCAAAGGCAGCGCTTAGCGCCTGAGGCAGTCTCCAGTTCCCGGAGTAGGGCTCGCTCTTAAGGTCTCGGAGTGGCGTCATCTGTGCAAATCCCTCGATGAGAATGGAGCCGACTTGGACGGTTGGTGGCATGAATCCTCCTGAACCGATTGGCCGGCGGTCTAGTCTGAGGGGCTGGACAGCGGTTCTCGAACCAGGTCCCAGACTGGCTTATTGCCGTTGAAAATACTGTGCAGAATGGCTCACTTCGGGCTTAGGGAGTTCCGGCGGTGCGAAGCCTGCCGCGATTTATGCTGGGCCGGTCGCTCGGGCGAACTATACTGTAGGGACGATGAGTTCTACCGCCCTGGTCAAGAAATCCCGCGAGTTCAACCCTAAGACTTTCCTGGCAACCATCGGCGCCGGCAGGAATCTCCTGACGGTTCCGGAAAAGAAAGCAATCTTTACCCAGGGCGGCCCTGCGGACTCAGTTTTTTATATCCAAAAGGGCAAAGTGAAGCTCACCGTCGTTTCCAAGATCGGCAAGGAAGCGACGATCGGCATTTTGGGGGAGGGGAGCTTTTTCGGGGAAGGTGCGCTCGCCGGACAGGTTCTGCGCATGGGATCCGCCGCTGCAATGACAGATTGCGAGCTGTTGCGAGTCGATAAGAAGGCCATGATGGACGCCCTTCACCGCGAACATTCGTTTTCCGATTTGTTTGTGGCCTACCTGCTGGCTCGGAATATCCGCTATGAAGAAGATCTCGTCGACCAGCTGTTCAATTCCAGTGAGAAAAGATTGGCCCGGGTTCTTTTATTGCTGGCTCATTTCGGCAAGGAAGGAATTCCCGAAACCGTGGTTCCCAAAATCAGTCAGGAAACCCTCGCCGCGATGGTGGGGACCACGCGTTCCCGAGTCAGCTTCTTCATGAACCGGTTCAGAACGTTGGGTTTCATTGATTATGCAGGAGGACCGGACGGCGGACTCCAGGTGCACAGCTCTCTGCTTAATGTAGTACTGCACGATTGAGTGGTTGACTCTTCC
>JBARIF010000119.1:0-5074 GCA_049799615.1 Terriglobales bacterium
AGCTCGGCCGAAGGGATCCTTGGGGACTGCGACGGATTGATTCTCTTGTGTTGGATACCAACGTCGGTGTTGGCACGATCCGGATACCAATGCGCCTCAACTGTCCGCCGGAGGTTACTTTGCTCACCTTGCGGGCGGCTAGGTCACAGACGGGCACATTGGGATAGTCCGCAGTCAATCGTCGGGACCGGCTAGTGGTCGATGGCCAATCCAATCCTGTATCATAGACTTTCATGCCCACCTACCTTATTACAGGGATTTCAGGCTTTATCGGTTCCACGCTGGCGGAGGCCATCCTGGCGCGGGGTGGAAGGGTACGGGGACTGGACAATCTCTCTACGGGTAAGCGCGAGAACCTCGACGAAGTGATCGACAAGATCGATTTCCAAGAGGGCGACCTGTCGGATCTGGACGCAGTTCATCGCGCCTGTCGCGATGTGGACTACGTTCTGCACCAGGGCGCCATCCCGTCGGTCCCGAAATCAGTGTTGGATCCGATTGGCAACAATCTGGCCAATGTTGATGGCACCCTGAACCTTCTGGTTGCAGCTCGAGACGCAATAGTGAAGCGCGTAGTTTACGCCGCTTCTTACGCTGCATACGGGGATACCCCGACCCTGCCGAAGGATGAAAACATGTTGCCTAGTCCGATTTCGCCTTATGCGGTGGCCAAACTGGCCGGCGAATACTACATGGCGTCCTTTTTTCAATGCTATGGCCTTGAAACCGTAAGCCTGCGATATTTCAACGTCTTCGGTCCACGCCAGGACCCGACTTCGCCGTACTCCGGCGTGCTCGCCAAGTTCATCACTCAAATGCTCAACGGGGAAGAACCCACAATTTTTGGCGATGGCAGCCAGAGCCGCGACTTTACTTACGTGGACAACGTGGTCCAGGCAAACTTGCTGGCCTGCACCGCGCCGGCCCATGATGTCGCCGGCCGGGTTTTCAACGTGGCTACCGGCCGCCGCATCGATTTGAACCACACTTTCCAAATCCTCAAAAAACTGCTTGGCTATTCTGGTGGGATCAAGTACAGCCCCGACCGTGCCGGAGATGTCAAGCATTCGCTGGCGGATATTTCAGCCGCTGAGCGCTGCCTGGGCTACAAGCCCACGGTGGATTTCGAAGAAGGTCTCAGTCGAACCATTGCCTGGTACCGAAGCTGCAAGCCCGAGGCTCAGTTGGCCAAGCCGTGACTCGCGTGCCGTTGCTCTCCATCCTGTAGCTTAACCAAATAGCCGGAGGTCTTCATGCTTGAGCACGTCTGCTCCTGAACGTCAAGGCAAACCTAGATTATCGAATGTGGCGGTTCTCTAAATGTGGCAGTTCTCTAAAGGAGGCGCGTGTTTTCTTTACGCAGTGGTTGGCTTTCGATACTTTCCGCTGATTGCGTTCCAGCGAATCTTCAGCATTTCCAGAAACATCTTGCTCCCATCGCGTAGTGGACTGATGCGGGTGCCTTCGCTGTGGGCCCAGGCCACAGGGACCTCATCAACCCTGAACCCGAATTGCTTGGCGAGATAAAGCAGCTCCGGATCGAAACCCCAGCGTTCAATAGTCTGGAGCGGAAAAATCGCATCTGCCGCCCGGCGGGTGAATGCCTTGAAGCCGCATTGTGTATCTTTGAAAGTCAGGCCGAGCGTCAGGCGCAGCATCAGGTTGAAAGTGCGCCCGAAGAGTTGCCGATAAAAGGGCTGGCGTTGGGTCTGCAGATCGCTTCGAAGCCAGCGCGAGCCAATGGCGACGTCTGCCCCGGCGGCGATCGCGGCAAATAGCTTTTCGGCCTCCTCGATCGGGGAGGAAAGGTCGGCATCACTGAACAGCAATATTTCGCCCTGGGCGTGTGACATGCCGTTGCGCACGCTGTATCCCTTGCCGCGGTTGCCCGGATTTTCCAGTAGTCGCAGCCGGGAGTTCTTGTCCGCGAATCCGCGAATAATTTCTGCTGTGTTGTCGCGTGAACCGTCGTTTACGGCGATGACTTCCGCATCCCAACCGCGCTCCGCCACGTAGGCCAGGACCCTCTCCAGGGTGGCGCTGACCCGCATTCCCTCGTTATACGCGGGAATGATGATGCTATAGCTCGGCCTTTGGCGGTCAATCATCGCAGGTCGTTCGGAGGGCATCTGGCTCGATCCCATCCTGGTCTCGGGGCTCAGTCTCTCGGAAATAGGCTGGCAAGTCAATACGAAGCAAGCGTCAGATGGTTACCCTAAGTTACCACTTGGTGATTACCGTTATCCGATCTGCGCTGAGTTCCGTTCGCGCTGTAAGGCCCGACTGGCGCTGGATTCGGAGCCTTTTGTGAATTGACAAATGGGTCAAAATAGGCGAGACTTAGTTGAGTCCACTTGAGTCCTGGTGGGTCCCCTCCTCAACCCAAAATAAGCCATGATTCGTATTGGTACGTCTGCACGTCTTTTTCTGTGTGCTCTGTCGCTTGCCTTGGTTCTTGGCGTCTTCCTCCCCGCGATGTCAGCCCAGTCAAATGTCCAGGGACAGTGGAGCACCATGTCCACGCTGATGCCGATCAATCCAATCCATTCGGCATTGCTGTATAACGGGAAAATCCTGATTGTTTCAGGTTCAGGAAACTGTCCGCCGTCCCAGTCCGGCTGTCCCAGCGGGCCGCCCTATGGTCCGTCGAACAACTCGGGCGTACTTCTGTTCGACCCCGCCACCGGTGGCATCACCCAGTTCACCCTGTCCTGGGACATGTTCTGCAATGGCATGGTAGTACTCTCCGACGGGCGGGCTTTCATCAATGGAGGGTCGATCCAGTACGACCCGTTTTTGGGACAAACGAAATCATCCATCTTCGACCCTTCGAACAACACTTTTACCGATGTTCAGACCATGGCGCACGGCCGCTGGTATCCCACCGTCACCAATCTCGGCGACGGGCGGTTGATGACGTTTTCCGGCCAGGACAATATTGACGGCAGTACCAACAAGACGGTTGAGATCTACACCATTGGCTCAGGATGGAGCCCGGAGTACTCGGCGGGTTGGACGCCTCCGCTTTATCCCCGCATGCACTTGCTGCCCAACGGAAAGGTTTTCTACTCCGGATCGACCACAACCTCGATGCTGTTCGATCCGAATGCGCATACCTGGACGACCGTCGATACGACTATTTATAGCGGAACCAGGACGTACGGCACCTCGGTTCTGTTTCCCTTGACCCCCGCCAACAACTACGATCCGCGGGTCATCATCATGGGGGGCGGAAATCCGGCGACGGCAACCACGGAAGTGATTGATCTGGGGGCAAGCAACCCTACCTGGAGCGCGGGTCCCAGCATGAGCCAGGCACGCGTTGAGATGAACGCGGTTATCCTGCCTACCGGCAAGATCCTGGCCCTCGGTGGATCGGTCAACGACGAAGACGCCAGCACTGCCAGTCTGAATGCCGATCTCTACGATCCGGTAAGCGACTCGTTCTCTTCCGCCGGTGCGAATTCCTTTCCCCGTCTCTACCATTCAGTCGCTCTGCTTCTGCCCGATGCAACGGTCTGGGTGGCGGGTGGGAACCCCTCGCGCGGATACTATGAATCGCACATGGAGATTTACAAGCCCGCGTATTTGTTCAACTCCAGCGGGGGACTAGCCGCCCGGCCGACCATTACCAGCGCTCCGAGTGCGATCTCCTGGAACGGAGCGTTTACGGTCTCCACTCCGGATGCGGCGAACATTTCTTCTGTCGTGCTGTCACGGCCGGGGGCATCGACGCATTCCTTTGACATGGAGCAGCGCCTTGTGGGCATGGCCTTTACCACCGGGAACGGGACACTGACAGTAACGGCGCCCCCCAACGGCAACATCGCGCCTCCGGGATACTACATGCTCTTCCTGGTGAACACGAGCGGAGTACCGTCGGTCGCAAAATTTGTGCAGCTGGGTTCTTCCGCGGGTAACCCGGCGCCCACAGTGACCTCGATCTCTCCCACCTCCGGAACCACGGCCGGCGGAACGGCTGTGACCATCACCGGCACCGGTTTCCTGACGGGAGCAACCGTAAGCCTGGGCGGCACGGCCGCGACCGGCGTGACCGTAGTCAACAGCACCACCATCACGGCGACCACCGCAGCCCACGCAGTGGGTAGGGTCAATGTGGTGGTAACCAACAGCGATGGCCAGGCGGGCACCCTGACCAGCGGATATACCTACGTTGTGATCAATCCGGCTCCGACCGTGACTTCGATCTCGCCCACGTCCGGGACTACATCGGGCGGGACGGCAGTGAACATCAGCGGAACGGGCTTCCTGTCAGGCGCGACGGTGAGTGTGGGCGGGACCACAGCGACCGGCGTGACCGTGGTCAACAGCACCACCATCACGGCGACCACCGCGGCCCACGCCGCGGGAGCAGTCAGTGTGGTGGTGACCAACACCGATGGCAAGAGCGGTACCCTGACCACCGGCTACACCTACGTTGTGATCAATCCGGCGCCAACCGTTACCTCAATCTCACCCGCGTCCGGAACCACGGCGGGGGGTACGGCCGTCAGCATTACCGGCACTGGCTTTCTGGCAGGTGCAATGGTCAAATTGGGCGGCACGGCCGCGAGCGGCGTGACCGTGGTCAACAGCACCACCATCAGCGCGACCGCTCCGGCGCACGCCGCAGGGGCAGTCAGCGTCATTGTCACCAATACGGACAGCCAGAGTGGCACCTTGGCCGGCGGCTATACCTATACGAACCCTGCACCGAGTCTGGCTTCGGTTGCACCGAACTCTGGAACAGCGAACGGCGGGACACCGTTTACCATCACCGGCACCGGCTTCCTCGCGGGAGCGACAGTCAAATTGGGCGGCACGGCCGCAACCGGTGTGGCCGTAGTCAACAGCACCACGATTACCGCGACCACCCCGGCCCACAGCGCGGGCGCGGTCGACGTGGTGGTGACGAACACCGATGCCCAGAGCGGCACTTTGACCAACGGCTATGCCTATACGGCGAACCTGGCACTCGGTGTGTTCCCGGGAGACCCAAGCTCGGCGACTGTAGTTGCCGGACAAACCGCGACCTACACGCTCTCTCTGGGCGGTGGGGGGATGAGTGGGTCCG
>JBARIF010000120.1:0-33187 GCA_049799615.1 Terriglobales bacterium
AGCTGCGCTCGCCCGCCCGGACGAGGGCGTCCGGGCCTACGTGATCACCAGGCCTACGTCGTTCCGCAATACTTCTCGTGCTGCTCGTAAATGAAGTTGTCAGTCATGCCAGCGATGTAGTCGCAAATCACGCGCGGCAGGGGTTCCTGCCTGGCCTTTTCCTGATAGCTCTGCGGCAGGCTTTCCGGTTTCGCCATCCAAGATTCAAACAGTTCCCGGATGACACGTTCGGCATCGTGCTTTTCCGGCTCCAGCGCGGCGCTGAAATAGAGGTTCTGGTAGAGAAATTCCTTGGTGCGCCGCCTTTCCTCTTCAACCTCCGGACTAAAGGTGGCCAGTCGTTGCGGGAAGGCGCGGACCTCCTGCAGATTGTGGATGCCGGCCGCCTGGATCTGGTTTTGCAGATTGTGGATCAGATCGCCCACCATACGATCGAGAATCCGTTTCACCGCTTCGTTGAACTTCAGCTTCTCCATGGCATGGGGATAGGCGCGCTCGGCCTCGCCATAAAAACCATCGAACCCCGGGACGCCGCCCCGGATCTGCGGCAGGGTCAGCAGACGCGCCTCATAACCGTCGTCGAGATCGGCTGTGTCGTAAGCGATTTCGTCGGCCAGATCGATGAGCTGCGCCTCCAGCGGCGGGCGCTGATCGAGCAGATATTCGGCCAGCTCGGGAAACTGCTGGACAGAATAATCGTGCGAGTGCTTGATGATGCCTTCCCGCACCTCGAAGGTCAGATTGAGTCCGCGGAAGGCAGCATAGCGCAGCTCAAAGTCTTCAACGATGCGCAACGCGTGCAGGTTATGGTCGAAGAAGAGTCCGTGCTCGCGCATGACGGCATCCAGCGCTTTTTCGCCGGCGTGTCCAAACGGTGGGTGACCAACGTCGTGGACCAGGGCCAGGGCCTCGACCAAATCCAGGTTAAGCCCGAGCTGGCCGGCAACCGTGCGGGCGATTTGTGCTACCTCCAGAGTGTGGGTCAGGCGGTTGCGGAAGTGATCGGAGAAACGCCGGGTAAAAACCTGGGTCTTGGCTTCCAGGCGGCGAAAAGCCCGGGAATGGATGACGCGGTCGCGGTCGCGCTGAAAGTCGTCACGGTAGGGATGCTGGAGCTCGGGAATGCGGCGTCCGCGGGATTGCTCTACCCGCACGGCGTAATCGGCCAGCATAGGGGAAGTTTAGCATTGGGGGAGGAGCGATCCGACATCAGCCAGGTAGCGTCGGCATCCTGCCGGCTGTCGGGAGGGCATCTTGCCCTCCCCCGCGGCGGGCGGGACTCCCACCGGACAGCCGCCGGGACGGCGGCGCTACGAAGTACCCAACTTCAAACGCATCTCATTGGTCGCTTCGAATCCCAGACTCTCGTACAACGGACGGCCTTTGTCGCTGGAATGCAAAGTGACATGGACGAAGCCCTCCTCGCGGCACCAGTCGATCATGGCCTGCATGAGCCGGCGGGCGATGCCCTGGCGGCGAAATGGCGGATCGGTGTACATGTTGAGAATGGTGGCGCGCCGGCACTGGCCGTCATAAGGATGGCTGGGCCAAGGACTGACCAACACCACGCCTCCAGCGACAATCTGGTCGCCCACGCATGCCAGCCAGCCATGCAGCGTACCGTTCGCCAGCGCTGCCTCCAGGTAGGGCGTGCAGGTCGAAGCCATCGCGGACAGGGCCACGGGGTCGTTGTAGCCCATGTCTTCGTACATACCCTGGCGGTGGCGCAACAATGCAGGAATGTCACCGGGTGTGGCCTGGCGAATGAGCACGTCACTCATTGGTTGTCTCCAGTGGGTACCCCACCCTGGTCTCTCCGTTCTCTGGAGAAACAGGGTGGGCTTCGCGGTAAGACTTATCAGAATACAAAAAGAAAGCCGAGCTTTCGCTCGGCCAAGGCAGGTGGGACACCTGCCCCTACGTGGTTTTTGCTGGTTATTTGTTCTCTGAGTCTTCCTTGGCCAGCTTCATCTTGGCGGATTCCAGCTTCTTCTGCACCCGGGCCAGATCGTTCTGGTCAACTTCAGCGGCCACAGTCTTGTTCCACTCCGCGATGGCGCGCTCCCAGTGGGCCGCAGCCAGCTTGAGGCGTCCGGTCTTCTGATAGAGGTCGCCGAGATGGTCCTGCACCGTGGGATCGGTGCCGATGCGCTGCGACGCCTTGATCAGTGTGTCCTCCGCCGACTCGTATTTGCCCAGCTTGAAGTAGGCCCAGCCCAGCGAATCGAGATAAGCACCGTTGGCGGGATCGAGATCGACTGCTTTTTTGATCAGGCCCAGAGCCTCGTCCAGCTTGACCCCGCGGTCGGCCAGCATGTAGCCGAGATAGTTAAGCGCAGTCGCGTTCTGAGGATCGCCCGCCAGGACCTTGCGGAACATCTCTTCCGCCGGATCATATTTCTTCTGGCGCTCGTAGGTCGAGCCGCGGAGGAAGTAGACATACTGCTTGTCTTCGTCCTTGCTCGACAGCTGTTCAGCCTTGTCGAGGGCTGCCTCGGCCTCGGGCCAGCGCTTCAGGCGGCTGTACATCTGGGAGAGCGTAATGTAAACTTCGCGGTCCTCGGGTGTGCCCTTGAGCAGCGCTTTGACCTGCTGCAATCCGGCATCCGCCTGGCCCATATCGGAGAGCTGGGCAGCGTACACCATCTTCAGGCTGCGATTATTGGGCAGCTTCTGCACCGCCTCCTTGGCCGTGTCCGTGGCCTGCTGCCACTGCTTTCCTTCGCGGTAGGTATCGATGATCTGCTGGTAGCCGCGTTCAGCATTTTCGTCACCCAGCACCACCATCTTTCTGAAAGTTTCAATGGCCTGAGAATCGTTCTTGTTGTCGCGATAGATCGTTCCCAGGCGTTCCAAAAAAACCGACCGGTTATTTTTCTCGGCCTGGGTGTAGCTGTTGTCGGTCTTCTCCGTCTTCTTGAGCAGGTCCTGTAATACCTGGATGGCCTCGTCGTAGCGGCCCTGGGCCTGGTACACGGCGGCTATGTTGTAAGGGACCTCGATCGAGTCCTGCACCATCGATCCGGCCTTCTTCAGGCTGTCCAGCGCCAGGTCGAATTTGCCGCTCTTGCGGTAAATCTCCGCCATCCGCAGGTAGGTCTGCGCATCTTCGGGATTCGCATCGGCAATGATTTTGTACTGCTCCAGCGCGGCATCGGTCTGGCCGTCATTCATCAGGTTCTGGGCCAGGCCGCGGATGGCGTCCAGATTGTCGTGGTCGAGCTCAATCGCCTTCCTGTAGGCCGCTATCGAGTTCTTGTACTGCTTCTGTTGTTCGTAGGTGTAGCCGAGCGCCGAATAGAGTTTGGCGGAGCGGGAGGCGTCCGGGATGGAACTCAGTACTTCGCCGGCGCGAGCCGTGTCGCCTTCTTCGTTGTACAGGTAGGCCAGCGTTGTGACCGCTTCTTCCGAACTGGGGTCCAGCTTGACCGCGGTCTTGAACTCGCCCTCAGCCTTCTGCAGGTCATTGTTCAGCCGGTAGAGGCGTCCCAGCAGAAGGTGATCGTCAACATTGTCGGGCTCGATCTTGATGATCTGTTCGTACTGGTCGATGGCCAGCTTGAGCACGTTCTGGGAACCCTGCCCCGCCTGGACGTCACCCAGCGAACGCAGATAAATGCGGCCCAGCAGCTTGTGGGCTTCCAGGTTGTTGGGGTCGCGCTTGAGAATGTCCTGAGCCTCGAGGACAGCATCCCGAATACGCCCGGTCTTGGCATAGAGCTCAGCCAGCGCCGAAGTCAGATACTCGGAAGCAGGATCGGCGTCAATCGCCAGCCGGTATTCCTCGATGGCTTTGTTGGCCAGCTCACTGCGGCCGTACACCGCCACCTGCTCCTCGTACATATGGGCCAGGGTGTAGTGGTAATATGCCGCCGCCTTATCGAGCTTGCGGGGCGCGGACGCGGGCGCTGCTTTGGAATCCGCAGCCGGAGTTTGCTCCGCGGAAACGGCAGGGACGGCCAGCAAAAGGATTAGAGCGCAATCAATACTTTTCATCGAGAACCTTCGGCCTCCCCGAAGCATAGCGATTGGATGCCGAACCGCTGCTGGCGGGTGCTTTTCATATTGTAAACCGTGCTGGCGCAAGGGGGTGAAAAAGGACGCCACGGAACCGGGCAGGTAATGATCGGAAGTACAGGGACTAACAGGATTGACGATTGTAAGATGTACGAATTGACGGATTGTAAAGAACTGTTTAGCCCTGTCATCCTGAGCGAAGTAGCGGCTCCGCGCAGCGAAGACACTACGGAGTCGAAGGACCCCTATGAGCACTACAAACGCGCTGCCGACCTCTCACGCACGACGTCTCCCGTGCTCAATCCATAACAGCAGTACCGCAAGCTGCTAGGGGTCCTTTCGACTCCAGCAGTGCATTCGCGAGCGAATGCGCTGCCTCCGCTCAGGATGACAGCGGGCCATATTCTCAGTGCCTGAAGTGCCTGACGCCAGTGAAGATCATGGCCAGCCCCAGCCGGTCCGCAGCCTCAATGACCTCCTGGTCGCGCACCGAACCGCCGGGCTGAATGATGGCGGTGGCGCCCACCTTGGCGATTTCCTCCACTCCGTCGGGAAAGGGAAAGAACGCATCGGACGCGGCCACGGTTCCCTGCAGCGGCAGGACCGCCTTCATGGCGCCGATCTTGCAGGCATCCACCCGGCTCATCTGGCCTGCTCCTACGCCCACGGTTTGTCCGTCGCGGGCGTAAAGAATCGCATTCGACTTCACGTGCTTGGAAACCTTCCAGGCAAATAACAGAGCGCGCCTCTCCTCCGGTGTGGGTTGTCGTTTGGTGACCACCTTGAGATCTGATACCTGAAGCGCTCGGGTGTCGGCGTCCTGCACCAGAATCCCGCCGGAGACGTTTTTCAGCACCCACTTCTGCGGAGCGTGGCTGATTTCCACCAGGCGCAGGTTCTTTTTAGCCGCAAACTTGGCCCTGGCGGCATCGTCGAAACCCGGGGCAGCGATGACCTCGAGAAACAGCTTGGCCATTTCTTCAGCGGCCTCGCCATCCACCACGCGATTCACTCCGATCACGCCTCCGAAAGCCGACACCGGATCGCACTCCAGCGCTTTCCGGTAGGCCTCAGCCAGGCTCTTGCCGGTGGCCGTGCCGCACGGATTGGTGTGCTTGATGATGGCGCAGACAATCTCGTCGAATTCCCGGGCCAGGTCCCAGGCTGCCTGCAAATCCACGATGTTGTTGTAGGAAAGTTCCTTGCCTTGGATTTGGCGGCCGTTGGCGACCCCACTACCGGAGCCATCGCTGTACATGGCCGCCTTCTGGTGGGGATTCTCCCCATAACGCAGGTCCATGACCTTGCTAAAGGAAAGCCGGAGGTTCTGGGGAAAGCCAGCTTCAGGATGAAACTCGAAATGGCCGTTAGCGCTGACCCGCTCCAGGGTGGACGCAATGGCCGAATCATAGGCGGCCGTGGTGGCAAAAGCCTTCTGCGCCAGCCGCCACTTGGTGGCCGCGGAAAGGGCCCCGCCTGACGCGGCCATCTCTTCCGCCAGCGCGTTGTAATCCGCGGGCGAGATGACGACCGCAACATCCTGAAAATTCTTGGCGGCGGAGCGGATCATCGAGGGCCCGCCGATATCGATGTTCTCGATCAAGTCTTCAAAAGGCACGCCTGGCTGGGCTGCGGTTTTCTCGAAAGCGTAAAGATTGACCACCACCATGTCGATCGGCTGAATGCCGTGCTCGGCGACGGCGCTGCGGTGGGAAGCCATCTCGCGCCGGTGCAGGATGCCTCCATGCACCTTGGGATGCAGCGTCTTGACCCGCCCGTCGAGCATCTCGGGAAAACCGGTCAACTCGGAAATGTCCTTTACGCCGATCCCGGATTCGCGTAACAACTTGGCCGTGCCCCCGGTCGAAATCAGTTCCACACCCATGCCGGCAAGTTTGCGGGCAAACTCCACCAGCCCCGTCTTGTCGGTCACGCTGAGAATGGCACGCTGTACCTTCGTCTGGGTCGCGGACATGGCTGACCTCGATGAAATGGGAATGTGCCTGGAAACGGCAGGAGGAAATTCTATCAGGGGCAGTCGTCGGTCGTCAGTCGTCAGCGTCGTAGCGCCGGCATCCCTTCGACCTCGCTCCGGGCAGGCTCGCCCACTGGCTCGGGGGCATCTTGCCCCCGGGGGCGGGCAGGATGCCCGCCCGACAGCCGGCGAGACGCCGGCGCTACAAAACACCGGGCCTGTGATGGAAGCACTGAAGTGGAAGTTGCTGACGACTGATGACTAGGTCTTCGCTTTGGCCTTGAGCTTTACTTGGCCGCTTTGCATTTCGACCGTGTATTCGACCAGCTCGCAGCCATACTGCTTGCGGATCTGTTCGGTCTTCTTCTGCACAAACGAAGCAAAACTGTCGAGATTGCCGGAGACAGCTTCACCCGACTTTTTCTTGGCATCCGTGAGCGCCTGGTAGAGCTTTTGCACCTTATCGCGTTCGGCGCGGGCGTCAGCACATTGCATGCTGAAAGGCTTCGCTTCGACCGCCTCCGTAGCCGCGGCGGCTGCAGCCGCATGGCCTATCCCGTAAACCTTGTGTTCCGGTTCATGCTCCTCCAGGCGCACGCCCTGGACCGAGAGCAACGCGTCCTGGGGACGGCGGTAGCCCTCTTCACGAATGCGGTTCTTCTTGCGCCACAGATCGCTGTAGATGGCGTAGCGTTGCGCCAGTTCGTTATAGCGGAAGCGTTGCGAAAAGCTCATGCGCCCGCCGTCGCTGAATTTGCGCAGCAGGGAGAGCACTTTCCATTCCACGTCCGTCGGGGGGCGCTTGGCCGGATTACTGAAATAAATCTCGTACTCAATCTTCAACCGGCGCAGCTGCGTGTCGAGCACGGTCAGTTCTTCGTCGATGGTCACCCGGGATTCTCCACAGACAGTCTAGGGGTTGGCCGACCCGGGAACGAGATTCCCGTTGGCCACAAGAGGGATAGAACGAAAGTACCCAAGGGCGGACGTCGGGCGTCAGACCTCGGACGTCGGCGGGGCTACAGGTTCGCCGTCCCGCCATGTTCCAGATCAGGGACGTATGGACTTCGTAGAAGATCTGCTGAGGTCCAGCGTCCGAGGTCCGAGGCCTGACAGGTTACTTCGCCGCCATCTTCTTGACCATGGCCAACACCAGCTTGCGGTCGCTGTCGTTGAGGCTAACGGCGTAGCGGCGAATCTGGCTCAGGAAGCGGACTTCATCATCGGACAATTGCGGGAGGCTCTTGGAGCCGTTGCTGTGTCCGGACTCGGAGAAAAACTGGGACAGCGCGATTTCCATGGCGCCGGCAATCTTGGCCAGGGTGTCGAGCGACGGAATGGTGTGACCGTTCTCCACCCGCGACAGATAGCAGCGCAGCAGGCCGGTGCGCTTTTCGATGTCGCCCTGGGACATGCCTTTTTGCAGGCGGTAGTTGCGGATGGTCTCGCCGATATTCATAGAGAAAGCAACCAAAGCAGACCCCCGAGGATGACGTGCATAGTAACCAGAGTAGTACCTGTTGGCAAGAGGAATTTCGTTGCACCAGAACCGGTGATGGAGTAACGAGCGAATTCCGCCAGGGACAGCCCCGGTTACAGCAGTTTGGTAATCAACTACCTGACTCCACCATTGTTTGCCCGGGCGCGATCACTTTTTCAGCGTGTCGGCCAGGAAGCTGGTGGTGTGCTTCCATGCGTCGGCGGCGTCGGCGGCGCGGTAGCTGGTTTTGTTGTTGGGATTCTCGAAGGCGTGCCCGGCCCCGGGATAAATCACAATTTCCACTTTGTTCCCCTGTTGTTTCAGCGCCTGCTCAAACTTCTTTATATCGTCCACCGGGATACCGAGGTCCTGTGCGCCGAAGATGCCCAGTACTGAAGCGTTAATCTTCTTGAGCGAGGCCGCATCCGCTGCCAGGTGGCCATAGTTGATGACCGTCGCAGCCAATGTGGGTTCCTGGAGCGCTACATCAAGCGCGTATCCGCCGCCCATGCACCAGCCGATGGAACCAATCCGGTCTGGCTTCACGTTCGATTGCGCCTTCAGAAATTCAAATGCCGCATGCAGGTCGCGCGCCGCCCGGTCTTCCGGAACGCCGCGCATAATTTCGTGGGCCTCGTCCGGCGTAGTCGCCACCTTTCCGCGGTAGAGATCGACAGCCAGGGTCACATAACCTTCGTCAGCCAGCCGCGAGGCCTGCTCCTTGACCCAGTCATTCAGCCCCCACCATTCGTGAATGACCACCAGCGCCGGGAACGGACCTTTACCCTCGGGCGTGTACAGGATGCCCTGCACCGTGTCATCGCCACTCTTGTAGGAGACGTTCATCCTGGTAGCTGCAAAGCTCGAAATCGAAAATACGAGAGAGAGAAATAAGCAGGCCAATTTCATGTTGAGGTTCCTCGTAGCGCCGGCGTCCCGCCGGCTCTCGCGAGGGTCCCGCCCTCGCTCTTAAAGAGCCAACTCCATATACAGCGCGCCATCGATTGGATTAGGGCGGTAGGGGCCAATCTCCACGAACCCCAGCCGCCGATACATGGCTACGGCGTTCGGCATCACTGGCTCGACCGTATCGAGGCGCATCTTGCTATATCCGATGGTCCGGGCTTCGGCGATCACGGCTTCGGCCAGGGCGCGTCCCACCCCCCGGCCACGAAGTTGCGGGCGAAGATAAAGGCGCTTCATCTCGCAAATTCCGGATTCGAGTTTGTGCAGCGCGACGCAGCCCGCCAGTTCGCTTCTGTATTCAGCCAGCAGCAAGCGGCCATCCGGAGGAGCGTATTCTCCAGGGAGACCCGCAAGTTCCTGATCGAAACTCTGAAAGCACAGGCTGAAGCCGAGCGATTCAGCATACTCGAGAAAAAGCTCACGAGCCTGAGCAATCTGGGCCGGCGATTCCGCCTGCCTCAGGCTAAGTCTGGGATTGGCCACGCCATCATTCCTTGAAATTCCAATGCGGCAAGTAAGAAGCAGGTCCCTCCACTGCGCTCGCTCCGGTCGGGATGACAGAGAGGGATTTTTCCCTCTAGCCCATCAACATGCCGCCGTTCACGTTCAACACGTGTCCGGTAATGTACGCAGCGTCTTCCGACGCCAGAAACGCCACCGCGCTGGCCACCTCGTCGGGCGTGCCCACTCGGCCGAGCGGGATCATCTTCACTGCGTTCTGCTTGAACTCGTCACCCAGTCCGGAAGTCATGGCCGTTTCGATGAAGCCGGGCGCGACCGCGTTGCAGGTAATGTTGCGCGAGCTGACCTCACGGGCGATGGCCATGGTTAGCCCGATCAGCCCCGCTTTTGAAGCGGAGTAGTTGGCCTGGCCGGCCTGGCCCGTCTGTCCGAAAATCGAAGTGATGTTGATGATCCTGCCCCAGCGCTGCTTGAGCATCGAAGAGATCGCCTGCTGGGTGCAGAGATAGGCCGAGGTCAGGTTGGTGTTGAGGACAGCATCCCAGTCGGCGCGCTTCATACGCATGACGAGCTGGTCGCGGGTGATGCCGGCGTTGTTCACCAGGATGTCAATCTTGCCGAGCTGACTGATGGCAGCCTTGAATGTGGCCTTGATCTGTTCTTCATCGTTGACGTCCAGCGGGAAAGCTGTTGCAGCGCCTCCCGCCGCGATGATTTCAGCCGCCAGTTCCTGCAGCTTTTCCTGACTGCGCGCGGCCAGCGCCAGAGTGGCCCCGGAGTGGGCGAGCTTCAGGGCGCAAGCCCGGCCGATGCCTTGCGACGCACCCGTCACCAGCGCAACCCGGCCTGCAAGAGTCATGGATTCTCCTCACCCAATGGAACGGTGAATTATAACCGGGTTCAATGTGGGCGCGAGCGTCCACGCTCGTGCAGGTTGTCGATTCAGGCGTACAGAACTGAATTCCGCGAACAGCCATGCACGAGCGGGAGGCTCGCGCGTCCCCTTCTAGCGTCACGACTGAGCCGGCGCCTGGACGACCTCTGTCTCGCCGCGAAACAGATATCGCAATACTGGCGGCGCCAGGATCGTGGTCACCGCCGTCATAAACACGACGATGGCATAGGTCGACGGCAGCACGATCTCCGATTGCAACCCGACCAACGCGACAATCAAGGCGACTTCGCCGCGCGGCATCATGCCCACGCCCACCTGCAGCGCGCTCAGCCAGCCGTCACGCCATAGCGGCAGGCCGCATCCGACCACCTTGGAAATGATGGCCAGCAGAGAAATTACGATCGCGGCCAACAAAATGTTTCCCGTAAACAGGTGCACGTTGAGACGCGATCCGATCGTGAAAAAGAAGAACGGCGCCAGAAATTCCGTGATGCCTCCCACCCGGGGGCGCAAATCCCAGCGGGGAGCGTAGTCGGCAAACATCAGGCCGGCAAAAAAAGCGCCGATGATGGCAGCCATGCCGATTTTCGCCGAAAGCCACGAAAGTGCCAGGCACAGACCCAGGGCAACGATCAGTGGAGCATGCTGAGTGGATAGCCGATCCATCCTGGGCTGGATTTTGCGGACAATATGCGGCGCCACGAAGATCATGAACAGGGCAAAAGCCGCCGCTTCGAGACACAGAACACCGAGATGGACCCACTCCAGTCCGCCGATCGACGCCAGACCGGCCACGACTGCCAGCAACACCATCCCCAGGATGTCGTCGAAGACGGCCGCGCCCAGGATGATCTTGGCGGTGCGCGTTGCCAGCACATGCAAGTCGGCCAGCACCCGGGCGGTGATTCCAACGCTGGTGGCCACCATGGCGGCGCCCACGAAAATCGCCTCGCTGGATGCGTCCCCGCGCCATTTCATGTACGCGAATCCCAGCACGAAGGGCGCCACGATGCCGGCAACCGCCACCAGCAACGCTTTGCGCCCCACCCGGATCAGGTCTTGCGGGCTGGTTTCGAGTCCGGCGCTGAACAACACAAAAATCGCGCCAATTTCCGCCACCGAATTGATGGTGTCACTGGGGTGGATCCAACCCAGCGCGAAGGGACCCAGGGCAGCTCCGGCCAGGATTTCGCCCAGAACCGAAGGCAGATTTACCCGTTCAAACAGCTCTCCTACCACCTTCGCGGAAACGAAGATGGCAAGAAGCTGCAACAGAAGCTGATCGGGAGCATGCGGCATGACTGCAAGGCAGGATAAGGGAAGCTGTTCATGCCCGCAAATATGAAACCGGGGTGCCCCGTCCTCGTCTCTCCGGTTTGTGGAGAGACAGGGCGGGGTCTTCCGATCCGCCTACTTGATGTGGCAGGTCGCGAGTCCGCGCTTTTCCAGATACTGCTGGTGATAGTCCTCGGCGGGATTGAACGTGACCGCCGGTACGATCTGGGTCACAATCGGCTTCTTGAAGCGGCCCGACTTCTCCAGCTGCTCCTTGGACCGCCGGGCTTCGCTTTCCTGCTCCGGAGTGTGAAAGAAAATTGCGGAACGATACTGCGATCCATAGTCGGGACCCTGGCGATTGAGCTGGGTGGGATCGTGGTTCTCCCAGAATACTTCCAGCAATTTCTCATAGGAAAGTTTAGCCGGGTCGTACTCCACTTCGACCGCCTCGGCGTGGCCGGTGCGATCGCTGCAAACGTCTTTGTAGGTGGGATTGGCGAAGTGCCCGCCGGTATAGCCGACCCGGGTTCCTGTAACCCCCGGCAGTTGGCGGAAAGTGGCTTCAACTCCCCAGAAACAGCCCGCGGCAAAGGTGGCTTTGGCCATGAAGAAACTCCTCTTTTTTAACGATTGATTATAGCGACATTACATTCGATGAATTGGCGGCCAGAAAGTAGCAGGGACATCCCAGGAGGCTGGCGGTTTCCAGTTTGCAACCGGCTCAAGTCGGCATACTATGGCTGGCCTTAAAATTCGCTTGCGCGGAGAAAAGACATGATCTTCATGGGTGTGAACTTGTGGTCAGTGCTGGTCGCAGCTATTTCCACCATGGTGGTGGGATTTCTCTGGTATTCGCCGTTGCTCTTTGCCCGTCCCTGGATGGTCGCCATGGGCTACGATCCGGATGACAAGGCAAGAATCGAAGCGATGCAGAAGAGCGCCGGCAAAAGCTATGCCATTGCTTTCATCGCCTCCCTGGTGTCAGCTTTCGTTCTGGGCAAGATCATCGAGATCACCACGGTGAATAGCGTGCTTTACGGGATGAAAATCGGCTTTGCCATCTGGCTGGGGTTTGTGACCACGGTACAACTCACCGCCAAGCTGTTCGGAAACCAGTCCACCAAGCTGTATCTGATCAATACCGGTTATCAGCTGGTGTGCTATCTGGCGATGGGAGCAATTCTAGCGGTCTGGCCCCGGTGAATCAGTCGTCGGTCGTCAGTCGTCGGTCTTCAGCCAAAGCTTTCAACCTACGGTTTTCATTTGACGACTGACGACTGCTATTCCATGACCATGCCGCCAGTCAATTCCGCTACGCGCGGTATGCGGCGCTCCGCACACCAGGTTTCCAGTTCGCCGGCGATCTTCTCGGTCGCAACTGGGTCCCAGTAACTGGCGGTCCCGATCTGCACCGCGCTCGCCCCTGCCAGCATGAACTCCACGATGTCAGCGGCGGTTGAGATGCCGCCCATGCCGATGATTGGAATATTCACTGCCCTCGATGCGTCGTAAACCATGCGGAGAGCGATCGGCTTGATGGCCGGCCCCGACAGTCCAGCGGTCACGTTGGCGATGCGGGGCTTGCGGGTTTCAGGATCGATGGCCATGGCCAGGAAAGTGTTCACCAGCGAGATGGCGTCGGCTCCGGCTTCCTGGGCCACGCGTGCCATCAGTGCGATGCTGGTGACGTTAGGCGAAAGCTTCACAATCAGCGGGCGGCGGGATACCCGTTTCGCCGTGTTCACGACTTCATCCAGCGCTCGCGGGTCGCTGCCAAAGTGGATCCCGCCAGAGACCGTGTTGGGACAAGACACGTTCAACTCATAAGCGGCGATGTCCTCGCCTTCATTCAGGATCTCGATGCTGCGCTCGTACTCTTCCCGGCTGTAGCCGAACACGTTGGCGAAGACCACGATATTCTTTATCTTGCGCAGCTTGGGCAGTTTTTCGTCGATAAACGCACGCGCCCCAATATTCTGCAGTCCGATGGCGTTGAGCATCCCGGCTGGCGTCTCATAAAGGCGGGGAGGCGGATTTCCCGCCATGGGCTGGGCCGAGAGTCCCTTCACCACGAAGCCACCGAGCTTGTTGAGGTGCACCACATCCTCAAACTCAATACCGTAGCCAAAGGTGCCGCTGGCCGCGATGACCGGATTCTTCAGCTGGATACCGGCAACACTGACGGAAAGATCAGGAGGCGCGGGCGCGGCGGGAGCAGTCATCGTGCGCCTCCCGCTGCTGACCAGCCGGTGTCCCTCACCACAACCGTCTGGCCCGACACAGACAAATTATGATTCGCGGCTGAGCCCTGCTTCTGAATCTGGGCGGAGCAGCGCTTTAGCGCTGCATTAGCAGCCGTGCTGTGATTGGCGGCTTCAGCCGCTGAGGTAGCGCCTGGGCTGAACCTGGTTCCTTCAATGTCAGGGACGCTTCGCTCCCCCTGATCACCCCTCTTAGCCGAGCCCGGGACGCGCCGCGGCGGAGCCAACGCCTCGGTCAGCACCCGCCCGACAGAATGACTCGGGGCATTGACGCCGAGCAGCGAAGCCAGGGTCGGAGCCAAATCCACGGGCTCGGCGTGAGTACGGTATGTTCCCGGCTGAAAGGGCAGGCCATAAAAGGCCAGCGGCACATGAGTGTCGTAAGTGTAGGGCGTGGCGTGATCGGTCCCACCGATGAATCCGACGGTGAACGGTGGTGGAACGCCGAGCACGTACCACCCGCCGAGCGCGGAATAGCTGTGCAGATACTTCAATCCCAGTTCGGTGTTGGGGGCATCACCCCGCTCCAACTGGGAGCGCGTGTAGTACGCGCGCAGGCCGGCTGTTTTCAACGCCTCGCCCACGAGATGTTCCGCTTCCTGCTCGTTCACCTTTACGGTTGCGAAGGCGTCCGAGTTCAGCCAGGTCACCGGATACTCCAGGTCCTCCACGTATTCAGCTGAGTGGGAAAAGCGGGCAGACAGCGCGCTGTTGATTTGCGCGCGCATTTTATCGCCGGAAATGTTGGCAGCGGGAAGATGCAACCCGGCCGCGAACTTGGGCAAAGGAGCGATCCCATGATCGGCGGAGAGCGCAATCCAGACATTGGCCAATCCAATCTGGTGCCCCAGAAATTCGAAGAAGCCGGCCAGTTGGCGGTCCATGGCCAGCGCCATGGCCTGCATCTCCGCTGAATCCGGACCTACCTTGTGACCGAGAATATCGTTGGCTGACAAGCTAATGATCAGCAGATCGGTGGCCGGGCCGCTGCCCAGCTTTTCATAGGTGATCAACTCCCGCGCGAATTCAAATTCATAGTCGTTGGCCAGTGGCGTGGAACCCACCAGATCGTAGAAGTTGACTGGCTTCCCCTCCGCGGGCCGGGTGCTGCGCAGAACGTTCCCGTCGCTGTCCTTCCAGTCCTGGTTCAGATACTTCTCCGCCCGCTTGTTGTCATTGAAGTCCTTGGCCCACTGGGGAAGTTCGCTCCGATAATAAGTGGAAGTGATCCAGGTTCCGCTGGCACGATCAATCCAGTAGGCGCCGTTGGCCGCGAAGCCGGCAGGGAGAACCGAAGCGCGGTCCTTGAGCGCAATGCCGAAGACGCGGGCCTTGCCGTGGGTCGCAAGTTTGAGCTCGTCCCCCAGCGTGTCGGCCAGCAAGTTGTGAGGTGAAGCGCCCGGCGCTCCGCCCGCAATACCAACCAGTCTTGTCTGGTCGTCATCCGCCGCCTCGACCATAGCTTTTTTCCGGGGGTCCCACCAGTCATTGGCTATGATGCCGTGGCCATTCGTATATGCCCCAGTCAACAGGGTGGCATGCCCGGGCGCGGTGCGCGTGTTGGCATAGCCGTAATTGCAATCCGTGAAATCCGCGCCATGGTCGAGCAGGAGGCGGAACCCGCCTTCGCCCCACTGGTCGCGATAACGCTCCAGGTAGTCGCCGCGAAACTGGTCGATAACCACAATAACAACCAGCTTGGGACGTGCGTTGTAGGCGGAACCGAAGCCCGTGCCGGTAAGGCCGAGACACAATAGAATTCCCAGGATTGAGCACCGCCGCGAAGATCGCATTGCGGGGTAGTTTACAGCGTGGAACACCCCAGACCAAATATCGGACCAGTTTTGTGTGGGGGCGGGCGCCCTCGCCCGCCAGTCTTGACTGTAGACCTTAAAGCAAATCCAAAGTCAACGGAAAATTCAAAGTCAAAGGCAAATTCAAAGTCAAAGGCTGCGGGCGAGGGCGCCCGCGCCACACGTGCATTTCTCGCCTCTTTTTCGGTACAGTAGTTAGCTCCCATGCTTGATCTCAACTTCGTTCGCGACAACCTGCCCCTGGTGGAAGAAAAGCTGCTCCAGCGCGGCATGGATCCGGCCCAGGTGCTGAAGGATTTCCATCAGGTGGACGCTCAGCGCCGCCACGCCATCACCGAAGCCGAGACCATGAAAGCCCGGCGCAACCGCGCCTCCGAGGATATCGCCAGACTGAAGAAAAGCGGCCAGGATGCCAGCGCTAAGATTTCTGAAACCAAGGAATTGCGCGAGCAGATTCAACAGCAGGAGAAAGCGGCGGCAGAGTACGAGGCCCGCCTGCAGGATATTCTCACCGGCATCCCCAATCTCC
Source organism: Terriglobales bacterium (assembly GCA_049799615.1). GTDB lineage: Bacteria > Acidobacteriota > Terriglobia > Terriglobales > Acidobacteriaceae > JAIQFF01. The sequence continues at coordinate 15,678 of JBARIF010000120.1, forward strand.
CCCACGCAAGCGTGCCAGTGGGAAAGACTCCCGAAGACAATATCGAAGTCCGGCGCTGGGGCACTCCACCTCAATTCGATTTCACGCCCAAGCCACACTGGGAACTGGGTGAAGAGTTGGGCGTGCTTGATCTCGAACGCGCCACCAAGCTTTCCGGCGCGCGCTTCGCGGTGTACTGGGACCTGGGGGCGAGGCTGGAGCGGGCGCTGGCCAATTTCATGCTCGACCTGCACACCCGCGAGCATGGCTACACCGAGGTCCTGCCACCCTATCTGGTGAATTCCGAGTCCATGTATGGCACCGGACAGTTGCCGAAATTCGCTTCCGATCTCTTTCGCGTGCCGCACGGTGAAAAAGATCTGTGGCTGATTCCCACCGCGGAAGTTCCGGTCACCAACCTGTACCGTGACGAAGTGCTCGAGGCAGCGCGCCTGCCGGTTTCGCTCACCGCGTACACGCCCTGCTTCCGCAGCGAGGCTGGCTCTTACGGCAAGGATGTGCGCGGCATCATCCGGCAACATCAGTTTCAGAAGGTGGAGCTGGTCAAATTTGCGCGGCCCGATACGTCTTACGAGCAACTGGAAAAGCTGACTCACGACGCCGAGGAAGTCCTGCAAAAACTCGGCCTGCACTACCGCGTGGTGGCGCTTTCCACCGGTGATATGGGCTTCTCGTCGGCCAAGACCTATGACCTCGAGGTGTGGCTGCCGGGGCAGCAATTGTTTCGCGAGATCTCATCGTGCTCGAATTTCGAGTCCTTCCAGGCCCGGCGGGCGAATATTCGTTACCGACCCGAAGGCAAGAACAAGACCGAATTTGTCCACACCCTGAATGGCAGCGCGCTGGCAGTGGGACGCACCTGGGTGGCGATCGTGGAAAATTTCCAGCAGGCCGACGGCAGCGTCCTGATTCCAGCAGTGCTGCAAGCGGCCATGGGCACGGACCGCATCCGGCCAAAGAAATTCTAGTTGTGCATCAGTGGGGTCTGATTTAGTGTGGCCGCGGCCCTGCCCGGAGCGAAATCGAAGGGGACCGGCACGCGCTCCGCCGAATCAAGTAGATCGGTTTGCCAAGCCCAGTCGCCAAAGCCTAGACTTGAAGACGATTTGAACGGAAAAGATTTGACCGAAGCCAGGATGACGACCAGCATTGCCGGAACACCCCCGGTGCCCATGTCCAGGATCTGGCGCACAATCCGCGACTTCATTCTGTGGTCTTACGAGCGTGGCACCCTCCAGTATGACGTCATGGTCACCCTCATTCTGTTGTTCGTCTTTCTCTCGCCCTACTGGATCGACTTCCACGATAAACCGGTAGAACGCAATCCGCATCCAATGGGTGTGGTTGTAACTCCGGGGCCGGGCGGTGGATTCATTTATCAGATTGAAGGGTCGGCGGTGACGGGGACGGATGAAGCGAAGGTGCGACAAGAGCTGCAGAAAATTGTAGAGCCCATAGCCGGGGAAGTGAACATCATCCGGTACGAAGCGCAACGCGATCGTCAGGGCCGCGTGCTGACTTACAAGGTATGGGTGCAAAAGGAGTAGCGATCGCGCTCCCACTGTGCCCAGTGAGGCAAACATGAAATACGGCGTGCAGTCAGTTTGCCCGCGGGTTCTGGCGGTGGCATGCCTCGGCGCCATGTTTGCGGTCGGGGCTGCTGCAGCCGATTCCACTCCGGATCCCGCCCTGGATCGAGTTCTGGGCCAGATGGACAGGGCCGCCGAGAAATTCCGCACCACCGAAGCCAGCGTGGTCTGGGACCAATATCAGAAAGTGGTGGACGAACACGAAGAACAAAAGGGGAAAGTATATTTCCGCCACACCGGAGATAATGAAGTCCAGATGGCCGCCGATATCACCGACCCGGACCAGAAATATGTGCTGTTCAACGGCTCCAAGATCCAGGTGTACCAGCCTAAAATCGACCAGGTGACGGTCTATAGCACCGGAAAAAACCGGGCGGCCTTCGAAAGTTTCCTGGTGCTGGGCTTTGGCGGCGGCGGACACGACATGCTTAAGTCTTTTGATGTTAAATACTTGGGCCATGAAACGGTGGAGGGCATGGTAGCCGAAAAACTGGACCTCGTGCCCAAAACGGTCAGCGTACGCAATAACGTTGACCACATCGTCCTCTGGATTGATCCCTCACGGGGAATTTCGCTGCAACAGCAGTTTTTCTTTGGCAACTCCGGCGACTATCGGCTGGCGAAATATTCCGATATCAAGATGAACGATAAAATCCCCGACTCGGTTTTCAAGCTCAAAACCACGGGTAAGACCAAATTCATATCGACCCAGGGCTAGACCGCCGGGAACCTGCCGAAATCCTCGCAAATTGGGGGCTGAAATCCGCCAGCATGGCGGTATACTGAAGTCGCGCCATTTTTATTGGTTGAGGAACTTTCAGAAATCGACTGCTGCATACCCGAATTGCATGGCCAAGGTTTTTACGATCCCGGTTCCTCCCAAGATTGGGCGCAAACGTCGTGAACGCACGGCGGACCCGCGCTACGTGGACGGCCAGCGCCTGCTGGTGGAAGCCATGAAATACCTGGCGCAAGCCGATCCGATCGCCAACCGGGGCGCCATCGAACTGCTTTCCGAACATGTCCGCACCCGCTTCCGCATGAGCGATTCCCCGCTTAGCTAATTTGGGTTGATTGCGCAGAGGGTGACCACCGCAGTCCCGAATTATCTCGATAAGAAAAAATTTGCTGGCCCGGATGAAAAATCCGGATAAGAAATTGCCGTACGCAAAGACGCCGTCTGAAATCACCTGTCGCCTCTCGCCGGCCAGTCGCTCAGCTTGAGAGGTTTAACCAACAGCTGAAAGCTGAAAGCTGAAAGCTGACAGCTGAGAGCTACGCCTTCAACTGTGACCGCCAGTCAGACGAATGCAACAATCCAGTTTCGTCTTGTGCAGCGATTTCTTCTTGATACTTTCCGCGCGCGCCCTCTAAACTCCGAGTTGATAACGCCTTCATTGCAGACCGAATCCGAGGGGGATCTATGCGGCGGGAACTGCTTTTCCAGCGAGCATTGTTTTTTGTTCTCGTTGTCTGCCTGGGTGTGAGCCTTCCTGTTCTGGGCCAGAGAATCACCGGCGATATCGCCGGCGAAGTGACCGACAGTACCGGTGCCGTAGTCCCGAATGTCACGGTGACGGCGGTCAACACAGGCACAAATTTGTCGCGCTCGGGGGTGACCAGCGCGACCGGCGCTTTTCGTATTCCAGAGCTTCCCATTGGCACTTACCGGGTTACGGCTTCGGCCGAGGGTTTCAAGTCCGCAGTGCAGACGGCGGAAGTGCAGGCTGGCGCGGTCATTCAAGCCAGCTTCAAGCTGACGGTTGGTCAACGCACGGAAACCGTCGAGGTGGAAGGCACCGCGCCGCTGGTAGAACTCTCGCCCAACAACAACAACTATGTGGACAATGAAAAGATCGAAAACGTTCCGCTGAACGGACGCGATTTCAACTCTTTGCTGGCCATCACTCCCGGCGTCCAGCGCACTCCTGGGGGTGGATTTCAGGCCATCAGCATCAACGGCAGTAAAGTCGAGTCCAACAATTATTTCATCGACGGTCTTTATAACAACGACCGCTACTACGGAGATTCGGCTATCGGCGAGACCGGCATCGTGGGCATTCCCGCCGTGTTATTTCCTCCCGAGGCCATCGAGGAACTAAGCATTCAGGAGACTCCCTCCGCTGAATTCGGAGTCAAGGGCGGCGCTCCCATTCTGCTCAACATGAAGAGCGGCACGAACACGTGGCACGGATCGGGCACCTGGGTCAATCACAACGGGTTCGGCGACGCCTCCAACTATTTTTCTCAGGGGCAGAAGACGCCGATCCACAACAATCAGTTCAATGCCACCATTGGTGGCCCCATCGTCAAAGACAAAGCCTTCATGTTCCTCTTCTACGAGGGACAGCGATACAAATCGCTGGCCGTAAGCAGCCGGGCCGTTCCCACGCCGGATGAAATCCAGGGAGCGCTCGACGACATCACGGCAAATAATCTGACCGTCGATCCAGTGGGCCAGGCCCTGCTGAACTACTTCCCTACCGACCCCAGCGGATTTTTCATCGCCAAGAGTCCCACCACCGCGAGCGCAAATACTTTCGGCGTGAAGTTCGACTACCGATTCAACGACAAGAACACGATTGCCGTGCGTTACATTTTCGGTGATAGTCTGCAGAGCGCACCTCCCTTTGCCGGTCTGCCGCCCGCCCCTGACAAGCCGGCGGATTTGTTCAACTCGGTGGCGGCATCGCGCGCCCAGATGGCGGGCGTGAGTTGGACCTCGAATTTTGGATCCAACAAAATACTGGAGAGCCGGATTGGGTTTACGCGTTTCGCGCAACTGCTGGGCATCCAGAACAAGATCGATCCCAAGAGCCTCGGCGTCGATACCGGTCCGCTTAGCCCGGCCGACTTCGGCGTGCCCTACGTTTACCTCTTGCCTCTGGGATACGGCGGTTATATTGGCGGCGTCCAGGGTTATCCCATCACAACTCGACCCGACCAAACCTGGGATTGGTCGGAGCATTTTTCCTGGGTCAAAGGAAATCACACCATCAAATTTGGCGGCAATTTCCAGAGGGCCTATACCAACAGCCTTCGCAACAACGCTCGTACCGGGTTGTTGCTGGGCTATTTCACCTATTACACCTCGATCTCCGGCGACCCGATTCAGGATTCGATCGAAGAGTTGCTGCTGGGAAAGGCCGACAATGCGAACCGTGCATTCGGGGACACTCACCGCCATCTGGTCGAGAATTCGGTTGGTTTCTACGTGCAGGATGACTGGAAGATTAAACCTCGGCTGACCTTGACCTTCGGTTTGCGCTATGACATTTTTGGCAACTTGCGCGACCGGAACAATTTGGCGGCTAATTTTTTCCCCGGTGTTGGCCTGCTGCAGGTGGGGAACGGGATCAACCGGCTCTATAACGTGGATTACCGCGACTTCGGGCCTCGCGCCGGGTTCGCCTGGGACATCTTCGGGACCGGCAAGACGGCATTGCGCGGTGGCTATTCTCTGACTTACGACGTGCCTAATTTCGGGACCCTGGCGTCTCCCTACGCTCTGGCGGGAGCGGTCGCAGGCGCGTTTACCCAGCCAAATCTGGGAGGATTTTCAGTATCGATTATCGGAGACGTGGGGAGCGGTTTCTACGCCGGCCAGGATCCGCCCCTGCCTAGCCCTCCGCCCACAACCGGGAGCTGTTTTGATCCTGTCAATCGGGTGGGAGATTACGTCTGCTTCACCCAGGGACCCGTCTTCGGCCCCAGCCCCACGGGGGAACCGCCGTTTGACGCGTACTCGGTGGTGCAGGATTTCAAAACGCCGTATGCCCACAACTTCAGCCTGAGCATCCAGCAGGAACTCGCCCGCAATAACGTGCTTACTGTCGGATATTCCGGCCAGCATGGAGAGCGTCTGGCCGTTAATCGAGATCTCAACGCCAGTCCGCTGGGCAGCGCCGGCGATTTCTCCGACCGTCCTTTTTCAACCCAATTCCCCAACCTCAGACACATCGTGCAGACCACCAATCTGGGCAGCTCCCAATATGACAGCCTGCAGGCGTCCTATAACCAGCGAGACTGGCACGGTCTGGACACCACTTACAATTTCACCTGGAGCAAGTGCTTCGACGACAGCTCTTTCAACCGCGGCGGCAGCGGGGACTATCCGCAGCTGCAGAATCCGCTGAACGTCGACGACAACCGCGGCCTGTGCGATCACGACGTGCGTCTTAACTTCAACGTGAGCGGGGTTTATTCTTTGCCAACCATTCCTCACTTTGGCGAGCGGCTGGGCAAGGGATGGCAACTCAGCACCATCTACACCGCGATCAGCGGCCGGCCTTTCACTCCGCTGCTGGGCGGCGGAAATGATCCTTCCGGGCAGGGCCTCTCCGGCATCTCAATCCGCGCCGCCTGGGACGGCACTCCGGTCCAGTACAACACCCGTGATCCCTTCCATTACGTCACCGAGAACTTCACCGTCGGAGCTCAACCCGATCCTTGTGGCAGGGTTGCGTTTGATAGCATGGGGGACCCTGTGGCCCAGCCCCTTTCACCCTTCTATGTTCCGTGTGACGGTACTGTAGGCAATTCCCGCCGCAACCAGCTGATCGGTCCGGGGCTCAGCCAGTGGGACATGATCCTGATGAAAAACACCAGGATCACTGACCGTTTAAATGTGGAAATACGCTGGGAGGTTTACAACATCCTGAACCGGGGAAACTTTTACTACGCGCCGGACAACACTCTCGGAGCAACTTTTGGAACGATCACCAAGACCTCAGACGTGGCGGCAGGGAACCCTGTGATTGCACAAGGCGGACCCCGGAATATGAATTTCTCTTTGAAGTTTACCTTCTAGAGCAACCGCGAAATCCGGGGAGTCTGCCTGTGCTAGACTCCCTTTTTCATTCCTATGGCAGTCCGGCGCTTGGGTTCTTCCTTCCTGCTGTTTGTCCTGCTTGCGATCTCCACTGTCGCTGCCCAACCTCCCGCCCAGCATGCCAAGACGGCGCCGCGCCATACTCCTTCTCAATATCCCAATATCGTCCTGATCACGCTCGACACCACGCGCGCCGACCGCATGGGCTTTCTGGGATCAAAACGAGGGCTGACGCCGCACCTGGACGCGATGGCAAAGCAAGGTGTGGTGTTCACTCACGCGTACTCCCACGTTCCCCTGACCACGGCTTCGCACACTACAATTCTTACCGGAACTTATCCGCAGTTTAATCACGTCAATGATTTTGGCGTACCACTCTCCGCCCATCTGCCCTATTTGCCTGACCTGTTGCATCAGCGTGGATACCACACAGGAGCGTTTGTGGCCTCGCTGGTTCTCGATCCGCTGGACGGCACTGCGCCGGGATTTGATCGCGGCTTTGACCTGTATGACGCCGGTTTTCATCTGCGCCGGCGGGGCGCTGATCGCTACAAGACGGTGGAGCGCCGCGCCGAAGTCGTGGTCGCGCACGCCCTGGGATGGCTCAGCCAGGTCCCCAATGGACCATTCTTCCTCTGGGTCCATCTTTACGACGCGCACGACCCTTACGACCCTCCGCCTCCCTTCAAGCAGCGTTTTGCGGCCCAACCTTACGACGGAGAAATTGCCTACGCCGACGCCTGCGTGGGCAAATTGCTGGACGCGCTCCGCCAGCACGGCCTCTATGACGAGACCATGATTGCGGTGATGGCCGATCATGGCGAATCGCTGGGCGCGCACGGCGAGAACACTCACGGAGTGTTTCTGTACGATGAGACTCTCCATGTGCCCTTGCTGATCAAGCTGCCCCTGAATCGCTGGGCCGGACGGCGCAGCGAAATTCGCGCCGGGCTGGTGGATGTCGCGCCCACCCTGCTTACAGCTGCCGGGCTGACGCCTCCTTCGGAAATGCAGGGGAAATCTCTGCTGGAGTTTGTCCAGGCTGAACCGGATGCAACTGCCGCCGCTTCGCCCGACCGCCCCTCCTATGCCGAGACTGACTACCCGCATCGGGCCTTTGGCTGGAGCGCGCTGCGGGCGCTGCGCAGCGGAAAGTATCTGTTCATCCAGGCCCCCGAGCGCGAGCTCTACAACCAGGCGAGCGATCCGGGAGAGGTTCACAACCTGGCAGAAAGCTCGAAGGCGGTCGCTGACACGCTGGCTTCCCAGCTCGCAGATTTCCGCAACCAGACCAGCCAGACGTTGGTGGACCTAGGCAAGCCTAATCCCGAGAAACTGCAAAAGCTGCAGGCGCTCGGGTACGTCGGGTCCGACACCGCACCTGCTCAGGACGAAAAGAAGCTCACCGGGGCCGATCCCAAGACGCGAATCGAGATTGCGAACCTGTTGCACGACGCCATGTTCGACGTTGAAGATGCGCGTTACGAGCAGGCCATCCCGCTGCTGGCGCGAGCGCTCTCCGTGCAGCCCGAGATGCCCGTCGCCAATCTGCAATACGGGATCGCCCAGGCTCGGCTCAAGCATTTCGACCTGGCAATCGCACCCCTGCGGAAGGCGGTAACCGCGCAGCCCGACAATGGCATGGGTCACTACGAGCTGGGGCTGGCGTTGTTTGAAACCGGCGATTGGAAAGGTGCGGCGCCTGAGTTCGAGGCCGCCGCGGCGCGTGCCCCACGCTGGGCGGACGCGCATTTTTCGCTGGCCGCCGTCTATGCTCGCATCGATCGCGTCCCCGAGGCCATGAGCGAACTCGACACCACGCTCGGCCTCAGTCCCGACCACTACCGGGCCAACCTGCTGCGCGGGCGGATTCTCTCTCTGCAGGGCAACCCGCTGGGCGCGCTCGACAACCTGGAGAAAGCAGCCCAGGTCCAGCCCGATTCCAGCGAAGCCCATTCCTTCCTGGCCGATGCATATCAGCAACTCGGTCGCGTGGCCGATGCAGAACGGGAGCGCGCCGCAGCCCGAAAGCTGGCGGGTCCCGTCAGCCGGTGACCACGTGGGGAAAGCCGCTCCGGCTGTGGAAGGGCACGACTTCAGTCGTGCCACATCGGGCAGAGGTTAGTGCGGCTTTAGCCGCTGGGGTTTGCTTTTCCCCGATGGTTCAAGCGAATCCCCAGCGCGCGTTCCGGAAGTCTTGCGCGAGCAGCAAGCCGCAGGCGCTAAAGCGCGGCCAGATTTTTGCGACTTAGTGGCACGACTGAAGTCATGCCCTTCACAACCACATGCCCTTCCCAACCACGCGCCTTTCCCGACGCGTGCCACGTCGTCGCGTCAAGCGCCTCGAAAAAGCCAGAGTCTTTTAACAGTCGCGCTGCGCGCGGCCGGACAGCCGGGCGCGGCTGTCCCCACGTCGCTCCCGCAAGAAAAAGCGGCTGAGCCATTGCTGACTCAGCCGTAAGAAACCGCTGCCGCCTTCTAGAACGAGAAGCGCGCACCGATCTGCATGATGCGCGCCTGGCCATTCACGATGGGCAGGAAATTCGACCAGTTGCTGGGAGCACTTGCATTGCGCAGCGCCGGATCGCGGGTCACGCCGAAGCCGGTACGGCTTCCGCTGATCTGGGAAAACTGCTGGGTGTTAGTGACGTTGAATACATCCCAGCGGAGTTGCAGGCCATAGTGCTCGCCGAGGTTGAAGCTCTTTCCGATCCCGAGGTCAAGATCGATGTAGCCCGGCACCCGGAAGATATTCCGGGGGCCGCCCTCTCCCGGGTAGGCGTTGCGGAAGCTCTGATAGACCTGGTTAATGTCGCCGCATCCGCCGAAAAGCTTCGGGTCCGACGTCTCTGTCTTGGTGGGGCAAGTATGCACCAACCGGGTGGGTGTCACACCGGACTGTGCATTCCAGTTGGTTGCCCAGCGGGCGTCATCGAAGGGCGAGAACGTGGGCAGACCGGTATTCCAGCGGAAGATGCCTGTGAGTTGCCATCCGCCCAGGGCGGCCTGCCCAATCCCTTTGGCGTCACTCAGGAAGGCTCTGCCCTTGCCGAAGGGCATCTGCCACACGGCTGAGGCGTTAACGTTGTGTTTGACGTCAAAGTCAGAGTTGGCGTAGTTCTCGCGTTGGCGGAGAGGATTGGGAATAAACGGTCCCACCGCGAAAGCTGTGTCCGATTGCAGACCGGAAGAATCGTCCAGAGAATGCGCGTAGCTGTAGTTGACGTCGAACGTCAGACTGTTCAGGCGCTCCCGCAGGGACAGGGTAAGCGCGTTGTAGTTGGAGTTCCCGATCGTACTCCAGGTGGAAAGCGCTCCGTACTGCGGTTGCATGAAGCGGGTGGCGTCCGGACCGAATTGTGAGTCGTTGAACAGCACTGAGTCTACCAATGCCTCGGTGTCGGTCCAGTCATTGCCCGAAAAGAAAAAGCACGGGTTGGACGGGGTCCGACTCTGCATGGCGTAGAACACCTGGGTATTGGACCAGCTGGGATCGAAGCCGGGGACGGCAGCGCTGTCGCTACACGATGGATCGAGCCCAAAAGTATTATTCAGTATTGTCCCCAGGCCGGCGGGAAAGAGATTCTCAAAGAAAGGAATGGTTGCGATCTGGCTGGTGTCGATTCCCTTCTGACGCTGCTTCTCAAGAGCGGTTCCGGCCTGGTACCAGGTCATGCCACTCTGCGGATCGCGAACGTTATTGAAAGTCGTAACGTCGCGGCGGGCGAGCAGGCTGCGTCCCATGCGTCCGATATAGGATGCGGTGAGAACCATGCCGGCGGGCAATTGCCGCTCGAAGGTAAAGTTCCACACGTACTCGGTGGGCGAATGTAATTTCGAATCGACAGACTGCTCGATGCGCTCTCCTTCGTCGCTGGGCTGCGACAACGGGAACTGAAGGCTCGGGGGGACCACGACGTTAGGAAGGCCGCGAACGTCCTGGTTGAAACCGGTAAATAATGGTGCCAGCCCAGCCTGCCCGCTCACCTGGGTATCGTAGGTATTCGCCGGAGTCGTGTAGTTGGAGGTAAAGCCCAGAGTGTTGTTCAGATCAAAGTCCACGGCCAGGGCCTGGCCAAAATAGTCGTTGGTCAGGGCAAATCCGCCGCGCAACACCGACGCTCCGCCATGGCCCAGCACCCGGCCCCAAAAACCATCGCCACCGTCCGGCGACCAGGCCACGGCAATTCTGGGCTGAAAGTTGTTCTTGTCCCAGTTGTACATGGGGGGGCCGCCGTTAGCCGGTCCCGACTTGTTGAGCACGATCGGGTCTATGAAGTTCTTGCCCTGGTTTGCAGCCGCCTTGCGCTCCTCGAAATAGGTCCCCAGGGGCACCGTGGGCTGGACTTCGAACCCTTGCGACTCATAGACAGGGCGCTCCAGGCTATACCGCAGGCCGAGGGTAATGGTCAGATTGGGGCGGACCTTAAATGTGTCCTGGACATAGGAATCGTAGGCCTGGGTTTTGAAGTCGCGGACAGTCGGTTGGCCGGCTGCCAGCAACGAGCCATCATGGCCGAAGGTGAAGTCGGCAGTGTATTGGGAGAGCCGTCCGATGATGGCGGTCGCCGCATTCTGCACTTCCGTGGTGGAATCCAGACTCTCATTGGCCCGCCCTCCGGGCAGACCTTGCGCGATCAGATATTGCTGGAAGGTATCGGAAATATTCTCTCCCGCGCCCAAATAGAACGACGGGTTGGTGACGGCATTGTCGAAAGCATTGGCGAAGCTGACCCGGCTGTTACTGACAATCCGAATGTTGGCGCCAAATTGAATATTGTGGTTGCCCCGGATCCAGGAAACATCATCGGTAAAATTGTTTACCGGCGTGACCCGGCTGAGGGTGTGTTGCTGGCCGTTGGGTTGGAACACGAAACGGAAGCTGATGTCGTTCCCGTTACTGTCGCCGCCCTGGTCGAACGCCTGGCGGGTGTAACCGTAGCGGAAATTGTTGACCCAGTGGTTGCCCAGAGTCCAGGTATGACCCGCGGCCAAACCCCAGGGATGGTTCCAGACCAGGGGTGGCTGGGTGTCGGGGAGCCAGCTGGCCTGGGTCTGGTGATCATAGATAACATTCGCCCGCAGGAACGCGACCTGGTTGTTGTTAAGGTTGAAATCCAGTTTGGCGACGTGAGAGTTCAGTTTCACTGGCGTCGGGGCGTTGAAGCGGAATCCCGATGTATTCAATTGGTCGCCCAGCGATGTATCGTTGGCCGGGTACCTGGCGGCGGCGGCGGCCAGGGCATCAAGTGCAGCCGGGTTGATAGCCGGATTGGCCGGGTCCCCATCATGCACAAGGTGGAACGCAGCTTCATTTTGAGCCAGATCGAGAGAGGCCTGTTGCACGCTGTTGCAGGCAGCGTCCGCGCAGTAGCGGTAGTTAATAGTCCCCTGTGCCAGGGATGGCAGGGGAACGACCTGGCTTTGACCGGTTCCGCTGGCGTCGTGACGGGCCTCGTAGCTATAAAAAAAGAATGCCCGATTCTTGACGATCGGACCTCCCAGGGCCCCGCCATACGTATTCCGGATCAGCGGCTGGCGATCTACTTGAGGCTGAGAATGGGTATTGAACCAGTCGTTGGCTGTGAACCCACGCGAGCGATAGAACTCGAAGGCTGCACCATGCCAGCTGTTGGTGCCCGACTTGGTGACCAGGTTCACCTGAGAACCCGACGAACGGCCCTGATTGGCATTGCCGTTGGCGGTGGTAACACGAAATTCCTCAATCGCCTCCGCATTGAGACGGAGCACCGGCCCGGAAGTGATGTCGCCACGGTCGCCGCCCAGGGTTCCAATTCCCAGGTTGTTAGTGGTGAGCGGGACGTTGGCATTGCCGCTTTGCGCGTTGTTGATATCCACGCCATCCAGGGTCACGTTCGATTGATCGGCCCGGGCGCCTGTGGTGTAGCCTTCGCGGGTTGAGCCTGGCTGCAGACTCAGCAAATCGACCAGGTTGCGTGCTTCCAGCGGAAGCTGGGTGATCTGCTCGGAGATGAAGTTGTTACCCAGGCTGGCGTCCTGGGTGTTGATGAGAGCTTCCTGCGACGAGGCCGTGACCTCTACAACTTCCGTGGCGGCGCCCACCTCCAACTGGACGTTGCTCTCCGTCTGCTTCCCAATCAGGGCGTGCAGGTTGTTCAACACGTTGCTGCGGAATCCCTTGGCCTGGACCTCCAATCGGTAGTCTCCGGGAGGGATCAAGTCGAATACGAAGTCTCCGCTCTGGGTTGACTGCGTGGTTCGAGCCGCACTGGTGGCCATGTTGGTGAGGGTCACGGACGCATTGGCAACGAGCCGTCCTTGTGGGTCAGTAATCGTTCCGCGAATGGCGGAAGTACCGGTCTGACCCCACAGTGGGGCCGCAAACAGCAGGACGGCAATCGCTAAAGCCACTCCCCGAACAGAACCCATAGCAGCTCCTTTTAAGGCTCGCATGGTTCACCCAATTGGCTGACTGTTTACTTGTAAAGATAACCAGGGAAATGAAGGAAAAGCACTGTTGGGCGGACATTGTGCAATTTTCAGGCCAACAATTGCAAGCAGAATCTACTTCAGTTAGGCGTTATGGCGCGGTGAAAATATACCTATTTTCAGAGGAAAGATACGGGTTTTCATCAAACCGGGGATGATTTGTTACCTAAACAAGACACTGCCCATGACAATCACCAAGAAGTACGCTTCCAGCGTGTAGCGGGGCTCTGGATTCTCCAGGGTGCCCAGAAAGCCTGATCGGAGCAGAACAAACGTCAGCACCAGGCCCAGGGGAACGGTCCAACGCACCCGTAACAGTCCCGCCATCCCGGCCCCCAGATATAGGAGATTAACGATTCCCAGCGTCACCGCCAGGACCGACCAGATGGGATCATCGTTAAATTCCCACCACCGGGTGTCGGAGGGCAGGGTCTCCGTGCGGGGACGCAGCCACATGTCGGCGATGCGCACCAGCGGCAACCACACATAGAAACGCAACGGCGCCTGCCTGATGCGCTGGGTGGCCAGGGCGGCAAAGCGGGCGTCCATCTCCGGAGTGACGTGGAGCACCTGGTTGTAGTCGGCCACCAAATGCTCGGTCTGCCGCCGTTGCGCGTCAGAATCAAAGGCGCGAGATGGAAGCTTGGCCGCATCCACGGTGTCTCCCGGCACCGGCCAGTAGATCTCCTCTACGGAGGCATAGTCAGCCATCCAGGTTTTCACCCAGCGATTGAACCCGGCGGGAACAAACTCGTCTTCTTCATTGGCATAGCGCGGCGCCAGGGGCTGAAAACGATGGAGCGTGTGCAGGTTACGCCAGGCCCAGGGAGCCAGCGGCGCCAAAGAGACCACCCCGAGGATCAACCCTGCCCGCAGCAGATGTGCTGAAACCTGGGGTACGTGTGGCTGCCGGCGACTCGCCCGCGTCTTGTTCTTCCAGGCAAAAAACAGCAACACCCCGAGATAGAACTCAATCGCAATCAGTATCAATCCCCCATCGGGACGCAACAGAATCGCGGCGGCGGTGGCGAGACCGCACCCCGCCCAGGGACGCAATCGCCTCTGCTCAAGCGCTCCCAGACCGGCAACCGCACAATCAAAGGCCAGCACGGTAAAAAGAATCTCCAGCGTCTCGGTCAAAGCAGCGGCCGCGTAGCTGGCCAGAAACGGACACAACGCCGCCAAAAGAAACGCCGCTTTGGCCGCCCGGGGAGAGACCAGGCGGCGGGCCATGTCCGCGATCAGGAAGCAGGTGCCGACATCCACCACTACCTGCAACGCCAGCACTGCCCGGTAATGTTCCATCCCGAAGATGGCAAACACGGCGGCCAGAAACGCAGGATATCCCGGCAAGCGAATGTAGGTGGGAGAAATCTCGTCCGGACCGCTCAGGCCGTAAATGCCATGCTGCAGCCAGTTCTTGGCGATGTCGCCATAAACGAACGAGTCGTTGGTGATGGCGGGGAAACGAAACAGGAAAAGCAGCCGCAGCCCAACCGCAGCTAACGTAGCAAACAGAAAAAACCGAAAGTGTTGGCGCACCAGCTCGCGCACGCTACGAATATACCTCAGCGCCAGTGTAGCGCCGGCATCCCTTCGACTGCGCTCAGGGCAGGCCTTGCCGGCTGCCCCGAGGGCGTCTCGCCCTCGACGTGGTGGGCGAGGACACCCAGCGGACAGCCGCCGGGACGGCGGCGTTACTCTACCCCAATTGACCGCCCGTATACCTCAGCTTAGGATGGATACACAGCAATTTTCATGGCCCAACCTGTTTTTTTCGATCCCGGCAAGGCCCGCTGGAAGCGGATACGACTGGCCTTCGACGTCATCGGCGTGAGCATCACGCTGCTGGTCGTTTTTTTTGCTTACACAGCCCTGCGCAATGAGCCCCTGCCCGACCTCCTCTTGCCCCCCCAGAAGCGTCCTTACCGGGCGCTCAAGGAAAAGGAGAGAGAACGGGCGAAAGAACGGAGAAGATTAGCCTACTATCGGGGCCATCGAAAATCCCGGTCGGAGCCTTCGCAGGTAAAACTGAACGCGGAAGAAGGTATCCGGGCGGCGTTCTATGTCCCCTACGATGCCGCCAGCTTTTCCTCTTTGCGCGAATATGCCCGGCAGATTGATCTGCTCTTTCCCGATTGGCTGCACGCCATCACACCGGATGGCCGCTTGCAGAGCATCGATGAACAGACCAACAAGTTTTTCGATGTGATGCAGGACTCCACCGTCCGCTCCGTGGATGAGAAGGTCATGCCCTTTCTGAAATCGGAAGAGACCGGCATGGAAGTCTTCCCCATGGTCAACAACTTCGACGGGACCGATTGGGTGGACGTCAGCGCCTTTCTGAACAATCCGGATGCGCGCGCGCGTTTTCGCCGGCAGGTGGCGTCGTTTTTAGCCACCGACCGCTATCGCGGCCTGATGATCGACTTCGAGACCCTGGCCCGGAACGCTCAGCCCGGTTACCTGGCCCTGCTCAAGGAACTCTCCGGTGATCTGCATGGCAAGGGGATGAAGTTATATGTCAGCGTGCAGGCGCGTAACGAAGAATACGATTACGCCGCGGTCGCGGCCCATGTTGACGGTGTTGTGCTGATGAACTACGACGAGCACTATCCGTCGCCTGGCACGGCCGGCCCGGTGGCATCGCAAGACTGGTTCACCGACAACCTCAAAGCCGCGATCAAGGTTGTCCCCAAAGACAAGCTGATCTCGGCCATCGGCAATTACGGTTATGACTGGGTGCACAAGCCGAAGCGCGGCCCGCTGCCACCGGGCGTGAAGGACATCAACGTAACTGTACAGGATGCATGGCTGGCCGCCCGCGACTCGGAAGCGGACGTGGACTTTGACGGCGACAGCCTCAATCCCCACGTCAGCTATCTCGACGAACACGACCTGCAGCATGACATCTGGTTTCTCGACGCCGTGACCGCGCTCAACCAGATGCGCGCCGCCCAGTCCCTCGGCATCAGGACCTTCGCGCTGTGGCGGCTGGGATCGGAAGATCGCTCGTTGTGGCGGGTCTGGGATATTCCGGGCGAGGCTGGGGCAGAAAATAAATTGAAAGATGTCCCGCCTGGCCAGGATGTGGACATGGAGGGCAATGGCGAGATTCTGCGTATCGAGGCCCGGCCTTCCGATGGACAACGCAGCATCACCCTGGATCAGTCCACCGGGATCATTACCGATCAGAGCTTCGATTCGTTTCCCGAGCCTTACCGGGTAGCGCGCTACGGATCAAGCCCGGATAAAGTGGCCATCACCTTCGACGATGGCCCCGACCCGGAATGGACACCCAAGATTCTGGATGTGCTCAAGAGCGCCCAGGCCCCGGCCGCTTTTTTTCTGATCGGGATTCAAGCCGATAAGTTTTCCGACATCACCGACCGCATCTACCGCGAAGGACATGAAATCGGGAACCATACTTTTACCCATCCCGACATCAGCAACATTTCCAAGGGATTCATGCGGGCGGTGGAACTCAATCTCACCGAGCAGCTCTTTGCCAGCCGCCTCGGCATCCGCACGATTCTGTTTCGCCCGCCCTATTCGATTGACGCCGAACCTGACACCGAGGATCAGGTCCGCCCCCTTGAGACCACGCAGGACATGGGCTATATCACTATCGGCGACAAGATCGATCCCAACGACTGGCGGGATAATCCGCGGCGCAGCGCCGATCAAATCGTCGCCGACGTGCTCGCCCACCTGCCACCCTGCGCGCCCGGCGACATTCGCTGCGGCAATATCATTCTGCTGCACGACGGTGGAGGCGATCGCGAACAGACCGTTCTGGCCCTTCCCAGGATCATCGCCGGCGCGCGGGAAAAAGGTTTGCAGATCGTTCCCCTGCACGAGTTGCTCGGCCGGACGCGGGCGGAAGTTATGCCCCCGATCCCTTCCGATCAGCGCTGGATCGCGCGCCTGAACCTGTTTGGGTTCGCTCTCTTTCCCCTGGCGTTCAACGCCATGACCTGGATCTTCTTTGTGGGCGACGTGCTGATGACCGGGCGCCTGGTCTTCATCGGTGCCTTCGCCATCTTCGACCGGCTCTGGCCCCGGCGTTACGGAACTCCGGGCGACGCGGCCCACTATCTTCCTCCGGTTGCGGTGTTGATCCCTGCGTACAACGAAGAGAAAGTTATCGTGCGGACCATTCGCTCAGCGCTCACCTCGGACTATCCCAATCTGCAGGTCATCGTGATTGATGACGGCTCCAGTGACCGGACGCTCGAAGTTGCGCGTGCTGCCTTTGCCCTCGAAACCGCCAGCGGCAGGGTCCTCATCCTGACCAAGGCGAACTCCGGCAAGGCGGATGCTCTCAATTTCGGGCTGGAGCACCTTCGCGGCGAGGAAATCTTTGTCGGCATTGATGCCGACACGTTGATTGCCCGCGATGCCATCTCCCGCCTGATACCTCATTTCCTGAACCCCAAGGTAGGCGCGGTCGCGGGCAATGCCAAAGTTGGAAACCGCATCAACCTCTGGACCCGCTGGCAGGCTTTGGAGTACATCACCAGCCAGAACTTCGAGCGCCGGGCCTTGAACACCATGGGCGCAGTCAGCGTGGTGCCGGGCGCGATCGGCGCCTGGCGAGTCGCGGCGGTGCGCGAGGC
>JBARIF010000121.1:0-5011 GCA_049799615.1 Terriglobales bacterium
CGTCAGCTCAGCAAGAGTCCGGGATTCACGCTGACGGCAGTGATCTCGCTGGCGCTCGGTATTGGAGCGGCCACCGCTGTTTTCAGCGTGATTTATGCGGCGCTGATGAATCCTTATCCCTACCCCGCGGTGGACCGAATCGTACAACTCACGACGGAAAGCAAGGCAGGTTCCGGGGATCCCGTCTATGTAAACGGCGCCCAAATTCAGAATTTGCGCCAGTCACCAGTGGTCGAAAGCGTTCTGACGATGGACTACAACGCGCTGATGCTGACGGGGCAGGATCTTCCGGAGACCGTCCACACAGTAAGCCTGGTCTCGAATGCTTTTCAGGATCTCGGTGTGCCCCCGGTGCTGGGACGAGGACTTTGGGCATCCGATGCGGTGGACGGCCAGGAGCCGCGACCTGTGGCAGTTCTTTCTTACAGATTCTGGCGGAAACATTACTTGTCCAATCCGGACGTAGTGGGCCGCAGGCTGCAACTCGATCACAGAAACTTTGAGATCGTGGGGGTCGCGGCGCCGCGATTCACTTGGGGCGGGGCTGACGTCTATCTCCCGCTGAAGCTGATGCGAGATCCGGGGCGCACAACGATCATCTATTTGCTCCTGCGGCCGGGCGTCAGCCGGGCCGCGGCCGACGCAGCGCTGCAGCCACTGGTAGAACAGTTCGCAAACTACATGCCCAATGATTTTCCCGACGTCTTCAGAGTTCATGTGCAAGGGTTGAACGACCGGGTCGTCAGCTCCATGGGCGGAACCCTGTGCCTGCTCTTTGGCGCGGTGATGTTGCTACTCGTGATCGGATGCGGAAATGTCTCGATTCTGCTGCTGGCGCGGGGCACGGCGCGGCAGCATGAATTGGCGGTAAGAACCGCTATCGGCGCGGGCCGCCTCCGCATCATTCGTCAGTTGCTCACAGACGCTCTCCTGCTGGCGGCGATGGGAGCGGTGCTGGGGGTCCTGATTTCTTACGGCGCTCTGGCGCTGATTCAGAGTCTGCTGCCCCGATCTGCGTTTGCTTCCGAAGTCGTGATTCGCATCAACCTGCCCGTGCTCTTTTTCAGCGTCACGGTGGCACTGGGAACGGGCGTGCTGTTCGGGCTTTGGCCGGCGCTGCAACTCTCGCGGACGCACATCGGCCAGATCATGCAGTCCGGCGCGCGCCGGGTAGCCGGCAGCGTTCACGGACGCCGGACTCATAGCATGCTGATCGGTGTGCAGGTGGCGCTGACGTTATTGTTACTGGCCGCTGCCGGCTCATCAATGAAGGGGTTCGCCCAGTTGATCCACGAGCCCCTTGGTTTTGATCCGCACAATGTGATGACGGTGGGAATTCCCTTGCACGAGAACTCTTATCCCACCTGGTCCGCTCGTGCTGCCTATTTTGAGCAGCTGCGAGAGAAGGTCGCGCAGACGCCCGGCGTTTCCACGGCAGCGATTTCCACCGACGCGACGCCGCCGCGGAATGGATGGAACATTGGATTTGAGATTCTGGGCGATCCCGGAACGAATCCTCCGATGGGATCGGCCAACCTGATCAGCCCGCAGTACTTTGCTGCCCTGCACATTCCCCTGCTGCAGGGGCGGATTTGGAGCGACGCCGAGAATTCCAAAGGCGCCCATGTAGCCGTGATCAACCATACCCTGGCGCAACGCTACTTTCCGAAGGGCGATGCCATTGGGCACTCGTTGAGGTTGCCGGGTATCGAAGGCAATCCGGCTACTATATTGTCACCGCCAAATATTGCAGCTTCCTGGCTGGAGATTGTTGGCATCGTCGACGACGCGCGCAATGATGGGTTGCGCAATGTCGCCAGACCGGCCGTCTTCGTGCCCTACACGTTCAGCATGGGAGAGTTCACGGAGATTCTGGTTCGCTCTCAGGTTGCACCCCGGACGCTGTTGCATGCCGTGCGTGAGGAATTAAGGGCAATTAACCCGGATCAGACCAGCAGTGGCGTCGATGATCTCGAGACTCAACTCACCTATGAACCCGAATGGCAGCAGGAGCATATCGCGGCCTGGATCTTCGGCGTTTTTGCCTGGCTCGCCATGGCCCTGGCCGCAGTAGGGCTGCACAGCGTGGTTTCCTACACGGTGGCGCAACGGACCAACGAATTTGGGATTCGTATGGCAATGGGAGCGCGACGCGGAGACTTGCTGCGAATCGTGTTCAGGTCGGCGTTGGGAAGCGTGGGCGCCGGAATCTTTGCCGGTATCGCCCTTTCGCTGGCCCTCAGCCAGATCATCGCGAAATGGGTACAGGGGAATCCCCGCGATCCGGTCATTCTTCTGGCCGGAACGATCCTCCTGGGCCTGGTGTCTGGGTTGGCCTGCGCAGTACCGGCTCGCCGCGCCTCCAGGGTCGATCCGGTGATTGCGCTACGCTGCGAGTAGGAGCCGGTTCCGCCTGTAACCCTGACCCGCACATCCTTAAACAGCATCTGTCTCCAAAAGTTCGCTCCGGTGGTCATTCTCGTTGCTTTTCGCGAGATTTTCGGGTTTCCTGTTCTGGCCGTTGTGATTATTGCTTTTAGTGGAGGAAGCATGAGCGATCCCCGTTATCCCATCGGGAAATTTTCCTTTGCCGGTCCGCCCGACGAACAGCAGCGTCAGAAATTCATCGACGATATCGAGCAGGCTCCGCCCGCCCTGCGGGCCGCGGTCAAGGGTCTTTCGCCGCAGCAGATCGCGACTCCCTATCGCGAAGGCGGGTGGACGGTGCGGCAGGTGGTCCACCATGTTCCCGAAAGCCACATGAATGCGTACATCCGCTTCAAGCTGGCGTTGACCGAAGATGCCCCGACCATCAAACCGTACATGGAAGACCGCTGGGCCGAAACTCCCGACGTCCAGTCCACGCCGCTGGAAGTGTCGCTGTCACTGCTCGATTCGCTGCACGACCGCTGGGTGCGCCTGTTGCGCGGGATGAAGCCGCAGGACTGGAAACGGACCTTCAACCATCCCGAACTTGGGACCATGCCGCTCGAGAAAAACCTGGCCTTGTACTCCTGGCACGGCCGGCACCATGTGGCCCACGTCACCGAGTTGCGCAAGAAGATGAACTGGTGATGAGACGAAACCTCGGCTAGGATGACAGGGGTTGGAGTCAGGATGTAAGGCTGGAAGAGTAGATCCGGATGTTTGCCAAAATACAGCGTATTCATTTCGTCGGCATCGGTGGCATCGGGATGAGTGGCATCGCCGAGGTGCTGCTGAGTCTGGGCTACCGGATTTCCGGTTCTGATCTGAAGAGTTCATCGGTGACCCAGCGCCTGGCCGGCTTGGGCGCTACCGTCTCCGAAGGCCATGCCGCGGAGAACATCGCCGGGGCGGAAGTTGTGGTCACCAGTTCGGCGGTCGCGCTGGAGAACCCCGAGGTAGTCGAAGCTCATAGGCTCCACATCCCTGTAATTCCGCGGGCCGAGATGCTGGCGGAGTTGATGCGCTTGAAATATGGCATCGCGGTCGCGGGCATGCACGGCAAAACCACGACTACTTCCATGGTCGCTGCAGTATTGGCAGCGGGCGGCCTCGATCCCACGGTCGTGGTCGGCGGGCGGGTGAACGCCCTGGGCTCCAACGCCCGCACCGGCAAGTCGGAGTACCTGGTGGCCGAGGCGGACGAGAGCGATCGCTCATTCCTGAAACTTTCTCCGGTGCTCGCCGTGGTCACCAATATCGATCGCGAGCACATGGATTGCTACCGCAACATGCGCGACGTGAAAAAGGCATTCCTCGATTTCATGGACCGTGTGCCCTTCTACGGCGTGGTTGTGGTCTGCAATGACGATGCGCCATTGCGCAAATTGTTTCCGCAGATTCGACGCCGCACCGTAACTTACGGCACGCGGCGAGGGTCGGATTTTCACATCAAACTGGCGCAATCTACCTTTGAGTCGGAAGAGCGGCAACCGATCAGCCATTTTCGCGTGGACTATGCTGATCGCGACCTGGGCGAGTTCCGCCTGCACGTGCCGGGAGTGCATAACGTCCTGAACGCGACGGCAGCCATCGCGGTGGGAATCGGTCTCGACATCTCGGCCGATAACATCCGGACGGCGCTCGAAAACTTCCGTGGCGTGGACCGGCGCTTCCAGTTACGGGGCAAGGCGGCAGGGGTCAGCGTGATTGATGACTACGGCCATCATCCCACCGAGATTCGCGCCACGCTCGCGGCTGCCCGGCAGTGCGGCTTCGGCAAGATTCACGTCATATTCCAGCCCCACCGCTACACTCGCACCCGGGACTTGATGGACGAATTTGCCACCGCCTTTGAGGACGCCGATTCGCTGGTCGTGCTCGATATTTATGCGGCCAGCGAAGCGCCGATCGAAGGCGTGACCGGCGAAGGCCTGGCCCGCCAGATCAGCGAGAAAGGGCAGCGTGCAGCCTCGTACGTGAGCTCGTTTGCGGACGCGGTGGCATCGGCGGTGGCTGCCGCTCAGCCGGGAGAGATGATTCTGACCTTGGGCGCCGGCAGCGTCTCCCAACTTGGCCCGATGATCCTGGCGAAATTGCAGGAAAACGAGGCAATGGCATCTCGCCCCCGGACCGCTGTGTCGGCCACTTAGGGCTTTCGACCGCGCACAAGACATTCTCCGCCTGATAACGACTTCCGGGCTGGCTCGTCTAACCGGGCAAAGGGAAATGCCATGGAATCCGAAAAAATGATGTACTGGGTGACCCTGGGAGTTCTCGCGATGGCTGCAATCACGGGCGCGGTGAGCGGACAGCCGGGATGGGGCGAGCACCTCGCCAGCCGCTCCGTCGCAATGATGTCGCAGGCTTCTGAAGCGGTGGCGAACTATGCAGAGATCGCCGGGATGGTGCTGGGAAGCCGCGAGGATGATTCAGTGCGACCTGTGAGCAGTGTGGTTGAGGCCCAGAATCGCCTGGCTTGCGTGCAACGGGTTTTGGTGCGGCGTCAGGCGGAGTTGGTGCGTGTGCAGGCGATTAGAGTCCGGGTCCGGGCGTTGGAACGTGCACCCCGCATCATCGCTGTGCC
>JBARIF010000122.1:0-3208 GCA_049799615.1 Terriglobales bacterium
GCGCGGCTAGCGGTAGCACCAGCGATTCCAGTTTGCAGGATTTCAATCGCGCCCTGGCGGTTCAGGCCACGCCGGACCAGGCATCCCGGTTCCAGTCCCTGGTGAAGAACACGGAGGCCGCGAGGAAACAGGCGTTGGACCTGTTCCGGCTGGCCGCGAAGGCCGGTGATCCGGCTGAGTTTTCTCAGCACGTCGCCGCCCTGAAAGATGCTGTGGAAGATGTACAAGGCGGGAACAGAGCTTTCGTGAAAAGCTTTTCAAAACCGCAGAAGTCGGGGCTGAAGGAAATGACAAAAAAGTTGGACAAAGCGGATTCTGAGATCACGAAGCAAAAGAAGGCCTTCGACCAGCACCTGGGACTTCCCCAGGGCGACGACGAAGGAGTTGCCAGCCTGGCGGACCAGATGGAAAAAGCACTGGCAGAATTTCAGGCCCAGCAATTGAGCTTGGGCAAAGAGATGGGGATCCAGGTGCCGGGGCAGTGAAGGTGAGATGAGCTAGCATGTGGTCGCGGGCGAGTCGCCCGCGTCCACATCAGTCTTTGTCTGCCACCAGGCTCTGCCCTAGAAAAGCGCAGTCGGCCGGCGCTTCCAGGTCTTGCCTCTTTCCTTGGCAATATTCTCCATGTCGTTTACGTAGGCGCCCGCCTGCGTCAGGACATGGTGCAGATCATTGCCGATGCTGATGAAGGTGAAGCCTTTTTCCAGGAACTCGCCTACGCGAGCCGTGCCGAACAGGAAGAGTCCGAGAATGAGATTGTTTTTGCGGGCATGATCGACCAGTTTCTGCGTGGCCGCGCCCAGCTCCGGCGAGGTGTACATGTGGGGGAATTCGTACTTCTCGTAGAGTCCCATCGACATACACAGATCGTTCTGGCCAAGAAACAGGATATCCACGCCGGGCACAGCGGCGATTTCCGCAATATTGTCGATGCACGAGGCCGTTTCCACCTGCAGCGCGACGATGCCGTTGTTATTGAAATTGCCGGCGTATCCCAGAAGTCCCGCCTTGTTCATGCTGCGCTGGGGGAAGTAAACTGAGCGCGTTCCCACCCGGGGATACTTGGCGCAGCTCACCGCCTGGCGCGCTTCTTCAGCGGTATTGATGTAGGGGATGAGAACGCCGTCGGCGCCCATGTCGAGGGCCTGCTGAATTCCGGGGCGATCGTCGTATCCGCCGACACGAACCATGGACTTGGCGCCGCCGTTGGAAATTCCGGAAAGCATGGCGGACAGTTTCTCGTAGCCCATGGGACCGTGCTGGGTATCGACCAGCAACCAGTCGTAACCGCTGTGAGCGAGTTGCTCGGCGACGGTGGGGCTGTGCGCGTTCAGGAACAGGCCCATCTTGGGCAAACCTTCACGCATCTGCTTCTTGAAGTCGGCGCCACTGAGGGTGGCTTCGGGCATATCTGTTTCCTCCTGAGAGTCGACTGAAAGTTTCCTAGTGTAACCTACCGGACCGCGAATTTGCTGGGGCAGCGCGTGCCCGACTATGACCCGCGGACATGCGGAGTTGCTGTTGTGGTCGCGGGCGACTCGCCCGCGCGCGGCGGGGGACGCAGGAGAATTGTGTTTCTCTGGGGAAGTTCAATTCTCAGGGTTTGGTTTGTTCCTGGATGATCGGACGCTCTTGCTTGACGTCCACCCGCTGTCTGTTTTCCAGTTCACAAAACTAAGGTCAGAGGCAGCGGGCGAGGGCGCCCGCTCCACACGTTCAGGCCGACAGCTTTACAAACCTTTACGATCAGGCTCACAACCAATTCATGCCTGCTCACGTTCTCACCACTGCGGAGCAACATCGTCCGGGAGAGGCCCCAGTGAAGTTGAGTTTTGACCGTTTTGCAGCTTGGAGCGCGATCGTAGCCCTGGCCTTCAGCCCCGCGATCGCGCAATCGACCGGCGCCGGGCAAACTAGCCACCAGCCCGATTCAACCACCAACCCGGCGGACCAACCGCTGACCACCCTGTCAGTCCAGGTCAAAGTGGTGAATGTGCTGGCCACGGTGCGCGACAAGCACGGAAAGATTGTGAACGGGCTGACCAAAGACGACTTCACCCTGACCGAGGATGGCCGACCGCAGGCCATCAAGTACTTCGCGCGTGAAACCGATCTTCCGCTCACGCTTGGGATGCTGGTGGATACCAGCCTGAGCCAACGGCGGGTGCTGAGCGAGGAACGCGACGCCAGTGAAAGTTTTCTGGCTCAGATATTGCGCGAGGAGCAGGACAAGGCTTTTGTCATCCACTTCGATCGTGAGGTGGAATTGCTGCAGGACCTTACGGCTTCGCATGAAAGATTGCACGCCGCCCTGGAGTCGTTGGCAACGCCGCAATTCACCCGCACCAGCGGAGGGGGCGGCGGCCCTGGCCCAAACTCCGGTCGCGGCCCCGGCGGCCGTGGAGGAGGAACGCTTCTCTATGACGCGGTCTACCTGGCTTCTGATGAATTGATGCAAAAGCAGCCCGGCCGCAAGGCGTTAATCGTGCTCTCCGACGGCGTGGACATGGGCAGCAAGGAAAGTCTTGACGTCGCCATCGAGTCAGCTCAGCGGGCCAACACGATCGTGTATTCCATCCTGTTCAAGGATGACGACGCCTACGGAAATGGCGGGGGTTTCGGCCGCGCCGGAATCAGCATCCCCGGGATGGGAGGGCCGGGAATGGGTCGCGGCGGCATGGGAGGACCTGGGCGCGGTGGGCGCCGGTACCCGCAGGAGCATGCCGACGGCAAGAAAGTCCTGGAGCGCATCTCGAAGGAAACCGGTGGACGCCTGTTTGAGGTTTCAAGGAAAGAGCCAGTCAATCAAATCTACTCCCAGATTGAAGAAGAGCTGCGCAACCAGTACAACCTCGGCTACACGCCCGATCGGGCAAACTCCGATTCGTCGGGATTTCACAAGATTGAGGTGGCCGCGAAGAAAAAAGATCTGGTTGTGCGGGCCAGAGATGGATACTACGGCGAGAAGTAGGGCGACATTGGCCCTTGGTCGTTGGCCGTTGGAGTTCGCGTGCGTTCACGGCGGCCAGATAAGCGGCGTAGTACTGCTGTCAAAAGATATTACTTCAAAGAACGCAAAGAACAGCCAAGAGCCAACGACCAAGGACCGACCGCCTTCGTGTTATGCTACCGCCTGCCGTTAACGTACACGGCGAGACACAAATGCCAGCACATGTTCTCGGAATCGATGTCGGCACCGGCGGAACCC
>JBARIF010000123.1:0-16630 GCA_049799615.1 Terriglobales bacterium
GTTGGCTTCAGCCGCGGCGTTTACATTGCCGCCGCCAATCGCGCCTCCCATAATGATCACTTCTTTGACCAGGGGAACGATGGAGGGATCCTTGAGCACGGCCAGGGCAATGTTGGTCAGCGGCCCGACCGGGACCAGAGTGATCTCATGGGGTGCAGCGTGCACCATCTGGATGATGAGATCCGGTCCGAAGTGCGAATCGACTTTGCATTTGCTGGGCGGCAGTTCGATATTCGCCAGACCATTTTTGCCGTGCCAGAACTCGGCTGTGATGAGTTTCTGAAACAGCGGGTGCTGCGCGCCGGCTGCGACTGGAATGTCGCATCGGTTGGCGAGGGAAACCATGCGCAACGCATTCTCCAGACCCTGACTCGCGGTCACGTTTCCCGGGACCACGGTGATGGCGCGCACATCCAGTTCGGGTGAATTCAACGCCAGCATCAACGCCAGGGCGTCGTCAGTCCCAGGATCGGTGTCGAAAATAACTTCCCTTGAGGCCGCCGAGGCAGAAAGGACGCAGGCAAGCAGGGTGGCGGTCAGCTGGAAAATGATGTTGTTCAAACGTTTCAAAATTCTTTTCTCCCGACTCAAAGCAGCGTCGTAGCCTAGCTTTCGGACTGAAATGCTGTCAAGGCCAATTGTAGGCGCGAGCCTCCCGATCGTGCTCCCGGCCGGCGCATCCATCAGGTCTCCTTGGACGCAGCACAAGACTGGCCCCCTGCACTAGCGGGGCGCTCGCGCCTAAATACGCGGTGCCGTACAATGACAGTCGCGAGTATGGCAGTCGAGAACAAGGCACCCAACGGAGTGGAAAGCGACCTGAGCGTGGACACCATCGCCACGCTGGCCGGGCATCCGCTGGTGTCGAATCGCGGTATCCCACTCAATCTCGACTGGGTGCAGCAGGTCCGCGTCAATACCAGTGCCGTGGAACGCAGAGCGCAAAGTCACGTCGCCCGTCGAACGGTCAAGAAAGATTGGCAGGCGGCATGGTTGCTGCGGGCTGTCTCCTGCATGGATCTCACCACGCTCTCAGGCGATGACACCGAAGAGCGGGTGCGCCGCCTTTGTGCGAAAGCCCGGCATCCCATTGAGAACGACCTGGTCACGCGCCTGGGAATCGAAGAACTGAACATTAAAGTTGCCGCGGTTTGCGTGTATCACACCTTTGTTGAAACGGCCGTGCGCGCGCTGGAAGGCAGCGGCGTGCGCGTGGCCGCTGTTTCCACTGGCTTTCCCGCAGGCCTGTCTCCGCTAACCGAGCGCGTGGCTGAGATTCGACGTTCCGTCGAGGCGGGAGCGAACGACATCGATGTCGTCATTACCCGGGCCCACGTATTCGGCGGCAAGTGGCAAGCCCTCTACGATGAGATTGCAGCATTTAAACAGGCCAGCGGCAGGGCGCACATGAAAGTAATTCTCGGCGTCGGCGATCTGCTGACCCTGCGTAACGTGGCTCGGGCGAGCTTCGTCGCCATGATGGCGGGCGCGGATTTCATCAAGACCTCGACCGGCAAGGAACCGACGAATGCTACTTTACCTGTAGGCTTCGTCATGACCCGCGCCATCCGCGAATACGCCCAGGAAACCGGCATGGCCGTCGGTTTCAAGCCAGCAGGTGGAATCCGCACCGCCAAGCAATCCATCGAATGGCTGGCGCTGATGAAGGAAGAACTCGGCCCTTCCTGGATGAGAGCAGAACTCTTCCGCTTCGGAGCCAGTGGGCTGCTGAACGATATTGAACGGCAACTGGAACACCATGTAACCGGACGCTATTCGGCGGACTATCGTCATCCGCTGGCATAGAAAGAACGTGTGGGTCGGAGATCTTGTCCGATGCTTTTGACTTGATTTGGGTTCGAGTTTGAGTCTGTGTTCGCAGCCGCTATGAGCATCGCTGAAAAGTTCGTCGCCATGGAATACGGTCCCGCCCCGGAAGATCCAAAAGAGGTGCTGGCCTGGCTGGATGCTCATGGCCGCCGCTTCGGCCATTTTATTGACGGTGCCTTGCGGCAGCCAGTGGAAGGCGGATATTTCGAAACCACTGATCCCTCGACCGGCGAGAAGCTTGCCACCATCGCCCAGGGATCGGCAGCGGACATTGACGCTGCGGTCCGGGCCGCAAGCGCAGCCCTGCCGAAATGGCAAGCCCTCTCGCCGCATGAGCGAGCTCGCTATCTGTACGCTCTGGCGCGGACGGTGCAGAAGCACTCCCGCCGCCTGGCCGTGCTCGAGACCATGGATAACGGCAAGCCGATTCGCGAGAGCCGCGATATCGATATTCCGCTGGTCGCCCGCCACTTCTATCACCATGCCGGATGGGCCCAGTTGCTGCATCAGGAATTTCCGGGATACATAGCGTGTGGCGTGGTCGGGCAGATCATCCCCTGGAATTTTCCCTTGCTCATGCTGGCCTGGAAGATTGCGCCCGCGCTGGCCACGGGAAACACAGTCGTGCTTAAGCCGGCGGAGTTTACGCCGCTGACCGCACTCGCTTTCGCGGAAATCTGCTCCGAGATTGGGCTGCCGCCCGGTGTGGTCAACATCGTTACCGGCGACGGTTCGACCGGCGAGGCGCTGGTGAAACATCCCGGTGTGGCCAAGATCGCGTTCACTGGATCGACCGAAGTAGGACGTGCCATCCGCAGCGCGACTGCCTCAAGCCACAAACGGCTTTCGCTCGAACTGGGTGGCAAATCGCCTTTCATCATCTTTGAAGACGCCGACCTCGACAGTGCGGTCGAAGGCCTGGTCGATGGCATCTGGTTCAACCAGGGACAGGTCTGTTGCGCCGGTTCCCGCCTGCTGATGCAGGAGAGCATCGCCGAGCCGCTCATCGCGAAGATCCGCGACCGCATGAGCACGCTGCGTGCTGGAGCTCCGCTCGACAAGTCCATCGACATCGGTGCCATCGTCGCTCGCGTGCAGTTGGATCGCATCAAGCGGCTGGTAGATCAGGGAGTCGCCGATGGCGCAACTTGCTGGCAACCGCAGATCGATTTGCCGTCGCGCGGGCTTTACTATCCGCCCACCTTGCTCAGTAACGTGCATCCCACGTCGATTGTGGCGCAGCAGGAAATTTTCGGTCCCGTACTTGCCACTATGACGTTCCGCACCCCCAGCGAAGCGGTGGAACTGGCCAACAACACCGTCTATGGTCTGGCTGCATGCGTCTGGAGCGAGAGTTTGAATGTTGCGCTGCATGTGGCTTCTCAACTCAAAGCCGGGGTGGTTTGGGTCAACTGTACGAATCTGTTTGACGCTTCCTGCGGATTTGGCGGCTACCGCGAGAGCGGCTACGGTCGCGAGGGCGGTAGGGAAGGCTTGCTGGAATACCTTGAGCCTGCCTGGTTCAAGAATGCTCCAGCGCTGCCCGCCGCGAAGCCGCGGTTGCAGCAGAACTCAAACGAACTTTCGAATCTGGCAACGCCAGCCATCGACCGCACCGTGAAGCTTTATATCGGAGGCAAACAGGCTCGTCCTGATTCCGGCTACAGCATGGAAGTGCGCGCTGCGGATGGCCGGCTGCTGGGCGAGGCGCCCCTGGGCAACCGCAAAGATATCCGCAATGCGGTCGAAGCGGCACATAAAGCCTCGGGATGGGCGAAGACCACCGCGCACAACCGGGCGCAAGTCCTTTACTACATAGCGGAAAATCTTTCACTGCGCGGCCACGAGATCGCGCGCGGTCTGGCCGCAGTGGTAGGTGAAGCCGAGGCGGCAGTCGAAGTGAGCCTCGGTGTTGAGCGCATCTTCTCTTACGCAGCCTGGGCGGACAAGTTCGACGGAGCGGTGCACAATCCTCCCTTCCGCAATGTCGCGCTGGCCATGAATGAACCTCTTGGAACAGTCGGGATCATCTGCCCAAATCAGGCGCCGCTGCTTGGGTTCCTGTCGCTCGTGATGCCGGTTCTCGCAGCCGGCAATGTGGCCGTCGTGGTGCCTTCCGAAACATATCCTTTAATCACTGGCGATCTGTACCAGCTTTTCGATACCAGCGATCTGCCGGGCGGAGCGGTTAACATTGTTACCGGCTACACCACCCAACTGCTGAAGACCCTGGCCGAGCACGACGACGTGGATGCCGTCTGGTGCTTTGCCGACGAAGCGAGCGTAGTTGCCGCCAAAACTTACTCGATCGGGAATCTCAAACAGGTATTTACCAACGAAGGCCGCTCCATCGACTGGTTTGACGTGCAGCAGGGCGAGGGTCGCTGGTTCCTGCAACACGCTACACAGGTGAAGAATATCTGGGTGCCGTACGGCGAGTGAACCCAGTACCGGCACAAGCGTTGACACAATTCGATCCTCTGAATAGACTCGGCCTTTTTCACTTTGCACGTCACAATTGGAATCAAATCTACCTGCAGGTCTTCTGAATCATGGCTAGAATTCCTCGAATTGCGGTGGTGGGCAGCGCGAATATCGATCTCACCACTTTCACAGACCGCTTTCCCAAACCCGGCGAAACCATCTTTGGCCAGAAGTTCGATCTGGGGTTCGGAGGCAAAGGGGCCAACCAGGCGACCGCGGCCAAACTGTGCGGAGCCTCGGTTTTCATGGTGGCGCGCGTCGGCAACGATCTGTTCGGCCCTGCCACCATCGAGAATTTCAAGAAACTCGGCATCGACACTACTCATGTCAGGCAAGTGGAAGGCGTCTCCAGCGGCGTGGCGCCGATATTCGTTGAGCCGAGTGGACAAAACCGCATTTTCGTCGTCAAAGGAGCGAACGATGAACTGAAACCCGCCGACGTCGATGCTGCCGCCGACTTGCTGAAAGCGGTCGATTGCATCGTGCTCCAGTTCGAAATTCCGCTGGAGACGGTCTACTACACTGTTGCCTTCGCTCGAAAGAATGGAATCCGCTGCATCCTCAACCCCGCCCCCGGCCAGCCTATCGACATCAAGGCCGTCGAAGGTCTGGATTATTTCGTTCCCAACGAAAGCGAAGCCGAGACTATTACCGGCATGCCGGTGAAGAACGTCGAGGATGCCAGGAAGTGTGCGGAGAGACTGCTGAGCTACGGCATCCGCCGCGTGATCATCACGCTTGGCGCCAATGGTTCGCTGCAGGCGGGAAAAGAAGGTACAGAGCACCTACCGGCGTATCCCGTGAAGAGTATCGACAGCACGGGCGCCGGCGACGCCTTCATCGGCAGCTTCGCCGTCTTCCTCGGCGAGGGCCTTCCGGAGCGCGAGGCCGTGCAGCGGGCAAATTTATACGCCGGACTCTCAACGACCGGGGTGGGGACGCAGAAATCTTTCTATGACCGGAAGCGATTCGATGCCGAGTGGGCCGCGCGCAACAAATCCTAGCGCCGGTGGCTCCAGTCATTCAGTGGAAAAGCGATTGTCGGGCGCAAGATCTCGAAGGGAGACTCCGCGCTACAGGAGCAAGTTCTCAATGGAGAGAGCCGCAACGCGCGTTGTGCTCATCTGTCTGCTGCTTTGTACTCTGGCCTCGGCCCAGAAGAAAATAAAAGTCATCGCCGACCAGGACAGTGCCGGGCCCCAGGGCACGAACTTTCTTTCCCTGTTGATGCTTTTGCGCGCTCCACAGATTGACCTGTTGGGCATCACGACGGTGAGCGGCGACCAGTGGATGGAGCCGGCCACTGTGTTTGCGCTCTGGGGTCTGGAGCAGGCGGGCCGCCCCGATGTTCCCGTCATCAAGGGTGCTGAAATGCCGCTGATCAACACACGGCGTGAGCAGGAACTTCGTGAAGCGCTTTACGGTTCATACGTCGGCTGGCACGGATCGTTCAATCCCGACGCGCCTCCGCCAAAGCAAACCTGGGCGCCTCCCGGTGGCTACCCCAAACTGAAGCCGCGGCCGGGTCGCGCCGCCGATTTCATTGCCGACACCATTCGCGCTAACCCCGGCGAAGTCGTGCTCTACTGCGCCGGCCCCTTGACCAACATCGCGCTTGCTATTCGTATGGACCCCGAAATTGTGCCGCTGACCAAGGCCATCTACATCATGGGCGGAAGCAGCGCCGGAGGCCCGGAGCTGAACTGGTGGTGGGACCCGGAAGCGGCGGCGATCGTACTGCGCGCTCCCTGGAAGGAGATTGTGGTAACACCCTTCGAGGCTGGCAGCCAAGTGTGGTCCAGCCAACAGTTGATACGCCGCGCGGTGCAGGCGGGAGGACCGCTGGCCAATCACCTTCAGAAGATGTATCTCGACTTCCAGCCGCCGAAGGGAACCTCGCTCTGGTCGATGATGTGGGACGAATTGACGGTCGCGTCTATCCTCGATCCCAGTGTGATCAAGAAATCGGAGACCCTGTACCTGGACGTCGATATCGACCACGGGCCGAAGTACGGACATACCGTGATCTGGAAGAAGCCGGACGAGGTTCCGCAATTCTTCCTTCCCTACAGCGGCCCCGATGCGCCCGATCGCGAGAAATGGCTCTCGCACCTGGCTCCGCCTCCACAGCTTCATCCCGCCAGCGTGCAGATGGAAGTGGACGTGAAGAAATTTGAGGAGATCTTTGTTCAGGTGATGGGCCATTGATTCTGACGAAGCTGCTCCGGCTGCGCCCCAGATTGACAGGCGCAAATTCTCTGTCAATTCATCCTGTCAATCCAAAAGATAAATAAGTACAATAGGGAACTTTCATAGGAGCTCTCCATGTCGAGAAATTCCCTGCGAAGCAGCTGTCTCCGGAGATTGATATCTTCCTTTTCGCTCTTAATTCTGTTGGGCGGTCCGTGGTCTCTCGCTGCGGCGGCGTTCGAAGGCAACGCCCCGGCCCATCTGCAGTGCGAAGGCATGCAAGAGCCGCTCGGAATCGACATCGTCCATCCCAGACTCTCATGGCAGCTCCAGGATTCCAGTCGCGGCGCCCGGCAGGCGGCGTATGAAATTCGTGTGGCCAGTTCTCCCGAAGCGCTGGCGCAGGATCGCGCCGATGTCTGGGACAGTGGCCGAATTGAATCCGATCAGTCGGTCAATGTGACCTACGGTGGTCCCGCCGTCGAGTCGCGCCGGCGCTACTACTGGCAGGTGCGGGTTTGGGATGGGCAGGGACAAGCGTCGTCCTACAGCCAGGCCAGCTGGTGGGAGATGGGACTGCTTTCTCCCGGCGACTGGAAAGCGAAATGGATCACCCGCGACATGCCACTCCTGCGCGGAGATTATGAATCGGCGCCCAAATGGATCTGGGCGGCGGATGACAATGCGCTGACCAAAGCCACGCCCGGCAAACACGACTTCCGCTTCAGCCTCAAGCTGACACAAAAACCCAAGGAAGCCACGCTCTTCATCACCGCAAAAGACAACGTGGCGGCCTGGGTGAACGGTAAGCAGGTGGTGATCGAATCGCCCATGGGCAAGTTCGGTCGCGCGCAGGATCCGTGGGGATATTTTCGAGTCATACCGGTTGGCAAACTGTTGAACGCAGGAGCTAATTCGTTGGCAGCTGAGGCGATCGTTCAGCAGGAGCGCGACCGGCCTCCCCAGGCTGGATTCATTGCGCTCCTCCGGGTGCAGATGGCCGACGGCAAAGTTGAACGCTTTGTTTCCGGCTCCGACTGGAAGACAGCGCCCGAGCAAAGCGGAAATGCCTGGGTGGGGCAAACGTTTGACGATTCGTCCTGGCCCGCAGCGGCCGTGGTGGCGGAAATTGGCCAGGCGCCGCTGGGCACACCCTGGCCGGCGCAACCGGTAGATTTATTGCGGAAGAACTTCAGCGTGGCCAAGGCAGTCCGTAGCGCGCGAATTTACTCAACCGCATTGGGAACTTATCAACTCTACTTGAACGGCCAGCGGGTCGGGCACGATGTTCTGGCTCCCGGCTGGACCGACTATCGCAAGCGAGTGGTTTATCAGGTGTACGACGTTACGTCGCAAGTGCGGCAGGGCGGAAATGCGATCGGCGCGATTCTGGGTGGAGGCTGGTATGCCGACGGCCTGGGTTGGTTGCAGACCCGATACAACTTTGGACCACCGCCCGTCCGGTTGCTGGTTCAACTCGAAGTCGAATATGTTGACGGCTCGCGTGATTCCATTCTGAGCGATGAATCGTGGAAGGCGAAACCCTCACCCATTCTCGACTCGGAAATCTACAACGGCGAAAATTATGATGCCCGCCTGGAACCCGGTGGGTGGGACCAAGCTTCGTTCTCCGACTCACGCTGGGGGGCGGTCACTTCCGCGCCCCCGCCGCAGGCTCCCTTGGTGGCGCAGGATTTCCAGCCCATTCGGGTCAACGAGATACTTAAGCCCAAGACCGTTACGAATCCGACGCCCGGAGTTTATATCTTCGATCTTGGCCAGAACATGGTCGGTTGGGCGCGTCTGCACGTTTCCGGCAAGGCCGGAACTAAGGTTCGGCTTCGCTTCGGGGAAGTCCTCAAGCCGAATGGCGAGCTCTATACCGAGAATCTGCGCACCGCCGAGGCCACCGATACCTATATCCTGCGCGGGAAGGGAAGCGAATCATTTGAACCTCACTTTACCTTCCACGGTTTCCGCTATGTCGAACTTACCGGCTACCCGGGTACGCCCACGAAGGATGCGATTGAAGGCGTAGTGTTCTACACTGCGGCGCCGTTCACCATCCAGTTCGACACGGGAAACCAGATCGTGGACCAGTTGTGGAGCAACATCCTCTGGGGGCAGCGCGGAAATTTTCTCAGCGTGCCCACCGATTGTCCGCAGCGCGACGAGCGTCTGGGCTGGATGGGAGACGCCGAAGTCTTTTGGCGGACGGCATCTTTCAACGCAAACCTGGCAGCCTTCTCGCACAAGTTCACCACCGATATTCGGGACGCTCAAAGTCCGGCCGGCGCCTACGCCGACGTTTCCCCCCGCGTTGGCCCCACCGGGGAGAGCGTCGCCGGCTGGGCCGATGCCGGCGTGATCATTCCCTGGTCTGCCTACCTGCAATTTCGCGATACCCGCATTCTCGAGGACAACTGGGCAGCGATGGAAAAGTGGATGGAGCACGTCGCAGGCTCGAATCCTAACTATCTCTGGCTGAAAGAGCGCGGCAACGACTACGGCGACTGGCTGGCCATCGGCAGCACCACGTCAAAAGATCTGATCGCCACCGCCTATTGGGCCTACGATGCCTCACTGATGATGCGCATGGCGCAGGCGCTCGACCGGCCCCAGGATGAGCAGAAGTATAGAGAAATCTTCGAGAAGGTCCGAACAGCATTCAACCAGGAATACGTGAAGCCCGATGGTACGGTGGGGACGGGTAGCCAGACCAGTTATGTGTTGGCCCTGCACATGAATCTGCTGGCACAAAAAGAGCGGGCGATCGCCGCCGATAAACTGGTCGAAGACATCAAGGCCCACGACTGGCATCTCACCACCGGTTTCCTGGGCACTCCTTATTTGATGATCGAGCTCAGCAACAGTGGCCACAGCGACGTGTCTTACCGCTTGCTGCTCCAGACCACGTATCCTTCCTGGGGATACATGATCGAACACGGCGCCACCACCATGTGGGAACGGTGGAACGGTGATCAGATGATGGGCGATCCTTCGATGAATTCCTACAATCACTACGCCTACGGAGCGGTGGCCGAATGGCTGTACCGCTACGCTGCCGGCATCGACGAATCGGCCGAAGACCCGGGCTTCCATCGCATCCTGCTGCATCCGCAATTCGATGCCACGCTGGGTGGGGTTAAAGCGACATACGATTCGTCGTACGGACCGATCACCTCGAACTGGAAGGTTGACGGCAGCACGATCAAGTGGGAGGTGGTGATTCCGCCTAATACGACCGGCCTGCTTTATCTGCCGGGCGGGTTCGCAGCCAGGATTCTGGAAGGCGGCAAGGATATTCGGCAAAGCCCCGGAGTATCGTTTGTTCTGAGAGACAGCCGCAACGCCCTCTACAAAGCGGGTGCGGGCTCCTATACGTTCACGATTGAAGAATAAGTTGTTCGTGGAACTCATTTCATCTGGAAGGCGGACATGGACAGAAGAGCTTTGTTACAGGCGCTCCCCACCATCGCGCTTCTCCCCACAGCAGTCTGGGCGGCGGCGCAACCCGAGAAGGCCGGCATGGAAGGATCGGCATCGACGGTTTACGAACTTCGCATTTACCACGCCAACGAAGGCAAGCTGGACGACTTGCTGAAGCGTTTTCGCGACCACACCACCAGGATCTTTGAGAGGCACGGAATGAAGAACGTCGCCTACTGGACTCCGCTGGACGATCCCTTAAAGGGCAAGACCCTTATCTATATTCTGGCGCACCCCAGCCGCGAAGCCGCGGTCAGCAACTGGAAGGCGTTCGGCGAGGATCCGGAATGGCAGAAAGTGCGCGATGCCTCCGAGGTCAACGGAAAGCTGGTGGAGAAAGTGGATTCCACTTTCATGGTGTTGACCGACTTCTCTTCAGTTCCGTAAGTGGCGCTTCGTGATGTCGTCCGGGTCCTCGCAGCTTGGAAATTGACCAGGTAACGATCGACCTTCCGGTTTTTCCGTCAGAGTGTCTTCCCGGTTGGCCGTTGGGCCTCTTCCGCCTTATGAGCGGGAATGATGCTGCCGGGCGCGTTAGCCCCGGAAGCATCGAGGGGCAGCGCGGACAAAATGCCGGCCCATTGCGCCACGGCATTTGCATCCACTCCGACTTCGCTGGTGTAATTTCCCTGAAGCGCGGCTAGTTGAATCGCGAAATTGCCCACGGTCGCGCTTTCCGTCGATCCCGTCAGAACGTTAAGGCCTGTGGCCTTCGCGGTGAGCCGATTCAGCACATTGTTCTTGCTGCCCCCGCCGACGATGTAAAGACGTTTCAATGTTCTTCCCGTAATCCGAGCTGCATCGTGTAAGACGGCGGCGTAGCGTGCGGCCAGGCTGTGCAGAATCAGGCTGGTCATTCTGACCGCCGAGTCCGGGCTCTCGGGAATGGGGGCCTGGCCCATGCGATTCAGTTGCGCATTGATGCGCGCTGGCATGTCTCCTGGCAACAAAAGATCAGGGTCGTCCACGTCAATCAGACTATGCGGAGCGTCGAGGGATGCGCAGGCTTCGACCAGTTGCTCCACGGCCCAGGTCTGGCCTTGCGATCGCCAATGCTCCATGCATTGGCGCAGCAGCCACATGCCGTTCACATTCTTCAGGAAATAAATCTTGCCGCCGACTCCGCCTTCGTTGCTGAAGTTGCTGCTGCGGGCGGCGGAGCTGACGCAAGCGGAATCAAGCACGCATCCTACCAGCGACCAGGTTCCGGAACTGATAAACGCCCAATCGCTTCCCTGGGCCGGAATTCCCGCGATGGCCGATGCGGTATCATGGCAGGCGGGAGCGATCAACCGGGTGTTGCGAAAAGCCGCAAGCGACGCCATGTCGCCCTGCAACCGGCCAATATCGGTTCCCGGCCGCACCAACGGAGGCGCGGCGCGCAGGTCCAGTCCGGCCGCAGCGAAAATTTCAGGACACCAGGCCTGCTCCTGCTCACCCAGTAGCTGGGTATGCGTGGCATTGGTGTATTCGGAAACGCGCCTACCGCCCAACCGATGCAGCAAAAACTCCGGTAAGTTTACCCACGGAAGATTCTGCTGCGCGCGACTATCGGCGTGCAGCTGGTACAGCGTGTTCAGAGTAATGATCTGAACTCCGGTAAGTTCGTAAAGGCGTTCGGCGGAAATCCGGGCGAGCACCTGGTTTTTCGCCCCCACATTGCGCTCATCGCGATAGCAAAAAGGGTCTTCGACCGGTTGTCCGTCTGGATCCAGGCGTACATAGTCCACGGCCCAACCATCCACGCCGATGGCGGCGATTCCTTCAGGTGAGAGTTGCGCGCAGGCGCGCAAGCCTTCTTCCACGCCGTCACAGATGGCGGCGATGTTCCAGCGCAGGCCGTTTCCTTCATCGCGGGCGGAATTGGGGAAGCGGTGCACCAGGCGAATTTCCGGCTGCCCGTTGACCCAGCGCAGCAAGGAAACGCGACAGCTCTCAGCGCCCAAATCCACGGCCGCCAGCACCGGCGGATTGCGCCGAACTCGGCCCCCAGGATCGTTCTCTGGCCCGCCCATGAGCTTGTCGCCTGTCCCCGTGTCCCGATCGTGCGAGACATCATTCATCGCAGGAAAGCCTCGGTCAGCCCGCCATCATACCCAAACTACCGAGCCGCCCCGAAAGTCGCAGCTAATCATACTCTACGAATGCAATAGGGCAACAATTTCTATAAGAGAACTTACGAGTGTGGGGCGGGCGTCCCCGCCCGCCGCTTGATTGTTCTGTCTTGCGCTGCTGGCTGAGCCCTAAACCAACCCAAAATCAACGTCAAAAGCGGCGGACGTCAGTGACTGACCCGCACAACCTGGGATCAGGCTGTCAGGCTGTGCTCCGGCAGCCACGAACCGGTCACTAGTTTGTGTTCGACATAGTTATAAGGTGCGACGCGGTGGCCGCTCAGCAACGATAGCCCCAGATGGATCAGGCGGGGACCGTAGCTGTGAGCCTCGTGGGAGACCGAGCCGATCAGCGGGCTGTCAGCACAGGAAATTTCCTTCAGAGCTTCGGGAATGCAATCCTGTCCGACAATGGCGACATATTTCTCTCGCTTCAACTCGCGCACCGCCTGCACCGCGCCCAGCGCGCTGGTGTCGGTAGCAGCGGCGATCAGAATGCCACGATCTTTGGGGTGACGTCGCAGGAAGTCGAGCACCAGTTGACAGCTTTTGTCGCGCAGGCCGCGGGCGTCCATGCGAACCAGAAACTCGGGCGGAATTCCCGGCAGCCGGGAGCGGATGGCTTCGAAAGCTCCCGTTACGCGGCTCTGCACCAGCGGGCCTGCTTCTTCGATGTCCAATCCCAGGACCCAGCGCACTTTGCCATCCCAAAGTTTCTTCGCGTACTGGGCCAGGCATTCCCCGGCCTCGAAGCCCACCCGGTAATTGTTTACTCCGAAGAAAGTAGCGTGGGGATGCGGTATGTCCACCGCAATCAGCGGGATGCCCGCGGCATCGATCTTGTCTGCCAGCACCGGCGCGACATGCTGATCGATCTGAAATTCGATCACCAGGTCAACCCGGTTGCGCACGAATTCGTCGGCGTTATGCAAAGCGGTGGAACCATCGTAACGATTGTCGAGCACAATCAGGTCAACTCCGGCAGCTGAGGAAGCTGCCTTCAGGCTGTCCGTCACCGCTTCTGAAAAAGGCATCTCCGCCGACTGGCTGCCAAAACCGAAGCGTGCTTTCTTCGGCCGAGCTACCAGACGGTACAAGCCGTCCTGCGACTGGGCCAGGTAGCCGCGATGCACAAATGTTTTCAGAATGCGATAAACCGTGGTCTTGGAAATATTGGTCCGCTGGTAGATGGCTTCCAGCGCGAGCGGACCTTGCTCGTTCTGCAGCAGCTCGAGGATGTCGAGCGCCTTCGAGAGCACCGGGATCAAGTAGAGCCGCTTGGGAGTTGAGCGTGTCAATCGCGTGTGTCTCACTGACGACGATGAATGCCTAAAGAATATAACTTGGACCGCCGCTTTTCGCCTAAGGAGTCCAACACCCGCGGTGGAGGGCCGTGTACACCACAAATCACGTAGGGGCGGGTGTCCCCGCCCGCCCGGCCCGGCAAAGCCCGGCTGGCTTGCGCAATCGATAAAGTGCAAGCGAGCGTGGCTCGCCCACCCAGACCGGGCGTCCGGGTATCATGCAGTGCAGCAATCCGTTGACTTCTACTCCATATAGAAAACTTCCTTCATCATAGCGAAACGCTCTCCTGGCAGAAGGCCGGGTACGGGCTCAAAGTATTTCGCCATTTCCGCCTGCCAGCGCAGATTTATCGGGTCGATGGCCAGCGCATCCCAGGCGGCTTCGAAGTCCTTCACGCGCATCACCAGGATAAGGTCCTGGTCGCGGCGAAAAATCGAATAGTCAGAAATGCCAACTTCTTTCAGCTTGGCCAGCAATTCCGGCCATACCTTGGCGTGATCTTTTTCATATCCTTCGATGGCATCGGCCTTGATTCGCAAGCGAAAGGCTACGCGCGGCATAGGATCTCCTCATGCTTTACTCTTGTAGCGCCGCCGCGGCGTGACAAAGCGACCCATAGAACAATATGGCCAGCAACCGGGACGGCTGTTATCGATTCACGCGAGTCCTCGGTGAGGAAGCGCGCAGTAGCGTGTGGGAACCTCAGCAAAGTTCAATAGGAAAAATAACTTACTATTGACAACAATGGACGCAGGATACTACGGTTCAGCGGAACGTGCACGTCTGCGGCGCAGCTCTGCCCGGCATCGAAGGCGTGCAAGCGTGCGGGGCAAACACGGAGCAGGTGGAGTTCAGATCTCGAGGATGATATGAATCCAAATCCCATAATTGGCGTGCTGTACCACTGGCTGGGTGGCTTGGCATCCGGGAGTTTCTACGTGCCCTATCGTGGCGTGAAGCGATGGGCGTGGGAGACATTCTGGCTCGCGGGCGGCTTTTTCAGTTGGATTATCGCTCCCTGGTTCTTTGCTCTGCTCATGACTCGAGATTTGTTGCCGGTGCTCCACGAGACCTCGGGAACGGTTATTTTCTGGACATTCTTTTTCGGCCTTCTATGGGGAATCGGCGGTCTCACTTTTGGCCTGACCATGCGGTATCTGGGACTATCGCTCGGGATGGCCGTGGTGTTGGGTCTATGCGCCGCCTTTGGGACGCTCATCCCTCCCATCTTCCGCGGCGAATTCATGAGCCAGGTGGTCGGCACGGCCTCGGGAAGAATCATTCTGCTGGGAATTTTTGTTTGCCTCCTCGGGATCGCGGCAGCCGGGTTGGCGGGCATCTATAAAGAGCGGGCCATGTCGCCGGAACAGCAGAAGGAGACGATCAAGGAATTCGACTTGAAGAAAGGCGTCGGCGTGGCGGTCCTTTCCGGTGTGATGAGCGCCTGTTTCGCCTACGGCCTGGCAGCGGGAGATCCCATAAAGGCGCTGACGATCAAACACGGAACCCCGGATCTGTGGCAGGGGTTGCCGGTACTGGTGGTGGTGTTGCTGGGTGGCTTTACCACCAATTTTATCTGGTGCGTGATTCTGAACGTTCGCAACAAAACCGGCTACCAGTACTTCACGTCAATTTCGCGCGAGATCAATGACCAGGTTCACGACGAGGTGATTATCGAAACCGCCGTCGATGCGCCCAGCCGGGAAGTGGTGGAGCACATGCCGTCTGCCAAACTGCGGGCGCAATCTTCCGTCGCGCTACAAGAGGCGCCGGCGATGCGAAAGGCAGGTGGGGCGCGAGTTCCCATGCTGGCGAACTATTTGCTCTGTGCCCTGGCTGGTACCACCTGGTACTTCCAGTTTTTCTTTTACTCGATGGGCGAAACCCAGATGGGCAAGTACAAATTTTCCAGCTGGACGCTACACATGGCCAGCATCATCATCTTCAGCAGCTTGTGGGGCATCGGGTTGAAGGAATGGAAAGGCGCGGGGGTGCAGGCAGGCCGGCTGCTGGCGTTGGCTCTTTTGTTGCTGGTGGGATCCACGGTGATCGTCGGCTATGGAAATTATGTAGGACTGTCACACTAGGACTTGCGGAGATCTTTGGCTTCGCTTCCACCACCCTGGCTTTTCGCCAGGTACCCCGCGACCTTACCGCTAGGCCCGCGAAGTAGCCGGCGTCTTTCCTTGTTGGTTCCTACACACTGTGTGTCAACCGACACAAGTTTGATCCCTCCTTTTCTCGTAAGTCGTTTTCTATCAATAAGCATGACTTTGGCCGCTGCACTGCATCCTGGTTACGCGTTGTTGTCCCTCGGGTTTATAGTTCATCTTCGCTGCAATTCGGGCTGGCATTCGGGATCTTATGAACTGGAGTTTCAGAGGGTGGTGGCGAGCGGTTGCGGCAGCAGGAGCAGCAATTCTCTTCATGCTCGCAGGCGTTGTCGGCTGGAGAACTTCCCGAGCCTTGCGTACCGCCACCGAAGAAGTTCGGTCGGAGGCAGAGATACGCTTCATGGTCCGGCCGCTTTCCGAACCGCAGGAACAAGTCTTCGAGTCGATCAGCACGCCAGCGGTTTTCGTCCAGGCAGCCCGCTTTCACGGCGACCTCTTCATTGCGGGCCCGGCCGGGCTCACGCAATATGACGCCAGGGGGACTTTGCTCCGGCACTACGCCGTGGGAAGAGATTTGCCCTCCTCCTCTCTAGTCGCGATCGCGCCGGCGTTGTTGGCGGACTCACAGGAACCGGAACTGGTCATTGCCACAGCCCGGGATGGTTTACTGGTCTTCAACGGCCGCACCTTCCGGCAGATTTTTCCCCAGGACGCAAGTGCGCGCACCATCACCTCGATCTTGCCCGCAGCCTCCGGACATCTGTTGATTGGAACCAGAAAGCTCGGCGTGCTGCTTTACGACGGAAAGAAAATAACCGCCCTGCACCCGACCCTCAGGAATCTTTACGTCACAACGCTCGCGGGTACGGAATTAGACCTGTGGGTGGGAACGCTCAATCAGGGCGCACTCCACTGGCATGCCGGTGAGACCGACTCCTTCGGGGAAGCGCAGGGACTGCCTGATCGCCAAGTCGAGTCGATCGCGGTCGCCGGCAGTACGACCTACGTCGGCACCGTGCTCGGCGTCGCAGTCTTTGACGGCGGTCGTTTCTCCCGCACGCTGGCTGCGGGAGTTCTTGCCACGGCGTTGTTGCCAGGCGCTGG